>JBIOWI010000161.1:0-13613 GCA_044868325.1 Hyphomicrobiaceae bacterium
TGTCGCTCAGGATCGCGCCGGGCGAGATGGTGACGCTCATGGGCCGCAACGGCATGGGCAAGACCACCACCGTGCGCTCCATCATGGGGCTGACGCCGGCCTCCGCCGGCTCCATCCGGCTCGACGGCCGCGAGATCCGGGCGCTCCCCTCATACCGCGTGGCCAAGCTGGGCGTGGGGCTGGTGCCCGAGGGGCGGCAGGTGTTCCCCAACCTGACCGCGCGCGAGAACCTGATCGCCACGGCCGCCAACCGCGGCGGGGCTGCCGATCCGTGGACCTTCGACAAGGTGTGCGCCCTTTTCCCGCGGCTCGCCGAGCGCCTCGACAGTATGGCAAACCTGCTTTCGGGTGGCGAGCAGCAGATGCTGGCCATCGGCCGTGCGCTGATGACCAATCCGCGCCTCCTGATCCTCGACGAGGCCACCGAGGGCCTCGCCCCGCTGATCCGCGAGGAGATCTGGCGCTGCCTGGCCCAGCTCAGGGCTGCCGGCCAGGCCGTGCTGGTAATCGACAAGAACATCGCCGCGCTGACGCGGCTCGCCGACCGCCACCACCTGATCGAGCGCGGCCGCGTGGTGTGGACGGGGACATCGGCAGAGCTTGCCGCAACCCCGGATGTGCAGCACCGGTATCTGGGAGTTTGACCGGGAGGGGGACGCGCCGGCCAACGCCGCGCCGGCGGCATATGACTTGCCTCGTAGCCGTCTCTTGATCTGCGCAACTGGAACGCCGCACACCGTGACTGCCAAAGAGCACGCGACGCCGCCCGAGCCGACCGACGGCATCGACATCTACATCGACGCAACCGCCGAGATGCTGGCTCTGCCGCTCCAGGCGGCCTGGAAGCCCGCAGTAAAGGCGAACCTGCTGGTCAACCTGCGGCGCACGCTATCGCGCACCGCGATCGCCACCTACGGCCGCGATTTCGCAGTGGCCTCCACGCTGTTCCACCGCGAATCGGCACCCGGCAAGGTCGGCCGGCAGATGCAGACCTGGGTGCGCTTCCCCGAAGGATGGCGCGTCGTTGCCGCGCACGTCAGCGTCATTCCCGATCCGGCCAACACCCCATAAGCTGGAGCTTTGCCGTGTAGGAGCCGCAGGAGCCGCGCTTCTTCGCGGGGAAAACCTCCGCCGGCTCCATTTTTCTGTCGCATCCCCGGCCATAGAATGCTCTAGGCGGGGTCCGCCCCCTCGCCCTAACCTGGCGATTCTTGGGGATTCTGTGCCGGCGTCAGACCCCTCGCCTTGAGCCCGGCGATTCTGACGTAAGGTCGAGGCGAGGGGTCTGACCCCGATCGACCCGGCCTAATTGGGAGTCCAAGCCATGCAGCGCCTGCTGCTCACCGTGCTGGCTCTTCTCCTGCTTGCGGTGCCCCGCGTGGCGCCGGCGGCTGCCGACTGCACGGCCGACGAGTTTGCCAAGGCCGTCAACGACGCCGGCGCTGCGCTGCGCAAGCTGAGCGCCGAGAACACCCCGCGCCTGCAGGCAAAGATGGCCCAGCTCAAGACCAAGATGAAGTGGCCCGACACCGGCTACGAGGAGCGGGCCTACCAGGCCCTGCAGGACGAGCGGGTGGCCGCATTCGACACCGACGCCAACGCGCTGCTCGCCAGGATCGATGCCCTGGGCACCCTGGATGCGGGCGCCGCGCTCGAGTGCGGCAAGCTGCAGGAGCTGCAGGCGGCGAGCCTGGAGCTGCAGGCGACGGTCAAGACCAAGACCTCCTACCTCGTATCCAAGCTCGACCAGATGCTGAGCGACACGCCCGTCGCGCCGGCACCCAAGGCCAAGGCGCCCGAGCCCAAGGTCGCGGCGTCCGAGGCCGTACCCCCGGCACCGCCCGCGCCGCCGCGTCCGCCGGAGGCCAGCGGCTGGTCCACCAGCACCACAGCTGCCCCGCCGCTGGGCGGCGTGGCCGTGGCCCCCTTGCCGCCGCCGACCGATCCAGGAGCACCCACCGACGCCGAGGGTTACACCATCGACGAGATCCGTGCCGCCAGCGCCGGCTTCTTCGGCCAGGTCTCCGCCAACCTCGGCTCCGTCATCGAGTACCTGTTCGCCAAGAGCGGGCGGCCCACAGGCTACGTCCTCGGGACGGAGGGGGGCGGCGCGTTCCTCGCCGGCGTGCGCTACGGCAAGGGCACGCTCTACCTGCGCAGCGGCGGCACGCAGCCGATCTACTGGCACGGCCCCTCGCTGGGATTCGACGCAGGCGCCGAAGGCTCCAAGACGCTGTTCCTGATCTACAAGCTGGCGGCCCCCGAGGAGCTCTACATGTCCTTCACGGGCATCGACGGCTCCGCCTACCTGGTTGGCGGCGTCGGGGCCACGCTCGTCACCAACGGCACCGTGGTGATGGCGCCCATCCGCTCCGGCATCGGACTGAGGCTCGGCGCCAACCTGGGCTACATCCGGTTCACGCCCAAGGCGACCTGGAACCCGTTCTGAGCCTGCGTCTCCCTCTCCCCGTTCGCGCCCGAAATAGCGCGAACGGAGAGAGGGGATCTGCGCGCCACTCCTTTCACGATGAGTTGACAGTCGGTGATGCCTCCAAAGCGCAGGCCGCACCGTATCTGAGCTGCTCGCAGATCCTGCTCCCGCTCGCCTGGGATCGAGACCCCGGGCTGCACCGGGGCGCGAGCACGCGAAAACGTCAAGCGAAGGGAGATCCCCCATGCGCCTAGCTCGCCCACTCGGCATCCTGCTCGCCATCGGCATCACGACCACGATGGCGCACGCCACCGTCTACGGCCAGCAGAGGTCGCTCTATCAGCGCCTCGGCGGCAAGCCGGCCATTACCGCCGTCGTCAACGACTTCGTCGGCAACGTCGCGAAGGACAACCGCATCAACAGGTTCTTCGCCAACACTGACATTCCGCGCCTCAAGCGCCTGCTGGTGCAGCAGATTTGCGCCGGCTCCGGCGGTCCGTGCGTGTACGAAGGGCGCAGCATGCGCGAGGCGCACCGCGGCCTCGGGGTCCGCAACCAGGACTTCGACGCGCTGGTCGCAGACCTCGTCAAGTCGCTCAACAAGTTCAACGTGCCGCCGCGCGAGCAGCAAGAGCTGCTGGCCCTGCTCGGGCCGATGCGCAAGGACGTGGTCCAGCCCCGCGCCGTCTCCAGCAACTGAAGCTCGACCGCCGTCGCCGAGGCCGCCATGTCGCAGCAGCGGCGGCCAAGGCGCGGCCGGTGGAGCACGAGCGACAGCGTCAAGCGTGGGGGCTGCGCCCAACAGGGGAGATGCGACAATGAGCGGGGGCTTCTCGTTTCTCGCGGGTGGTTTAGAATGGGTCCAGAAGGGTGGCAGCGGCTCCCAGGCCCTGCGCGGCGAGGGTGGGTCGATGGATTATGCGAAGGCATTCGCCGCGGCGCTGCAGGCGCTGAAAGATGAAGGACGCTACCGGGTGTTCGCGGACATCCGGCGGGACCGCGGGTGCTTCCCTGCTGCGCGCCATTTCCGGGCCGACGACACTCGGCCGATCACGGTGTGGTGCTCCAACGACTACCTGGGCATGGGCCAGCATCCGGCCGTGATCGAGGCCATGCACGACGCCATCGATGCGGCCGGCGCCGGCTCCGGCGGCACCCGCAACATCTCGGGCACCACGCACTATCACGTAGAGCTGGAAGCCGAGCTGGCCGACCTGCACGGCAAGGAGGCCGCCCTCCTCTTCACCTCCGCATACGTGGCCAACGACACGACGCTCGCAACGCTGCGCAAGCTGCTGCCGGGCCTCGTCATCTTCTCCGACGCCAAGAACCACGCCTCCATGATCGCCGGCATCCGCAACGGCGGCGGCGAGAAGATCATATGGCGCAACAACGACCTGGCCGACCTTGAGGCCAAGCTGAAGCTGGTCGATCGCGACCGGCCCAAGGTGATCGCCTTCGAGTCCTGCTACTCCATGGACGGCCTGATGGCCCCCATCGGCGCCATCTGCGACCTCGCCCAGAAGTACGGTGCGCTCACCTATCTCGACGAGGTGCACGCGGTGGGCCTCTACGGCCCGCGCGGCGGCGGCATTGCCGAGCGCGACGGGGTGATGCACCGGGTCGACATCGTCAACGGCACGCTGGCCAAGGGCTTCGGCATCATGGGCGGCTACATCGCCGGCCGGCGCGACCTGTGCGACGCCATCCGCTCCTATGCGCCGGGCTTCATCTTCACCACCTCGCTGCCCCCGGCGATCGCCGCCGGCGCGACCGTCAGCATCCGCCACCTGAAGACCAGCAACGTCGAGCGCGAGCGCCATCAGGAGCGCGCCCGCGCGCTGAAGCGGCGGCTGAAGGCGGCCGGCCTGCCGGTGATGGACAACCCGAGCCACATTGTGCCGATCCTGGTGGGCGATCCCGTGCTGACCAAGCGCATCACCGACGCCCTGCTCGACCGCTTCGCCATCTACGTGCAGCCGATCAACTACCCCACGGTGCCCCGCTCGACCGAGAGGTTGCGCATCACGCCCCAACCCCAGCACTCCGACGCCGACATGGACGCGCTGGCGGCCGCGCTCTCCGCCCTCTGGCACGAGCTGGGCCTGCCCTTCGACCACCAGGCCGAGGCCGCGGAGTAGGGCGCCTACGGCCGTCATCCCGGCGGATGATGCAGCAGGACTGCCGGCCGTGTACGCTTCGATCCGCTTCGCCCACGCCCGACGACACCGTGGCCGACGTGGATCGAGGAGCTTGCCGGGATGAACTCTCTCGCAACCGCCCATGCCCGGTGGAAAGGGGCGGCATGGCAATCGATGACCGCACGCCTGGCGGCGCTGCTCGTGCTCGCTGCCACCGCTACTGCGCCGGCCTCCGCGGACGTTTCAGGGCTGTATGCGCGCGCGGACATCGAGCAGTCCGCGCCGCGGCTGAGCAAGCTTGTACACAAGCTCTACGATATCGGCGTGAAGCCCCATCTGACCGCCGACGAGCGCAGGAAGCTCGGGGAGTTCGAGCTTCGCTTCCCGCTCCCGTCGCCCCGCGATCCGCCGCTGAACTTCTACGCCTCCGAGGACAACGGCAAGCCGATCGTCGAGATGCCCGTCCTCTCGCTGCGGCTGGTGGAGGACATGGCGACGGCCTACGCTTGGCTCCACTACAACGGCATGTCCTACGGCAGCATCGACCTCTACTTCTCGATGCTGCGGAACAAGCCCAAGGCCCAGCTGCCTGGTGGCCAATACCCGCCGCTGCTCGCCACGCTCGGCATCCCCGCCAACGCCCTCGACGACAAGAGGGTGGACGAGCTGTCGCTAGCCATGCGCAACCAGGCGGTCGCGTTCCTGCTGCTGCACGAGTTGGGGCACATCCTCTATCGCCACAAGGGCTACGACGAGATCACCAAGGCGCAGGCGCGTGCCGACGAGATGGCGGCGGACCGCTTCGCGCTCGAGGTGCTGGCGCGGACGCGGACGGCGCCCCTCGGAGCCATCCTGTTCTTCCAAGCCCAGCTCTACAGCCTGCCGCACCGCGGCGAGTACCCGAGCCGGCGCGCGTGGGTGGAGCACCTGCTCAAGACCGAGACGCATCCCCTCACGGTCGACCGCATTGCCGCCATGGCCGACTCCATCGACGGACCGAAGGCCCCGGCGCTGGGGGCCATATGGCGCTCCGCCGCCGTCAAGCTCAGAGAGATGGTGCGCATCATGGAGGACGAGGCCCTGCAGCGCTGCACGGCGCGGGTTGCCGCCACCGCCGACCTCTCTATCCTGAAGCCGCGCCGGGATGTCCCCCGCGAGGAGTTCGAGCGTCTCTGCCACGGGACCCGCTGAGCTGGTGCCAGACCCTCTGGGTCTGACACCGTGGCTCCAACATTCGTCCGTGCAATGGTGTCAGATCCGAGGGTCTCACACCCGATCGTCAGCCGCCAGCAGGGCCTTCGTGGGCACCGGCCCATTCTCGCCGTGGATGGTGACAGTGGACGAGATCCCGGACCCCGAGGACCTGGATCTGGCGCTGCGCCTCAACGGCAAGACCGAGCAGGCGTCCAACACAGGCACCCGATCTTCAAGAGCCCGACCGTCATCAGCTACTGCTCGACCATCTTCGACCTGACCCGAGCGACGCGCTCGTGACGGGGTATGCCCCGCCTGCGTCGGCTGAAAGCCGCAAGCCGCCACAGTTCCTCAAGCTCAAGCCTGGCGACATGGTTTAAGGTAGAGATCGGGAAGATCGGGGTGCTTCGCAATACCAATGGTCCACGAGTAGAGCGTGGTCGGCGTTCCACATTCCGGCGGCGCACAATCACAAGTTTGACACACAGCAATGCTGCAATCGGCCAAGGATGACGTGGCTCGAAAGGGATTCGGTACGCGCAGGACTTGCGAGATGGCGTGAGCATTCGCACGAACGACCGGCCATGCGCCCCTCCCGTGGCATCGGTTCGTCCACCGCCATTGGTCGATCTCACCTGTGCCGGAGCGGCCGTCGCGCTACAATGCCCAGGACGGCGAGGGGGTGGTCCATTTTGACGGCTCGACGGGGTGTGCAGTCCGTTGCGGGGACGCCGCGCGGACGGGGGATCATGCGGCCGGCGCGGGGCGCATTCTGTCTGCTCCTTGCCGCCTTCTGCCTCGTCGGCGCTTCCACCTCGCGCGCGCAAAGCGTCACGCTGCGGCTGGGTCTGCCGATCTCGCTCGACAGCCCCACCGGGCAGAACATGCGCGAGTTCGCCCGTCAGGTCGGAGCCCGCACCAGCTACGCGCTCCGGATCGATCTCGAAGGCACGGAGCCTCGCTACGCGGAGCACGAGGTGCTGGCCGCAGTGGCGTCGGGAACGATCGAGATCGGCGCCACCCCGCTCACCCAGTTCACCAAGGACGTGCCAATCTGCGCGTCCTTCCTGCAGCCGTTCCTGTTCAATTTCGACGGCCTCATCGAGGCCGCGACCAGGCCCGAGAGCGAGATACGGACGCTGATCGACAGGGAGATCCTGCGCCGCACCAAGACGCGCGTGCTGTGGTGGGAGCCTTATGGCTCGAGCATCATCGTGTCCAAGAAGGCCCCTGCCAACCACCCGGTGGCCATTGTGATGCGCCCCGTCGGCGCCGCCGACGATCAGGCCAGGGAGCTCCTGAGCATGTGCCGCGGCCTGCCTCAGGCGATCCGCCCGCCCGAAGCATTTGCCGCGCTGCAAAAAGGGACGGTGTCGGCAGTCGCAACCGACATCATGACCGTGCGGGAGCACCAGCTGTGGCGGGTTGCCGACACCATCACCAACCTGCGCTATGCGCCCAGTCTGTTCATGGTCGTGATCAACGAGCAGGCCTGGCAGAAGCTCACGCCCGACCAGCAGGTGATCCTCACCGAGTTGGGTCAGGACGCCCAAAGCTACATGTGGGCACGCTTCGTGACAGTCAGGTCCGCGGCCTATGCGCTGGCCGTCGAGAAGGGCATGCGCATCGTCCAGCTGCGTCCGGAGGACATCGTGGCCTGGCGCGCCTGCAGCGCCCCGCTTCTGGAGACGTACATGGAGCGTGCCGGGGCTCTGGGCTCCAGGCTGTTCGCGGCCTACGGCAAGCTCCGCACCCTCCCCTGCTGCAACGAGGCGCCTGCGGACATCACGACCTTCATGCCGCAGTGAGCGAGCCACGCCGGCACCGCACGCAGGGACCTGCCGGCTCAGAACGTGTACTCGGTGAAAAGGGGGGCGACGCTGCGGCCCCACTGCGTCTCGTAGCGCGCCAGCATCTCCTGGGCGGGGCTGATGCCGCCCCGCAGGATGGCCTCGACAGGCTGCAGGAACCTGGTCTCGTCGTTGCCCTGGGCGTCCTTGTTGGAACGGCGGACGAGGCCCGCGCGGGCGATGGCCAGCGCCTCGCGGGCCACGTCGAGCACCGTGCCGCCGCGGAACGGCGTGCCGAGGCCGGTGCGGGGCACCGCGTCCCGCAGGGCCTGTCGCTCATCGGCGGTCCAGGCCTTCACCAGGTCCCAGGCGGCGTCGAGCGCGGCGCGGTCGTAGAGGAGCCCGGTCCAGAACGCAGGCACGGCGCAGATGCGGCGCCAGCGCCCGCCGTCGGCGCCGCGCATCTCCAGGAAGCGCTTCATGCGCACCTCCGGGAACAGCGTGGTCAGATGATCCGACCAGTCGTCGAGCGTGGGGCGCTCGCCCGGCAGCTGCGGCAGCTTGCCGGCCATGAAATCGCGGAACGAGGCCCCGGCTGTATCGATGTAGCGGCCGTCGCGGTAGACGAAGTACATCGGCACGTCGAGGGCATAGTCGGCGTAGCGCTCGAAGCCCATGCCGGGCTCGAACGCGAACGGCAGCATGCCGGTGCGGTCGGCGTCGGTATGGCGCCAGATCTCGCTGCGCAGGGAGAGGAAGCCGTTCGGCCGGCCCTCGGTGAAGGGCGAGCAGGCGAAGATGGCCGTGGCGATGGGCTGCAGCGCCAGCGAGACACGGAATTTCTGCACCATGTCGGCCTCGCTGGCGAAGTCGAGGTTCACCTGGATGGTGCAGGTCCGGTACATCATGTCGAGGCCGCGGGTGCCGACCCTCGGCATGTAGGCCGTCATCACCCCGTAGCGCTGCTTGGGCATGCGCGGCATCTGGGCCAGCGTCCAGTCGGGCGCGAAGCCCACGCCCAGGAAGCCGATGCCGAGTGGCGTGCCGGCCTCAAGGCACTGGTCGAGGTGCGCCTGCGTCTCTGCGGCCACCTCGTGCACGGTGGCGAGCGGCTCGCCCGACAGCTCGAACTGGCCGCCGGGCTCCAGCGAGACGGTGCCGCCGGGCTCGCCGGTGGGGCGCTTCAGTGCGATGATGGTGTCGCCCTCCCTGATCGGCAGCCAGCCGAACCGGTCGATCAGGCCCTGCATGAGCGCGCGCACGCCGCGCTCGCCCTCGTAGGGCACCGGCTTCAGGGTGTCGGTGTGGAACAGGAACTTCTCGTGCTCGGTGCCGATGCGCCAGTCCCGCGGCGGCTTCGAGCCTGCGGCGATCCAGGCCACGAGATCGTCGCGCGAGTCCACCGGCTGGCTCGGCGCTGTGTCCTGACGGGTGGACATCTGGGGCGTTGGTCCTGGTCTTGCGGGCGCGACTTCGGGAACCTTGTTAGTTGAAAAGCTGCGCCGCACACAAGCTTTGTCGCCGCAGGGTAGTGGGTCGGCGGGCTTCGTGCCACAACGGCTAGCGCCAGTCCCCAAGCACGGCATTGACAAGCGCAAGCGCAGCAACGGCCGCGGTGTCGGCGCGCAGGATGCGCGGCCCCAGCGAGATGCGCGTGACGAATGGCTGGGATGAGAGAAGCTCACGCTCGACCGGGTCGAACCCGCCTTCCGGGCCGATCAGCACCGCGACAGGCCCGGCCGGGATGCGCGCCAGCGCGGTGAACGGGCAGACCTCCTCGCTATCCTCGTCGCAGAACACGAGCGGCCGGGTCGCGTCCCAGCCGGCGACGACGCGCTCCAGCTTCTCGGGCGCGCGGATCTCGGGCAGGCGCAGGATGCCGCACTGCTCGGCCGCCTCGATGGCGTGCGCGCGCATGCGCTCGACGTTGACGCGCTCGGCGACGGTGCGCCGGGTCAGCACCGGCTGCAAACGCGCCACGCCCATCTCGGTGGCCTTCTCGACCATGTAGTCGAGGCGGGCGCGCTTGAGCGGGGCAAACAGGTAGTCGATGTCGGGTCCGCCTTGCTGGGGGCGGGTCTGCGCGCGCACCGTCAACGCCGTGGCGCGGCGGCCCCTACTGTACATCTCGGCGTCGGCCAGCTCGGCCTGCCATTCGCCGTCGCGGCCGTTGAACACGAGGATGGGGTCGCCAGGTCGCAGGCGCAGCACGTTGCGCAGGTAGTTGGCCTGCGCCGGGGTGCAGGCGACCGTGGCGCCCTCGGTCAGGTCGGCCTCGACGAACAGGCGCTGGGCGTTGAAGTCGTAGCGGCTCATGGGCGTGGAGATTACAGCAACACATCCAGCCTCGCAGCGGCTCGGCCCGCCCGAGGAGAAGGAGGAGCAGGGCGTCCAGGCTCGCGCCCGGCGGCCACGACCTTAACCGGTGGGGCGCAAAGGACGCCCTGCCCGACCGCCTCCGACGGCCGCTCGACGCTTGGCCGGCCTGGCCACCATGCCGTGCGGGGTATCGGAGACCGGCTTCGCCGCAATCCGCACCCCCTTGTCCTCGAGCGTGCGTCGAGGGAATCCCCGGCTCTTTCCCCGCCAAGTCCGAGGTCGGAGGTTCGGGGCGCCGGCGCTCGGATGGTCTGTCCGCCATGCCGGGCAAGGTGTCGAACGCGGCCCTCGGCTCCTAGTCGAGGAGCAGCCCTAGGCGACCGCCACCCTCATCTCCGAGGCACGCGCACGAGAGCACAACACGCGCCTCCCGTCACCATTAATCCGGATACATCATGAAGCGCGATTCACATCCCCGGGTGTCGGACCGTCCTGATCAGGTCGTGCCGGAGGTCGCAAAACAAGATAGCCGACCACCAACAGCATCGCCGAAGTGCCCAGCATCCAGATCAGGAAGATGTGAGAGTTGGAGACATAGGCCTGCCGGCGCTGGGCGACGAAGCGCAGGATTGCGTGGTCGAGCTTGATGCGAACCTCCACCTCGCGCGACCTGCCGACGGTATCGATCCAGAACGGACGCTTGATGTTGGTACGGATCTCGTCGGCAAGGGCGCCGTCGAGCAGGTCGAAAAAGGGCTTGGGCTGGGGCGGGGGAAGGTCGCCGGCAGGCAGCACCCACACCGACAAGCCAAACCTGGCGAGGCCGATGTCGATCAGCCGGCCGATGTCGTCTGCGATGGAGCTCGCCTCGTAGAGGTCGACGATGGCCGCGATATCGCGCGCCATGCTCTCCGACAGGCGACGCGCGACAAGATCCCAATGGCGCTGCATCAGAACGAACGACAGAACGCTCAACACCGGGAAGCATGCCAGCAGGACAACAACGATGGCAATCTTGCGGTTCATGCAGATCGACACGACTGAATGAAGCGGGTGGCACTAGCTGGCATCATAGTCTCTTCTCGTGCTCCAAGTTTGACGGAGACGGGCTCGTCGCAGCGTGCCTGACTGGCACCTGCACTTCTTGTCATCGGCGCTCAAGGCCATGGGAAGCAGCGGCCGGTCGCATTTTGCTCCAAGTGCGTGACGACGACCCCTGGGTCGATCGCACGGCTAGCGAGCTTGGTCTCGATCTCGCGCCGAATCTCAGGAATTGACCGTCCCACCGCGTTGATGTCACCCGCATGAGGCACGGGGAATGTACCATTGGAACCGACCGTCTGTGCAGGAAGCGTTACAAAATTGTCGGCGCGGACGCCACCAGCCGAGGTTTCGAATATTGTGACCTGAATCACATCGCCCACGCCGACGCAGGCTCCTGTAGTCTGAGCGTCCTGCGCCGTTGCCGGGAGTTGCGCGCACACGGTCGCTACCACGGCCGTCAGCACGCAGGGGATGTTAGTTCTCCGGCTCATGCGTGTGCGTTGGCGGAAAAAACGTTGGTCCAGCACCCAGGCGCATCGTGCCACAATGCGCCTTTGTCAGCCAGCACGCACATTCCCGCGGCGAGGCCAAGGGGTCGAATGGGGTCAGACCCGCTGGGTCTGACCCCTTCGCCGACGGCCCAGACGGCGCACCAGCCCCACGAGCCAGAACGCCACCGGCCAGACCAGCGCGGCGATGGCCATCGCGGCGAGGATGGCGGCTACCGGGCGGCTGAAGAACGGCAGGATGCTGCCGTCGGACTTGATGAGCGATGTCACCAGGCTCTGTTCCACCATGGTGCCCATGACGATACCGAGCACCATGGCCGCAACCGGATAGCCATTGCGCTCCATGACGAAGCCGATCGCGCCGAAGGCGGCCACCACCAGCACCGAGAACAGATTGTTGCCGGTGGCGAAGGCGCCCACCGCGCACAGGAGCACGATCACAGGCATGATCGAGGCGCGCGGGGCGCGCAGCACCTTGCTGGCCATGCGGATCATCACGAGGCCAAGCGGGATCATGACGATGTTGGCGATGATGAAGATGATGTAGAGCGCATACATGCTCGAAGCGCGCTCCGTGAACAGCGTGGGACCGGGGTTCAGGCCCTTCATGTAGAGCACGCCGATGGCGATGGCGGTGATGGTGTCGCCGGGAATGCCGAACAGCAGCGACGGCACCCAGCCCGAGGCCAGCGAGGCGTTGTTGCTGGCGCCGGCCTCGATCAGCCCCTCGGGGTGCCCGGTGCCGAACTTCTCCGGCTCCTTGGAGAACCGTTTCGACATGGCGTAGCTCACCCACGCCGCCATGTCCGCCCCCGCTCCCGGCAGCACGCCGATGATGATGCCGACGATATTGCCCCGCACTTGGGGCTTCACGTACTGGCGCGTCAGGGCCAGCTGGCCCTTGAGGATGCTGCCGAACCGGCGGTAGGGCAGCTTGGGCGGCTCGGGGGAGAGCATCGCCCGCATCACCTCGGACACGGCGAACACGCCCACCAGCGCCGGGATCGGCTCGATGCCGCCCAGCAGGTCGGTCACGCCGAACGTGAAGCGCGGGGTGCCGGCCGGGTTCTCCATGCCGATGCAGGCGACCAGCAGGCCCAAGAGCATGGCGGCGATCGCCTTGACCGGCGAGGAGCGGGCCACCAGGGTCGCACACATGAGCCCCAGGAAGGCGAGCCAGAAATACTCGTAGGTCGAGAAGCTGAGCGCCATCTCGGCCAGCGGCGGCGCCAGGGCCATCAGCGACACGGTGCCGGCGATGCCGCCCAGCGCGCTGAACCACAGGCCGATGCCCAGCGCCATCTCCGGCTGGCCCTTGCGCGTCATGGCATAGGCCTCGTCGGTGTAGGCGGCGGAGGCCGGAGTGCCGGGAATGCGCAGCAGGGCGCCGGGGATGTCGCCCGAGAAGATCGCCATGGCCGAGGCGGCGATGATGGTTGCGACAGCGGCGATGGGCGAGAGATAGAACGTCACCGGCACCAGCAGGGCCGTGGCCATGGTTGCGGACAAGCCCGGCAGCGAGCCGACGATCAGGCCGTAGATGGAGGCGAGCAGGATGGCGAGCAGCACGTCGGGCTGAAACACCAGCGCGAAGGCGTCGAGGAGCGTGCTCATGCCGCGCCTACCATGGGGTGGGAATAAGCCCGACGGGCAAAGGCACACGCAGCAGCTTGGCGAACAGCAGGTGCACGACGAGCGGCGCGGCGATGGCCAGAGGCACCGCGAGGCGCAGCCGCGCTCCCAGCGCCAGGGCTGTCACAAGCACGATGGCCGCGGCGGTCACGAGGAAGCCCAGCCGGTCGACGGCGAGGACGTAGAACACCAGCAGAGCCGGCGGGATCAGGGCCATCGACCCGCGCCACCACGACCCGGCCAGCGCAGGCGTCGCGGCTTCGGCTGCGGAATGGGCGGCAAGATCAGCCTCCGCCTCTTCTTCGAAATGGCGCCCGACCCCGAGGGCAATCAGTACGCCGCATATGGCAAGGCCGGTGCCGATCACCATGGGAAACACGTTGGGGCCGATCTGCTGGCCCGGCACCGGCGGCAGCCGCGAGCCCGCATAGGCCGCCACGCCGCCCAGGGCGATGAGAAACGCGCCGGTGATCCGGTCGGAGAGGTGCATGGGTCCTCGGAGGGGGTCAGACCCTGCGGGTCTGACCCCAGGGCACGCCGACTCGGGCTCTGC
>JBIOWI010000162.1:0-17368 GCA_044868325.1 Hyphomicrobiaceae bacterium
GCCTCTGTGGAAAGTGAGCCGACCGCAGGTCCGGGGAGAAGCTCAGCACAGGCGGAGCCGAGAACGCGCGTGCCCCACGGCGATCTTGGATGCCTCGCTAGTGCGCAGGGCCGTCTTCCCGACGCAGCGCAGGCTACATCACTGAACACACGGGAGACCCGACCTGCGATCACGCCCCCTCCTCCCCTAATCCGCCGCTCTTCGTCGGCTTGCCCGTTTGGGCTGCAACATGGTGCAGGCCGTTGTACGCACTATGGCGCCGCTGACCGGCAATATTGTGCATTATAGTGCATCAAATATGCCGATGTCAAAGACATTCTCAGCATTCAGCTTAGTTTGAGTGGTAAACTGTTTGTAGTATAATTCATATCTATCCGACAAGAGGATGCATAATTCATGACAGCCGCATATGGGGGCTCAGCGCCTGTCGGGGACCACGCGAGTGAAATTCGGCCTAGCTGGCGGGTCCTATCACCGAGATGCACGCATGGCGCATCCAGTAAGGCTAACGCGTCAGCCGCGAACCTCTCAGGAAACTGGAAATCGGCGGCAATAGCCCCCGCCTTGGTGTCGGACTCCGGCTTCGAGCCCGTTTTGACCTCTTCCCGAATGAGTCTGCCGCTTTAAGCGATGGCGCAGTCGCACCTTTCACAGCAGCTTCTTAATCTCCGCCCGCAGCGCCGGGGCCAGGTCGGCGCGCGCCAGCGCGTAGGCGACGTTGGCGGCGAGGAAGCCGATCTTGGAGCCGCAGTCGTAGATCGTGCCGTCGAAGCGGAAGGCGTAGAACGGGCGCGTCGTGGCGAGGCGGATCATGGCGTCGGTGATCTGGATCTCGCCGCCGGCGCCGCGCTCGCCCGCGCCCAGGATGTCGAAGATCGCGGGCTCCAGGATGTAGCGGCCGGAGATGTGCAGGTTGGAGGGCGCGGTGCCCTTCGGCGGCTTCTCCACCATGCCGGTGACGCGCGAGGTCGGCGCCCCGGCGTCCTCGACGCCGACGATGCCGTACTGGTGCGTCTGGTCGTCCGGCACCGGCGCGACGGCGATGTAGTTGCCGGGGCTCCTCTGGTAGGCGGCGATCATGTCGCCGATGCACGAGGAGCCTTCGGCGTAATGCAGCACGTCGGGGAGGAGCAGGGCGAACGGCTCGGTGCCGACGATCTCGCGCGCGCACCACACGGCATGGCCGAGGCCGAGCGGCGCCTGCTGGCGCGTGAAGCTGGTCTGGCCCGGCTTTGGCAGGTCGCGCTGGAGGGCCTCCAGCTCCGCAGTCTTCTTGCGCTCCGCCAGCGTGCGCTCCAGCTCGAACTGGCTGTCGAAGTGGTCCTCGATCACGCCCTTGTTGCGGCCGGTGACGAAGATGAAGTGCTCGATGCCGCCGGCGCGTGCCTCGTCCACCACGTGCTGGATCACCGGGCGGTCCACCACGGTGAGCATCTCCTTCGGCATCGCCTTGGTGGCGGGCAGGAAGCGCGTGCCGAGCCCTGCGACGGGGAAAACGGCCTTGCGGATGCGGTTAGCCATCTGCGAACGGCGTCCTTTCTTGCAAATTCGGTCACACTATGGTTCAGCCTGCATAATCGCAGGGCAAGAGCCAGAATTTGGCTTAGAATCAGCTAACCTGCCACAGCGGCAGTCGGCCGCAAGAGGGGGACAGTGATCCAGCCGAAATCGCGCATCCGGCGCTTGGCGCCGCTGGCAGTCTGCCTGGGTTTGGCCATGGGCCTCCCGTTCCTCGCTCACGCTCCCGGAACAATGGCGCAGACCGCAAGCGGGTTCCGCCAGTTCGTGGAGACGCTGTGGCCGGAGGCCGAGGCCCAGGGTGTGTCGCGCGCTACTTTCGATGCGGCGTTCCAGGGGGTGGAGGCGGACCTCTCGCTGCCCGACCTCATCCTGCCGGGCAAGACGCAAAGCGAGACGAAGGGCCAGGCGGAGTTCACGCGGACGCCGGCCGAGTACCTGAATGTCGGATACCTGACCAATCTGGCCGCGCAGGGCAAGGCGCTGCGCGGCAAGCATGCCGCCACGCTGGAGAAGATCGAGCGCGAGATCGGCGTGCCCGGCGAGGTGGTGCTGGCCATCTGGGGCCGCGAATCGGCCTTCGGCTCGCACCGCTCGCCGCACTACGCGATCCGGGCGCTGGCCACGCAGGCCTGGCTGGGCCGGCGCAAGGACCTGTTCCGCTCCGAGCTGATCCATGCGCTCAAGCTCATGCAGGACGGCGTGCGCACGCGGGAGAACATGAATGCCTCCTGGGCCGGGGCGATGGGGCTGACGCAGTTCATGCCGTCGGAATACTACACGCTGGCCTACGACCTCGATGGCGACGGCCGCAAGGACATCTGGGGCTCGGTGCCGGACGCGCTGGCCTCTGCCGCCAACCAGCTGCGCGCCAAGGGCTGGGTGCCGGGACAGCCGTGGGGCTTCGAGGTGCGCCTGCCTGCGGGCGCCTCCTGCCGGCTGGAAGGGCCGCCGCACGCCCGCACCGTGCGGGAGTGGGCGAAGCTTGGGGTGGCGCGCACGCGGGGGCGGCCGTTCCCGGACAACGTGCTGGACGCCCAGGCGTTCATCCTGGCACCCGGCGGCGCGCACGGGCCGGCGTTCCTGGCGCTGGAGAACTTCATGACGATCAAGCGCTACAACATGTCGGACCTCTACGCCCTGTTCGTGGGCGACCTGGCCGACCGGATCGGCGGGGCTGGCACCTTCGAGGCGCCCTGGGGCGAGGTGCGCCAGCTGTCCTCGCGCGGGATCGAGGAGATCCAGGAGCGGCTGCAGGCCCGCGGCTATGCCATAGCCAAGGTGGACGGCAAGGCCGGCATGAACACCCGGGCGCTGATCGGCGACTACCAGCACGCCAGCCGGCTCAAGGTGGACTGCTGGCCGTCCGAGGCCCTGCTCGGCCACCTGCGCGGCGCCGCGACAGCCGAGAAGGCGGCCCGACCGGGCGTTAAGAGCTCGCTAGGGGCCGGCGCGGTAGGGGCTAAGTAGGCCTCCGGTCTTGCGGTGCCGGAGAGTGTGCCGCATGGTGTCGTGCCGACAGTGGCTCGACCGGGAAGAGGGGCCAGGCACGGAGGCTTGGCTGATCGCGTTGTAGCAGCAGAGGACTGGGCGATGCGCGCCTGCCTTGCCAAGCTCGCGGCTCTCTGGGCGATCCTTCTCGCGCCGCTGGCGGCTGCCTCGGCGCAGGAGCAGTTCCCCGGCACCAGCTACGTCACCCCGTTCCCGGCGGGCGATACCTATCGCGTGCAGGTCTACGGCGATGCGTTCGCGGAAGGCCTGCTCGGCGGTCTGGTGGATGCCCTGGCCGACGACGCGCGCGTGCAGCTGCAGCGCAAGCGCCGGCCGCTGGCCGGCATGACCCGGCCCGAGTTCGAGGACGAGATGAAGGCCGAGGAGGCCAGCAAGGACACGGTGCACGTGGCCGTGATCATGGTGGGCTACAACGACCGGTGGCAAATGCGCCTCTCGCCGCGCGAGCTCATTCCTCCCGGCTCGCAGCCGTGGCGCGCCGAGTACGGCCGGCGCATGGACCGCCTCGTCAAGATGCTGAAGCGGCGGGGCACGGCGATCTACTGGGTGGGCCTGCCGATCATGCGGCACCCGGCCGTCAACGAGCCGGCGCAGGCGGCCAACGACGTGGTGCGCGAGAAGGCCTATCTCAACGGCATCAAGTACATCGACATCACCGCGCACTTCTCCGACGATGCCGGCAACTACACCCCCTACGGGCCGGACATCGCGGGCAAGCAGCGCATCGTGCGCGATCCCGAGGGCGTGCTGTTCACCTGGGTGGGCTATCGCAAGCTCGCGCATTTCGTGGAGCGCGAGATCAAGCGCGACCTGACCCAGGCGCGCAGCGAGCGCTCCATCCCGCTGGCCGGCGCCGAGGCGGAGCAGAAGCGCATCGCCGCCCTGCGCCCGCGCTCCAGCCCCGACACGAGCTGGCGCGGCAGCCTTGCGCCGACGAAGGAGGCGACGGCCAAGGAGGCCGGCAAGGCTGCGCCCAAGGCGGTCGCGTCCACAGGCGCAGGTCTTGGCGCAGGTCCAGGCGCAGGTCCAAGCCCGGCGGCCTCGCCAGCCGACGGACCCGCCGAGTCGAGGGCCGACCACGGCCGCATCTCGCTGCGGACGGCCGGCGCGGGCGGGCGCGAGGAGACGACGACCCTGGAGCTGCCGCGCCCCGCCATTCCGGCGGCGGTGCTGCAGCTCATCACGCGCCGCGACACCGGCGACCGGCCCTCGCAGATGGGCGACGCGCTGGCCGACGACGTGGGCGGCGGGCTGGTGGTGCTGAGCTCCGTGACGCCCGTGGCCGGCCCCGGCGTGCCGCGCAAGGCCATGCCCGGCCAGCCCTACTACCAGGTCTGGTTCAAGGGCGAGCGCCTGCCCCCGCGCCCCGGCCGCTCGGACGACTTCGCCTGGCCCAGGGCCGATGCGGAATTGCCCGTCGAGCCGCCCGGCCCTCCGCCGCGCCCCTCCGCCGCCAAGGCGGCGCCGCGCAGCTGAGCCCGTTCGGCCGCAGGCGCCAAGGCGGATGCCGCTCAAGTGCCGTCTTGCCTCCCGAAGGTCCCCAGCCCAAGCAAGGACGCATAGCCTCGCGAGGGGTAACCGTGCCGGCTCGGCAGCCTTCGGAGCGAACCTGCCGAAAGACCGACGTGCTATGGCAGAGTCGTGCCAATTGCAGACACCGTAGCCCCGCCACGAAGGAAAACGTCCAACATGACCGGGCTGAGCGGCGCCTGCCCGTGGGCGTGGCTCTCAGGATATGCATCCTGCGAACTACGTATTGAGCCCGATACCGGCATCGCTATGACGTGACCACGCTGCGGCGCAGCCGCGTTCAATCGTGGGAGTCGGGAGATCGGTCATGGTGGGCAAAGGCGTAACGCGCCGCCAGTTCGGCGTAGGCGTAGCTGCAAGCGTCGCAGCCACAGGATCGACAGTCGCGCAGCAAAGAACCGGCGTTCCCGGCTCGCCTGACGCCACGACCACCATCGACGGAAAATACCTACCCAATCCGCCGCAGAAATTCGAAGGTCAGATCGATCTCAACGCCGCCCAGTCCAAGCCATACTGGCCCGCGCGGGTCGTGCCGCCGAAGGGCGCGCCCAACGTGCTGCTGATCATGCTGGACGACGCCGGCTTCGCTGCGCACAGCACGTTCGGCGGCGTGATCCCGACGCCGGCGCTCGACCGCGTCGCCAACGCCGGCCTGCGCTACACACAGTTCCATTCGACGGCACTGTGCTCGCCGACGCGCGCCGCCCTGATCACCGGGCGCAACCATCACGCCGTGGGCTTCGGCGTGATCTCGGAGGCGGCAACGGGCTTCCCTGGCTACGACAGTATCATCGCCAAAGACTCGGCGACCATCGGCCGCATCCTGAAGGACAGTGGCTACGCCACCTCCTGGTTCGGCAAGGACCACAACACGCCGGCCTTCCAGGCGAGTCAAGTCGGGCCGTTCGATCAGTGGCCGATCGGGATGGGCTTCGACTACTTCTACGGCTTCGTCGGCGGCGACACCAGCCAGTGGGAGCCGAACCTGTTCCGCAACACTACGGCGATCTACCCCTACGTTGACAATCCGGGCTGGAACCTGACCACGGCCATGGCGGACGACGCCATCGCGCATCTGAAGATGCTGCACGCGGTCGATCCCGAGAAGCCGTTCTTCGTCCACTACGTGCCGGGCGGCACCCACGCGCCGCACCATCCGACGCCGGAGTGGATCAAGAAGATCAGCGACATGCACCTGTTCGACAAGGGCTGGAACGAGCTGCGCGAGACCATCTTCGCCAACCAGAAGAAGCTCGGCGTTATCCCGCCGCACGCCAAGCTCACGGCATGGCCCGACGAGCTAAAGAAGTGGGATACGCTAACGCCAGACGAGAAGAAGCTGTTCATCCGCCAGGCCGACGTATATGCCGCCTATCTCGCCTACACCGACCACGAGGTCGGCCGCGTGATCCAGGCGGTGGAGGACATCGGCAAGCTCGACAACACGCTGATCGTCTACGTCGCCGGCGACAACGGCTCGAGCCCAGAGGGCTCGCCCAACGGCACACCCAACGAGGTTGCCGCGTTCAACGGCGTCCAGGTGCCGGTCGCCGACCAGCTGAAGTATTTCTACGACGTGTGGGGCTCGGACCGGACCTACGGCCACATGGCGGTGGGCTGGACCTGGGCCTTCGATACGCCGTTCAAGTGGACCAAGCAGGTGGCGTCGCACTTCGGCGGCACCCGGCAGGGCCTGGCGATCGCCTGGCCGGCCCGCATCAAGGACGCCGGCGGCGTCCGCCACCAGTTCCACCACGTCATCGACATCGTGCCGACGATCCTGGAAGCGACCGGCATCCCGCAACCGGCGATGATCGACGGCATCGCCCAGAAGCCGATCGAGGGCGTGAGCATGGCCTACACCTGGGACAGGGCCAACGCTAACGCACCGTCAACGCACCGGACCCAGTATTTCGAGATGTTCGGCAACCGCGGCATCTATCACGACGGCTGGTACGCCAATACACGTCCGATAGGCCCCCCGTGGATCCTGACCGCCACACCTCCCACGGACGTCATGAACGGCTACCAATGGGAGCTCTACGACCTGACCAAGGACTGGACGCAGGACAACGACCTGGCCGCTGCCAATCCGGACAAGCTCAGGCAAATGCAGGAGCTGTTCATGGTGGAGGCAGCGAAGTACCAGGTCTTCCCCCTCGACAATTCCGTCGCAACACGCCTGGTGACCCCGCGGCCCAGCGTGACGGCCGGCAGGAACGTCTTCACCTATTCCGGCGAGCTGACCGGCATCCCCATGGGCGATGCGCCGCAGCTCCTCAACACCTCCTACACCATCACGGCGGAGGTGGAGATTCCAGAGGCTCGCGCACTCGGGCTCGGGGTACCGCAGCAACCCGGCGACGGCATGATTGCCACTCAAGGCGGCCGGTTCGGCGGCTGGGGCTTCTACGTTCTGAAGGGCAAGCCGGTGTACGTCTGGAACCTGCTCGACCTGAAGCGGGTGCGCTGGGAGGGCGCGGAGGCGCTGCCGCCGGGCAGACACACTCTGGAGTTCGACTTCAAGTACGATGGGCTCGGTTTTGGCACCCTGGCCTTCAACAACACGAGCGGCATCGGTCGCGGCGGGACGGGCGCGCTCAAGGTCGACGGCCGCGTGGTGGCCACCCAGACCATGGAGCGCACCATCCCGCTCATCCTGCAGTGGGACGAGTCTTTCGACATCGGCGCCGACACCGGCACCCCGGTGGACGACAAGGACTACAAGGTGCCGTACCGTTTCACGGGCAAGCTCAATAAGGTCACGATCAGGGTTCAGCCGCGCACCCTGACGCCGGCTGAGGAGAGGCTTCTGCGGCAAGAGGGCCAGCGTAGCAACAGGGCGAGCGAATAGGTTGAGCACGATCGCTTCGGCTCAACCTTCCCATTGCCGGCTCGCCAGGTTTCCGAGCGAACCTGCCGCAAGAACCGAGCTCCTGCGGCACAGACGTGCCGTTGGGGCGGCGTCTCCGGTCAAGCGGAAGGGCCTCCGTAGCGAGCTATTGCGTGCACGCCCTGGACAGGGCCTCGACGCGATAGCGGGGCACGACCACGCCCCGGTGCCCGCTGGCGCAGCCCACAGCTCAGGCGCCCTGCTCGTCAGGCCGGGGCTTGCGGCGGCCGCGGTCGAGCTTGCTGCGCCGGCCGATCTTGGCGGCCAGGCTGTCGACCTTGCGGGTGGCGGCCTCGAAGGCGTCGCGGATGGCGAGGCCCAGCTCCTCGTTGGCGCGGCTGCCGACGCGCTCGTGGGTGACCACGACGGGGCTGCGGCGCGGCATGCCGATCTCGATCTTGATCTGGTAGACCTTGGGCTTCTGCGGGGTGCTGCGCTGCGGCACCTCGATGCCGACCCGGCAGCTCGTCATGCGCTCGAAATGCCTCTGCAGCTTGGCGACCTTCTCGCGCACCCGCTCCTCGATCGCGTCGCTCTTTTCGATGCCGTGAAAATGTACCTCGATTGGGGTCCCGACTTGGGTCCCGACTGGGGTCTCGACTGGGGTCATGAAAACGGCCCTTTCCGCGCTGGAACGAACCTCGGCTCCCAGGCTCCTCGGCTATGGGAGCACTGCTACTGTGGGAGCGGCGTTGACGAGGGTCAAGCTGGGGCGAGGCCCGATCGTGGTCTGATCATGGTCCGATCATGGTCCGATCCGGGCGCCAGCCTGCGATGCCGACGCGGCGATTGCCTGGGGCCATCCCCTGGGCGTAGCATCGGCCGCATTCACGACAACGACCGGGTGGCAGTTTCACCCCTTCACCAACGAGGGAGGACGTTCGGGCCATGGCGTACAACATCCTGCTGATGGGCGCGTCCTACGGGTCGCTGCTCGCCTCCAAGCTGCTGTTCGGCGGCCATTCCATCCATCTGGTCTGCCTGCCGCCCGAGACGGAGCTGATCAACGCCGAGGGCTTCCGCGTGCGCCTGCCGGTCAAGGGCCGCGCCGAGCCCGTGACGCTCGACTCGCGCCGGCTGCCCGGCAAGGTGACGGCGGGCGGGGCCGCCGGCGTCGACCCGGCGGACTACGACCTCGTCGGCCTGTGCATGCAGGAACCGCAGTACCGCTCGCCGGGGGTGCGGGAGCTGCTGGACGCCGTGGCCAGGTCGCGCGTTCCCTGCATGTCGATCATGAACATGCCGCCGCTGCCCTACGTCAAGCGCATCCCGGGCCTCGACCACGAGGCGCTGCGGCCGGCCTACGCCGATGCCACCGTGTGGGACCCGTTCGATCCCAGGACCGTGACGCTCAACAGCCCAGATCCGCAGGCGATCCGGCCGCCGGAGGAGAAGGTCAACGTACTGATGGTCACGCTACCAACCAACTTCAAGGTGGCGCGGTTCGACGACGACGAATCGACGGCGATCCTCCGCCAACTGGAGAAGGACGTCGAGGCGGCCCGCCTCGACACGCCCGAGGGCCGGATCGAGCTGCCGGTGAAGCTCAAGGTGCACGACTCGATCTTCGTGCCGCTCGCCAAATGGGCGATGCTGCTGGCCGGCAACTACCGCTGCGTCACCGAGGACGGCATGCGCACGGCGCAGGAGGCGGTGCACAGCGACCTGGCGACCTCGCGCTCGGTCTACGAGTTCGTCAACGACCTGTGCGTCAGGCTCGGCGCCGCCCCGGGCGACCTGGTGCCGTTCGAGAAGTACGCCGCCGCCGCCCAGAGCCTCGTGCGCCCCGCCTCCGCGGCGCGCGCCCTGCAGAACGGAGCGCCCTTCATCGAGCGCGCCGACAAGCTGGTGCAGCTGATCGCCCGGCAGAAGGGTCTGAGCCACCCCGTCGTCGACGCCACGGTGGCGCTGGTGGATGCGCGGCTGGAGGCCAACCGCAAGAAAGCCGCCGCGTGATGGCGGGAGCCGCCTTCGATCTCGCCGCGCTGCTGGCGCCGAATCTCCCGCCGCCGGCAGCGAGGTGGACCGGCTTCCCCAGGTACAACTTCGTCGGCGGCCACAACGACCCCGAGCATCTGCCGCTGGAGGCGCTGGTTGCGGCCGCCAACGCGGTGCTCCAGCGCGAGGGGCGCACGCTCGCCACCTACGGGCTGGAGAGCGGTCCGCTCGGCTACAGGCCGCTGCGCGCGTTCCTGGCGCGCAAGCTCCATGCGCACGCCGGCATCGCCTGCACGCCCGAGGAGATCCTGGTCGCCTCGGGCTCGCTGCAGGCCATCGACCTCGTCAACGCGCTCCTCCTCGCCCGCGGCGACACCGTGCTGATCGAGCAGGCGAGCTACGGCGGATCGCTGTCGCGGCTGGCGCGCCTCGGGGTCCACGCCGTGGGCATTCCCCTCGACGCGGAGGGCATGCGCATGGATGCGCTCGCCGATGCGCTGCGCGATCTGCAGCGCCGCGGCATCCGGCCGAAGTACATCTACACCATCCCGACCGTGCAGAACCCTACAGGCGCCGTTATGGGCGAGGCGAGGCGCGCCGAGCTGCTGGCACTGTCGCGGCAGCACGGCGTGCCGATCTTCGAGGACGAATGCTACTCCGACCTGGTCTGGACCGGCGACCGGCCGCCCGCCCTCTTCGCCATGGCGCAGGGCGAGGGCGCGATCCACATCGGCTCGTTCTCCAAGTCGGTGGCCCCGGCGCTGCGGGTCGGCTACGTCGTGGCGCGCTGGGATATCCTCTCCCGCATCCTGCCGCTCAAGACCGACGCCGGCTCGGGCGCCCTGGAGCAGATGGTGCTGGGCGAGTTCTGCCCGGCCCACTTCGCGGCGCATGTCCCGCGGCTGCGGACCGGCCTGCGCGCCAAGCTGGTGACGCTGATGGAGGTGCTGGCCGAGCAGTTCGGCACCGCCGCCGAGTTCGACGATCCGCGGGGCGGCATTTATCTCTGGGTCAAGCTGCCCGACAGTGTCGATACCCAGGAGCTGGCGCAGGCGGCCCTCGCCGAGGGCATCGCCATCAACCCGGGGTCCGAATGGGCCACCGACCGGGCCTACGGCAAGAGCCGCATGCGGCTGTGCTTCGCCAACCCCTCGCACCAGGCGATTCGCGATGGGATCGCCGCGCTGGCGGACGTGTGCCACCGCAGGTTCGGCGTGCCGGTGCGGACGGCCAACGTGGCGCGTGGCTGAGCCGAGGCGGCGCCACGCTGGCCCCACGCTGGCCCCACGCTGGCCGGACGCGGAGGCCTCAGCCGGCGAGGATGCCGATGCCCGCCAGCGCGCCGGCCGCGCCCGCCGTGCGCATGACAACCCTCGCGGGAAGCGCCCCCATCCGGTCCAGGGCGAGCCCCAGCGCGATGCCCGCCGCGTGCAGGAGGGCGGTGGCAGCGACGAACCCGGCGGCGTAGGACAGGAACGAGCCAAGCTCGGCCCCCTCGCTGCCGTGCGCGTGCCCGTGCGCCAGCGCGAACGCTCCGACCAGGATGGTAGCGGCCACGGCCGGCAGGCGCAGGCCGGCGGCGATGGCGATGCCCATGGCCACCACCGACAGGCCGATCGCCTGCTCGACCATCGGCACTGGCACGCCGGCATAGCCGAGGAGCCCGCCCACGATCATGGTGCCCACGAACGCGGCAGGCAGCAGCCACAGCGAGCGCCCGCCGAGCTGGGCCGCGTAGAGACCCACGGCCACCATCGCCAGGATATGGTCGAGCCCGCCCAGCGGGTGCAGGAAGCCGTGCCCCAGATCCTGCGCCAAGTTGTGCGCCGGGCCCATCCCGGTATGGGCGAGCGCCGGCGCGGCGACCCCGCCGACGGCCAGCGCGACTATCGTGAGCAGTCTCTGCATTGCGTGTCTCCGTGCCTATAGGTGTAGACCCTCTGGGTCTGACACCGTGGCGCCATCGCTCGCTTTGTGCAATGCCTCGACGCTGCCCACGGGCCGCCTGTCGCACGGTGTCCGCCCTACCTCCGCCGCGCCTTCCGCTTGCCCCTCGCCTCGTCGCAGCCGGGCCCGGGGCCGTTGCCGTGGGGGTGGTTGCGCAGGATGAGGCCGGCGGGCTCGTCGTAGGTGGCGCGCTGGCTCGCCGGATAGCGCATCTGCCAGCCGTGCATGGACTTGCCGTCGCACGAGAAGGTGACGCGCTCCAGGAACACCTCCTCGCCCAGCGTGCCGGCGAGCGCGAACCAGCGCTCGTGCTGCGGCGCCTGCTTGAACGCGGCGCCGGCGTAGCGGTCCTGCACCAGCATGCTGCGGTAGCTGCGGGGCGTGATGCCGGCGGTGTTCTCGGCGGCGACGATACGCAGCACCGCCTGGCCGTCGCGGGACACGAACGCGGTCACGTGGGCGTCGCTGCGCGCGGCGTCGAAGGCGAACAGGCCCGCGGGGTAGCGGAGTGCGAAGTCGAAGCGCGGGTCGCGGTAGGTCCGCCAGACCGTGGCGCGCACGGGCTCCCGCGCTCCGCCGAGGCTCGCGCCGTCGTCGGCCGGTGGGGCGCCAGGTATGGGGCCGGGCATGCGGCTCTGGGCGAGGGCGGCGGCAGTGTCGCCGGCACCCGCGGCCCCCGCCGCCCCCGCCCTGGCGGGGGGCTGCGGGGGCGCATCGCGGAGGACCAGGGCTGCCACCACCACCGTGGTCAGTGCGAAGCTCACTGCGCCGCTGGCAGCCATGGTGAGGAGGCGCCGACGCAGCTCGGCGCGCCGCCGCGCCAGGTCGCGGTCGTAGGCCCTGCGCGCCTCGGAGTTGGCCAGTGTCGCATAGGCTGCGTTGACCTCGGCCATCCGCCCGGCGCCGGCAGGGTCGCCGGCATTGAGGTCGGGATGCAGGCGCCGGGCGAGGGCGCGGTAGGCGTCCTTGATCTGCCGCTCGTCCGCGCTGGGGGGAAGGCCGAGCGCCTGATAGAACGTGCGCACTCTGAGCTCCTCGGGTCAGCCGGCGCTGCTACCCGCGCGCCAGAGGCACGCGCGGCCGGCGGGCGGCGGCTAGCGCCGCCCGCCGAAGAGCGCCGTGGGTTCAGCGGCCCGGATCCGCACACCCCGCTGCCGACGGAGCGTCCACTGTGCCACCGCCCCATGGCCGAAGCGTGGTTCCCGGAGCGATCCCGGCTGCTAGGATGTGGATAACTCGCCGGTCCGTCCCTGCCGCCTGCCGAGGGCGCTCTGGAAGACGGCTGGATGTGCGTGTAAAGATAGTTGAGGTCTCTGATATCCTGCATGCCGGCTGCGCGGTGCGCTAAACTGGCGACGGCGTTGCGGCACGCCCCGCGAACGGGCTGAATGTGCGGACGAATGGCGCCGCAGGACGGCGGAGAAAGGGAGGAGCACTATGGGCATCGGCTCGATCGCAGCGGCAGCAACCGTCGGAGCGGCGGTGCTGATGGGGCAGGCAAACACCGCGCAAGCCGCCGAGATTGCGGTTTTCGCCACGGCGTCGCTGAGGCAGGCCCTGGAGAAGCTCGGTCCGCAGTTCGAGCGGGCGTCGGGGCACAAGCTCACGCTCAAGCTCGACACCTCGGCCCCGCTGAAGCGCCGCATCGATGCTGGCGAGCCGTTCGACCTCGCCATCCTGGTGCCGGCCTCGCTGGACGCCCTGATCAAGGACGGCAAGGTCCTGGCCGACACCCGCACCGACATCGCCCGGTCCGCCGTCGGCGTGGCCGTCAAGGCCGACGCGCCCAAGCCCGACACGAGCACGGGCGAGGCCCTCAAGCGCACCCTGCTGGCGGCCAAGTCCATCTCCTATTCGGGCGAGGGCGCCAGCGGCAAGTACTTCACGGGCCTGCTCGACAAATTCGGGATCGCCGCCGAGGTGACGCCGAAGCTCCGACCGCTGCCGAGCGGCGAGGCCGTGGCCCCGGTGGCCAAGGGCGAGGTGGAGATGGCCGTGATCACGCTCGCCAACATCGTCGGCGTCCCCGGCGTCGAGATCGCCGGCCTGCTGCCCCGGGACATGCAGCACTACACGGTGTATACGGCCGGCGTGGCCGCCGCATCCAAGAACGCCGACGCCGCCAAGGCCCTGATCGCCCTGCTCATGGCCGCCGACACCACGCCCGCCATCGAGGCCGCCGGGATGGAGCGGGTAGTGCCGTAGGCCGGTGTCTGACCCTCCGGGTCAGAGACCGTAGCTCCAACGCCGTTGTGAGATTGAGCGCCTGTCAACACTATTGCGCAATGGTGTCAGACTCAGAGGGTCTGACACGAAACTTGGACTGCGAGCAAGCACCGCGCAGATTCCCCTCCCCCTTGTGGGGAGGGGTTAGGGGTGGGGGGAACCCCGACACTCTGAGGTTGGGGTTTCCCCCCACCCTGTCCCTCCCCCACAAGGGGGGAGGGGACCGTGCGGCGCGCCGCCGCTTCGTCATAGAGGGTCGGCGCCAGCCGGTGATCGGCTGACACCGGCCCGCGGTGCGTTACGCGCTTCGCTATAACGCACCCTCCGTCAGAGACACAGCCGGTTGTGCGCCGCGCACCTCGGGAGAGGGCCGGTCCGAGACAGCTCGAACAGGAAGTTGCCGCCCGGCCCCCTGTCGATGAACTCCACAGACCGGAAGCCCAGGGTGCGCGCCCGCTCCAGGACCGCGCCGTCGGTCACCGCGCGGCGCACGAACGACTGCGCGAAGTGGCCGAAGAACATCAGCGCCGGCACCGGGCCGGCCTGGCCGTCCTCGTGCACGCGCACGCTCGCGGCCATGCCGTTGCCGACCAGGATGCGCTCCAGCCCCTGGGCGTAGATGAGGCGCTCGTTGCGCAGCGCCCGCTCGAGGGCCGCCCTGGGCTCAAGCTTTTGCTCGAGCTTGGGCTCGACCGGCGGCAGCGTACTTGTGGAAATAGGCGGGGTGCCCGGCGGCGTCCCGCGCACCGGCGCCGCCGGCGGCCCCAGATCGGTGGCGGTGCCGTAGGCGACATTGCGCCCCTCGGTGCGTTCGTACTCGGCGGCGCAGCCGGCCAGCAGGATCAGCGCCACCAGGAGAGCGTGCTTCATCGTCGGTTCCCCTACGACCTACGCGAGACACAGCTGTGAATGACCGCCCGAGAGCTACGCGATTCTCCCGGGCGCCAGGGTCACACGGCGGCAACAGGGGCGCGCGATCCCCAGGCGAGAGCGCACGCCGCCCGCCCGCGGCCGGGGGGGACGGGCGCGTTGCCAGGGCCCAGGGCCTTTGCTTAAGTGCCGGCCAGGATCGCGTGCCAGGATTGAGCACTGGGGGCCGCGACGCACCACGGCACTGCGGGAGAGGCGTACATGGGAAGCTCGGATACGGCACGCTCCGCTGAGGCGGGCGGGCTGTTCGCCACGCCGGAGATCGCGCACGAGCGCCGGCTCGACGGTACCGTAGTGCTCCGTTCGAAGCGCGCGCTGGGGCCGGTGCCGCGCTCGCTGGGGGCGCTGCTGGAGCGCCGGGCTGCCGCCGACAAGAGCCGCGTCTTCCTGGCCGAGCGCGATCCCGCGGGCGCCTGGCGCCGCATCACCTACGCCGAGGCGGCCAGGGCCGCCAACGCCATCGCCCAGTCGCTTCTCGACCGCCGGCTCGGGTCGGAGCGGCCCGTCCTGATCCTGGCCGAGAACGGCATCGACCACGCCCTGATGGCCCTGGGCGCCATGCACGTGGGTGTGCCCGTGGTGCCCGTCTCGACCGCCTATGCCAGGCTCAGCCAGGACTTCGGCAAGCTGCGCTACATCCTCGGGCTGGTTGAGCCGGGCCTGATCTATCTCGACGAGGCCGACCGCTACGCCAAGGCGCTGCAGGCCATCGGGGTGGCAGCCGAGATCGTGGCGAGCCGCGGCAGCCTCGGCGACGGCGCTGGTAGCGTTCCAGGCGCCACCAGGGTGACGCCGTTCTCTTCGCTCACCGAGGTGCGCCCCACGCCTGCGGTCGATGCCGCCTTCGCCAGGGTCGGGCCGGACACTGTGGCCAAGATCCTGTTCACCTCCGGCTCCACCGGCCAGCCCAAGGGCGTGATCAACACCCAGCGCATGCTGTGCTCCAACCAGGAGATGATCGCGGCCGCCTGGAGGTTCCTCGACGATCGCCCGCCGGTGCTGGTGGACTGGCTGCCCTGGAGCCACACCTTCGGCGGCAATTTCAACACCAACGTGGTGCTGCGCAACGGCGGCACGCTCTACATCGACGAGGGCAAGCCGGTGCCGGCGCTGATCGACCGCACCGTGGCGAACCTCAAGGAGGTCTCGCCCACCATCTATCTCAACGTGCCGCGCGGCTACGCGCTCCTGCTCGATCGTCTGGAGACGGACAGGGAGCTGCAGGAGCGTTTCTTCGCGCGCCTCGACCTCCTGTTCTACGCCGCCGCCGCCCTGCCCAGGAGCCTGTGGGACCGGCTGGAGGCGCTCGGCCTCAAGGTGCTGGGGCGCAAGGTGCCGTTCGTCTCGTCCTGGGGCATGACCGAGACGGCGCCGTCGGTCACGGTCGTGCACTTTCCCATCGACCGGCCGGGCAACATCGGCGTGCCGGGGCCCGGCATGGCCGTGAAGCTGGCGCCGGACGCCGACAAGCTGGAGATCCGCGTCAAGGGACCCAACGTGACGCCCGGCTACTTCAAGGCCCCGGAGCTGACCACGCAGCTGTTCGACGCGGAGGGCTGGCTCAAGACCGGCGACGCGGTGCGCCTCGCCGACCCCGCCAATCCGGCCGCCGGCCTGATGTTCGACGGCCGCGTGGCGGAGAACTTCAAGCTGCTGACGGGCACCTGGGTCAATGTCGGCATGCTGCGCACGGCGGCGATCGCGGCCGGCGCGCCGGCGATCGAGGACGCGGTGGTGACGGGCCACGACCGCGACGAGATCGGCCTCCTCGTCTTCCCCAGCCTCGCCGGCCTGCGCAGCCTGTGCCCCGAGCTGGGCGCCGAGGCGAGCCTGCCGGACCTGGTGAGCCAGCCGGCGGTGCGGTCGGCCCTGGTGGAGGGTATGAAGCGCCACAACGCCCAGGGCGGCGGCAGCGCCACCATGCGCATCGCCCGCTGCCTCCTGCTGACCGAGCCGCCCTCCATCGATGCCAACGAGATCACCGACAAGGGCTACCTCAACCAGCGCTCCGTCCTGGCAAAGCGGTCCGCCCTCGTCGAGCGGCTGTACGCCGACCCCGTGCCCCCCGACGTGATCGTGATCGACTAGGGTGTGCACTCGCTAGCGGGCAGTACGGCAATGCTCCTGAGTCCTACCGAGCGAGCTTCGCGTGCAGCCCGACGGCTGCGCGGAGTCAGGGAATAGCGGTGCAGGCGGTCGGTTGTCGCGAGATTGCCATACTCAACCGCTCAATGACGGCCTACGGCTTGGGCGAGGGGGGAACCATGGGCTTGCGCGATTCCATCGGCACTGCCGGAGGCTCGGACGACATTGGGAGGAAGACGGCGTTCCGCGGCGGGACCCGTTGGCTCAGCATTGCGGTGTCGGGGGCCGCACTGCTGGCCTCCGTCGTGAGCTTGTGGGAATCGACGCTCAAACGGCCGGACCTCAAGGTCTATGTCACCGACAACATCTACTACACGCGCGACCCCTGGGGCGGCTACGAGGTCGTCGTGGTACCGCTGACCATCCAGAACAGCGGGGCTCGCGACGACGCCGTGGTCGCCCTGCAACTGGACGTGACGACGGCCAACGGCACCACAGAGCGCTTCGTCGGCACCTACACGGCCGATGCGCAATACTTCGGCTCGAGCGACGACGTGACCAATAAGAAGCGCCGCCCGAAGCAACCCTTCGCGCCCCTCTCAGTGTCGGGGCGCGGCGCCTACACTGGCACTGTCCTGTTCTACACACGGGAGTACAAAGAGCAGCCCTTCCTCGGACCCAAGTCCAAGGTCGAGCTGACTCTGCGGGTAGTTACGCCGGCACCCAGCGGCCTCCTCGACCGCATGCTCCAGACGACGCCCTCAGCGATCACGCTTCATGCCGAGGTGC
>JBIOWI010000163.1:0-5892 GCA_044868325.1 Hyphomicrobiaceae bacterium
TCCCGACTAGCGGCGTCGTCATCTGGTCTCCCGTCCGGAAAGCCTCGGAGTACACGCGCTTTCTCGCGAGCGTGCCGAGCTTGGGTCATCTGATCGCCGAGACGGTCAGTAGCCTTGCGAGCGGCCACCAGTGGCTGCGAGCTTGAGCAAAGGCCGTGAATCCCAACCATCGGACGCCGCTAGTCGGTAGGTGCCGCGCAGTTGCTCGCCGTGAAGCGCGGAGAGCGAGAGATCGGGCAGGGCCCGGTGACGGCAGAGCCGGAGGAGAGAGGCTCCCTGCCTCGCGGTCGCATCCTCAAGGAGGTCTCCCCATGTCCCATCCGCCGCTCTCCGCGCAGCAGCTCTATGACGAGTGCCCGCTCGGCGCGCTCATCGGCTTCTCCGACGGTGCCGCGGGGCCGCCGCAGCGCCACCGCCGCAAGCACGCCGCCTGGCGGTCCAGCAACGGCAGCGGGCGCCTGGTGCGGAAGGTTCCGCAGCGGCAGGCCCTGCCCGCCTCGTTCACCCTCCATGTCGGTGACTTCGGCACCGCCGATGTGACCGTCGTCAAGGCGTATCGCGTGTTTGCGGTGACCTCCCCGCTCTCGTTCGCCATTCTCGACAAGCCGCGCCCCGGCCAGGTCGCCCTGCTTCACGACGACCTCGGCATGCCCACCCTCGTCCACCTTGCCGACACGGAGGCGGACGCCCAAGCCTGGCTCGCGGCCCACCCCCGCGACAATCTCCGCCTCGTGCCTGCCGATGCGCTCGAGCCCCGCACGTTCACCTACCTGCAGGACCCCGGCCACGGCTGGCTCATCGTCAGCCGCGCCGACCTCGCCGAGGCCGGCCTGTCGCCGGCGGATTTCTCCGAGTGCAGCTACGTGCACGGCGACACCCTCGCGCTCGAGGAGGATTGCGACATGCCGAGGTTCCTCAAGCGCCTCGACGAGCGGGGCATTCCCTATCGGCTGCGCGAGCAGCACACCAACCGCGATGCCTACGTCCGCCATTGGGCCTGCAATATGGGCCCCGCAGCTGCGGGGCGCTGACGTCGCCGGCTGCGCCATGCCTGGCGCGGATGCACCGGCATGCAGTGACAGGAATGGACGAGCGCAGTGTCGGGCAGAGCAAGAGAAGGGCAGGGGAGGAGTGACGGTCGGTCGGCGGGGGAGAGGGCCCCCGCACCGTCGCAACCCAAGGGAGCTCCCCCATGACCCACACGGCATTCTCGGCGCGCCAGATCTACGACACCGCCCCGCTGGGCGCGCTCATCCGCTTCTACGACGGCACGCCCGAGCCGCCCGCCCGACACCGCTGCTAGCGCGCCGCCTGGTCCAACACCAACCGCACCGGGCGCCTGGTACGGAAAACTCCGGCAAGCAATCTCTCGGTCCCCGATTTCAAGCTCCATGTCGGCAACTTCGGCGGCGACCTCACCAGGCGTACCGTACCTTCATTGTGTCGTCCGATCTCCTTTTCGCCGTCCTCGGCAAGCCGCGGCCCGGTCAGGCGGCAGTCCTTCAGGGCGAAGCGCGGCATCCGCGATCGCCTTCACGACCGCCGCACGGAGGGCGATGCCCACGTTCGGCATTGGGTCTGCGACGCCGAGCCAATGGCCCAGGCAAGCTGACCGTTGTTCCTCACCGCTGCCCCTCGACGGTGATTGCGGGGCTCATCGCGCCAGCCCCCTCCCTCGCCACGACGACCTATGGGGTGGTGCCGGCTCGGCGCCCTCTTCGCCAGCGTCGCGCGTCCTGCCGCGGCAGTCGCGTGAGCGCGGTCATCGTCGGCACGGAGTGGAACGCCGGCAAGCCGGCGTTGCTCGCCAAGCCTTGAGGCGCAGATGCTTGAGGGGGCCGCGTGCGCCGCCGTAACATTCGACCGCCAAGCCCTCTCATGGCGCACACTCGGGAGCCCATATGACCGTCCGCGTGATCGACATCGAAACGACCGGGACCGATCCGACGGTCGACGCGATCATCGAGATCGCCTCGGTGGATCTGCTCAAGGATGGCACCATCGCCAACCAGCGAACGGCGCTGGTCCGGCCGCCTCTCCCCGTGCCGCCTGAGGCGAGCGCCGTGCATCACCTGATCGACGAGGACCTTGCCTTCGCGCCGGCGCTTGACGAGGTGCTGGACCAGTTCAAGGGCGCCGACGCCTACGTCGCGCACAACGCCGATTTCGAGCGCGCCTTCCTGGAGCGTCGCTTGGGCGATGCCCTCTGGGCCTGCACGTACAAGTGCGCTCTGCGGATCTGGCCGGACCTGCTCTCGCATTCCAACCAGGCGCTCCGCTACCGCCTGGGGCTCGTCAATCCCTTCAACATCGACCGCCACACGCTGAGCCCGCACCGCGCGCTGTCAGATGCCATCGTCACGGCTGCTGTGTTCAACGAGATCGCCAAGCACGCGACATGGCCCGAGATCGTGCGCTGGTCGAGCGAGCCGGCGCTGCTTAGCGTCTTCCGGTTCGGGAAGCACCGGGGTGAGCGATTCGACGCCGTGCCGGAGGACTACCTCAGGTGGATCGTCGAAGGGCAGAACGAGCTGCGCGAGGAGGTAAAGGCTTCGGCACGCTACTGGCTCGACAGGCGGGGCTCAAACGGGCCGCCCTTACCTGGTTTTTGACACCGCCGAGCACCGCGGCGGCCAAGCCCGGAATGGCCGCACTCGGGAACCGGGATCACCTCCGTGTCGCCGAGATCGAGACCACTGACACCGATCGGGAAAGGTCACGATCAAGCTCGCGGGTCCTCATCCGCGGCCGCTGCAGCAAAGCGCCGTCTACACTTCCATAAGCTTGCGCCGGTTCTCAAGCAGGTCCTCGCGCCGGCAGGCGGCATCAGCGTGCCAGTGCCGTTGCGAGAAGGACGACAGGAGCGGCCATCGCAGCCTGGCGATCGCGCCCCATCTGCATCGTCCCCGCTATACGGAGCGGACATATGTCGGAGTGGCATCGCCAGCATTGACCGAGGGGTTGGCGATGTCCGCTGTCGAGAGACCTCCAGTCGGCATCAGGGCTGAAATCCTCCAGCGCAACGTACCCGCCGGCCTCGATCGATGGCACCACCGTGGCGTCGTGCGCCGCACGTCACGTCGTCCGCAGTGACGCCCGGTAGATCGCCTCCACGTGCACATCGGCGCAATCGAGCACGGGGAAGCCGGCATCGCGCCCCTGGAACGCGAGGAAGAGGTCGGTACCGCCGAGCAGCACGACCTCGGCGCCCTGCTCCCGGCATAGGCGTTCGCCGGCGGCGAAAAACACGCGCCGCTGCGCATCGCTGACGCGGCCTGCGGTCGCCATCGCCGCATAGCTCTCGTGCACCTCGTCAAGCTCAGCGCCGAGTGGAACGACGACGGTCGACGACGAGATTGCCCCGTAGAGCCGCGTCTCCATCACCATGCGCGTGCCGATGATGCCGATGGTCTTGAACCTTCCCCGCGTTACGGCCGCGCCCACTTCCGGGATGCCATTCAGAATGGGCAATGGCGATATCGGGATAAGCTCGCCGATGCAGAAGTGGCCGCCCATCGAGGTGACGGCAGCAACCTGCGCGCCGGCCGCCTTGAGCCGCGCGATCAAAGCCGCAAAAATTCCGGCTTGCTTGCGGGTATCCTTGTTGGCGAGGTTCTGGGAGAGGTCGCGCACCTCGGCGTTTGCGATCGTCAGGTCCAGACGCGTTCCGGACCTCGCGTGGCGGTCGGTCAAGCCGCGGTAGTAGAACTCAGTCGCGGCAGGCCCAATGCCGCCGATCAGTCCGATATGCATGTGTGCATCCCATTCCCGCTGCGACGTGCCCAGCCGTTGTGCCGTCTCCCGCAATGGAGCCTACCAACCAGACTCGCCAGGGAGCAAATCACCATGCCGGGTGCGCTCCGCGCCGAGCATCCCCGGATCGCACGCTGCCGAAGCTGCAGCATTGCCCCTCGGCTCGTTTCAAAAGCCCGGTCCCATCCGCTATTGTCGATCTTGGGCGTCTGGTCTGTCCCTGACGTCACGCGCCGGAGATAACATGCTCGCACCAGCCGAAGCAGCCCACGCTTTCCGCTTTGACAACAGCTACGCGCGGCTGCCGGAGCGGTTCTTTGCGCGTTTGTCGCCGACCCCCGTCGCTGCGCCCCGCCTCGTCCGGTTGAACGAGGAGCTCGCCCGACAGCTCGGGCTCGACCCCGCCAGGCTTTCCGCGCCAGAGGGTGTCGCCATCCTTGCCGGCAATACCGTGCCCGAGCCCGGCGAGCCGTTGGCCATGGCCTATGCCGGCCACCAGTTTGGCACCTTCGTCCCCCAGCTGGGTGACGGCCGCGCCCTCCTTCTTGGCGAGGTCGTCGGTCTCGACGGCGTGCGCCGCGACATCCAGCTCAAGGGCTCCGGCCCCACCCCGTTCTCCCGCAATGGCGACGGCCGGGCCGCGCTCGGCCCGGTCCTGCGCGAGTACCTCATCAGCGAGGCCATGCACGCCCTCGGTATCCCCACGACCCGATCGCTCGCCGCCGTCACGACCGGGGAGACGGTCCGGCGTGAGGAACTCCTGCCAGGTGCCGTGCTCACTCGCGTCGCCTCAAGCCACATCCGCGTCGGCACCTTTCAGTTCTTTGCCGCGCGCGGCGACGCTGAGGCCGTCTGCCGTCTCGCCGACTACGTCATCGCCCGCCACTACCCCGAGGCCGCCGACACTGAGAAGCCCTACCGAAGGCTCCTTGACCTCATCGTCACGCGCCAGGCCGAGCTGATCGCGAAATGGCTACTCGTCGGCTTCATTCACGGCGTCATGAATACCGACAACATGTCGATCGCGGGCGAGACCATCGACTATGGCCCCTGCGCCTTCATGGATTCCTACGACCCGGCGACGGTCTACAGCTCCATCGACAGCTTCGGCCGCTACGCCTACGGCAACCAGCCACGCATCGCGCAATGGAACCTCGCGCGACTGGCGGAGACGCTCCTGCCCCTCCTTGCCGAGGATCAGGAAGCCGCGGTCGAAATGGCGAACGAGGCCCTCGGCGCATTCGCTGGCTGCTTCGAGACGGCCTACGCCATCGGACTCCGGCGCAAGCTTGGCTTGCTCCAGGAACGACAGGACGATGGCGCCCTGGCACAAGATCTCCTCGACCGCATGGCCCGCAACGGTGCGGACTTCACGTTGACCTTCCGCCGGCTGTCCGACGCGGCCGTCAGCACGGATGGTGATGCCGCTGTGCGGAGCCTGTTCACCGATCCGACCGCCTATGATGCCTGGGCGACCTGCTGGCGCCGGCGCCTGGCCGACGACGGTGAGGCGACCTGTGAACAGCGTGCGGCAGCAATGCGTGCGGTCAACCCCGCCTTCATCCCCCGCAACCATCTCGTCGAGGAAGCGCTTTCGGCAGCGGTAAGCAACGGCGATCTCTCTGCCTTCGAGAAGCTCCTGGCCGTGCTCTCCAGCCCGTACGACGACCAGCCGCCGCATCGGCCTTACGCCGAGCCGCCGCGGCCCGATCAAGTCGTCCGCCAGACATTCTGCGGCACTTGACCGGGCAGGCGCACCTGCGGCTTCTGTCAGCCGAAAAGAAGTTTACTCGAGCCTTACTTGGTCAGTTTGTCTTGCGTCTTCGTGTCGAAGTCGCTTGCATCATGGCGTTCGTGCAGCTGCTGGGCGGGATCGCCCACGGCGCGGTTGACCATCCGCCCCCGCTTGACGGCGGGCCGCTCCGCGACCGCCTTTGTCCAGCGCATAACGTGGACGTACTCCCGCCCCTGCAGGAACTCGCCGGCCTCGTACTGTGTGCCCTGCGCCAGGCCGCCATACCAAGGCCAGATCGCCATGTCGGCGATCGAATACTCGTCGCCAGCCATGTACTCGTGCTTCTCGAGGTGCCGGTTCAGCACATCCAGCTGCCGCTTCGCCTCCATCGCGAACCGGTTGAT
>JBIOWI010000164.1:0-24142 GCA_044868325.1 Hyphomicrobiaceae bacterium
TCGGCTGTACCAAGGGGTCAGACCCGCAGGGTCTGACCCCGCGCAGCCAGGCTACGGCGCCTCGTGCGACTGGCGTGCCGTCTGGCTCGCTGCCCTGAGGTCCGCAGGCTCCCTGTCGTGCTCGACGCACTGGAAGCTGGCCTCGTCGTCCGTGCTGCCGAAGCCGATGTACTTGGCCTCGCTCGGATAGGCGCAGATCTTCCGTGTGCGCGTGTTGGCGGAGTTGCGCGCGACGATGTGGTCCGGGGTTACGCCGTTCTCCACCCAGTTCACCAGCGTCTCGAAGAGGGCGGCGCTGTCGATGAGTGGGGTGCCGGGTCCGCCGCCGCCGCAGTGGCCGACGCCGGGGTAGAAGAACGAGCGCATGAACGACTGCGTCTTGGGCACGCCGTAGCGGTCGAATGCGCGGCTCACGTAGTTGTGGGAGCCGAAGGGCACGATCAGCGCATCGGCCAGGCCGTGGTAGTGCAGGATCTTGCCGCCGCGCCTGCGGACGGCATCGAGGTCCGTGCTGTCGGTCGCCGCATCGTGGGCGAACGTCCTGCTGGCGAGCTGGAACTCCCTGCCGAAGTCGGTGATGCGGATCGTTTTCCAGTCGAAGAACGGGTCCGCGTGCACCCAGTTGGCCTGCCACGTGAGAATGAACGGGAACGGGTCCTTGCCAGGGCCGACGGGGAACGGGCTCGGGAACAGCAGCGTGCCGAAGCTCGTGCCATGCGTGATGCCGCCCCAAAGACGCTGCCCGCGCTGGTTGCGGGGACCGTCCCAGATCTTGTTGATGGCGTCGGCCTCGGCCGGGGTGAGGCAGTTGGGATCGCCGGGATTGACCACGCACAGCCGCTGCGTGGCGCTGTAGTTACAGCGGCGCGGTTCGTCGACGAGGCCGTCCACGACGCCGTCGAGGCCGTCGCAGGCGGCGAGCGCCGCGGCGTTGGCGGCGTTGGACTTGGCGGCCGGCAAGCCGGCATCGCCGAGCAGGTTGTTGACCGCCACAGGCGGCCACAGCTGGCCGGTCTGGAACCGGTTCCAGTTCATGGCCGGCGCGCCGACCAGAAAGCCGTCGAACAGCTCGCCGTACTGTTGCGCCATCTCGAAGCCCTGCCGGCCGCCGGTGGAGCAGCCGTTCCAGTAGTTCCGCTCGATCGGATGGGCGTAGTACAGCTTCGAGAGCTTCCTCGCCCACAGTGTCTGGGCGAGGATGCTGTCGGTGATGAAGTCCTTCACCTGCCACCTGATGAGCCGAGGCGGCGTGCTTTGGTCGAGCACGAAGGCGCCGCCGCCCAGCCCGCACTGTTGGGTGCCGAACGGAACCGGGTTGGGCCCGGGCGTATTGAGGCCGGCGTGGTTGCTGTTCGCCTCGCACCAGGCCTCGTTGTGCCCCGTGTCGGTCGAGGAGCCGACGTAGCCGGCCTTGACCGGAGCGCGCACGCTGCCGACGCTGCCGGCGAAGCCGCCGCCGCCCAGGTTCTGCAGCTTCCCGTTCCAGGCGCCTTCCAGGCCGCCAGCACCGCCGTCGGCGCTGCTCAGCGGCAGTCCGACGCGGATGTTGATGGCCGGGAACAGCTTCAGGTTCACCTCGCAATAGGCGGGAAACGGCCCGCCCGGGCCGCCGGGGCCGGGAGGCTCGACGCCTGCGAGAATCACCGCCGAGGTGGCGGCCAGCACGCGGCTGCGCGGGCCGGTGTTGAAGCCCTTGCCGGGAAAGTCGGTCTCCAAGAAGTCGTGGTTGCCGTGGTTGGACTGGATGACGGCGGCGAGGTCCGCGCACTTGGCCGGCTCGCCGTCATGCCTCCCATTCTTCCCGCCGCCTGCGGCTGCAGAGGCGAGCGGCAACGCGATGAAGCCCAGCAGGGCTGCAAGATAGACCGGTCGTCGTCTTCGCATGGTCGTCTCCTCCCGTGTTGAATGCTTGTTCTTCGGTCCACGCACCAGCGGCGCGTCAACCCACTGAGCGCCATTGCGCCGATGCTGCATCCCTACGCGCTCTTCGGCGGCGCGTTGCTCGCGTGGGCGTGCCGCCCGCGCTGTGACGTTTCCCGGCGACGAAGATGGTCCTGCGATTGTAGCCCTGTCAACAAAAACGTAGCCGCGACAACAATCGCTAGTGCGCGAGCGGAGAGCCGGGAGCAAAGTGCAGTGCAGCAGGCTGGCGCGGCGCGCGCAGCCATTGTAGTTGCGGGAGGCGCCCCGAATCTCGGGCGCTTCAAAGGAGATCGATGTGGCCGGCAAAGGCGGAGGGTCCAAGAGCGCAGCGATGGCTCGGCCGGTGCAGTCGGTGCCGGAAGCCTCGGTTTCCGACAAGGAGGTCAGTCTGGGCGACCTGACGAATCAGCTCGGCTTCCTGGTGCGGCGCGTCCAGCTCTGGGTGTTCCGCGAGTTCACGCGCAAGCTCGCCCGCTTCGACGTCACGCCGCCGCAATACTCGGTGCTGACGGTGGTCGGGGCCAATCCCGGCATCAACCAGCTGGCGGTGGCCTCGGCGCTGACCATCGAAAGGGCCGGCCTGGGGCGGCTCATCGAGCGGCTCGAGGCCCGCAAACTGCTGCAGCGCCTCCCCTCCACGGTCGACCGCAGGTCCTATGTGCTGCATCTCTCGCCGGAAGGGCGCAAGGCCCTCGCCGGCATGGCGGCGTCGGTCTGTGCGATCGAGAGAAGACTGGCCGAGAAGCTCGGGCCCGACGAGTTCGAGCGCATGAAGCGGCTGCTCTCCACGTTCCGGGACGACTGAGCGCGGGTCTTACCGTCAGCAGCGGGGTGGGATGCCCGCGTCCTCCGCCGCCCGCCGTGGCGCTCGTCGGATGTCAATCGCGCAGCAACTCGTTGATGCCGGTCTTGGCGCGCGTCTGCGCATCCACGGTCTTGACGATAACGGCGCAGTAGAGGCCGGGGCCCGGCTCGTTGTTCGGGAACGGCTTGCCCGGCAGCGTGCCGGGCACCACCACCGAATAGGGCGGCACCTTGCCCATGAGGATCTTGCCGGTGGCACGGTCGACGATCTTGGTGGAGGCGCCGATGAATACGCCCATGGACAGCACCGAGCCCTCACCCACCACCACACCCTCCACCACCTCGGAGCGCGCGCCGATGAAGCAGTTGTCCTCGACGATGGTGGGGTTGGCTTGCAGCGGCTCCAGCACGCCGCCGATGCCGACGCCGCCCGAGAGGTGCACCTTCCTGCCAATCTGGGCGCAGGAGCCCACGGTGGCCCAGGTATCGACCATGGTGCCGCTATCGATATAGGCCCCCAGATTCACGAACGAGGGCATCAGCACCACGCCGGGCGCCACGTAGGCCGCGCGCCGCACGATGGCGCCGGGGACAGCCCGGAAGCCGGCCGCCGTGAAGCTCTCCGGCGTCATGCCGGCGAGCTTGGAAGGCACCTTGTCCCACCAGCTCGCGCCTCCCGGCGCGCCCTCGATGGCGGTCATGTCGTTGAGGCGGAACGAGAGCAGGACGGCCTTCTTGAGCCACTGATGGACGACCCACTCGCCGTCTTTCTTCTCGGCCACGCGGGCCTGCCCCTTGTCCAGCAGATCGAGCGCGGTCTCCACCGCGGCGCGGAGATCGCCTCCGGTCGCCGGGCCGACGGTGTCGCGCCTGTCCCACGCGGCTTCGATGATCGTCTGTAGCGCAGCGTTTTGCATGGGGCTGTTCTCGCTTGGGGAGCGCGATGCTGTCAACCAAGGGAAGAGTGGGCCAAATCCCCGGAGGTCCCGTCCGCCGGCCTGCTTGCCGATGCCGACTTTACCCGCCCGATCCGGTCGCCTAGACTCTGTGCAGGCAAAAAGGGGGCACGATTGCATGATCCTGCGTGCGTTCGCCTGGAGTGTCAGCGGCCTTGCAGCGGCTCTCCTGTGCGCACCCGTGGCGGCGACCGCGCAGGAGCTGGCGGTGGCCGACGCGCGTGTCCTCTCGCTGCCCGCGGCGCCGCCGGGCCTGTCGCCGGACTGCCGGTCCAAGCGGCTGCCGGGCGAGGCCTTCCGCAGACCGCTGCCGGCGGTGCGCCGGGCGGTGCGCACCAGCCGCAAGGTGAAGGTGCTGGCCATCGGCTCGTCCTCCACGGTCGGCATCGGTGCATCCTCGCAGGCGGCCACCTACGTGGCCCGGCTGGAGACCTCGCTGGAGGGCACCCTCAGGGGGCTCGACTTCGAGGTGATCGGGCGCGGCCAGTCCGGCGAGGAGGCGCAGGGCGCCGCCGACCGCATGCGGCGCGAGGTCGAGGAGGCGAGGCCCGACCTGGTGGTTTGGCAGGTCGGCACCAACGATGCTCTGCGCCACGTGAGCCTCGACCGCTTCAGGCAGTGCCTCAAGACGACACTCGCCTGGCTCAAGGAGCAGCGCATCGACACGGTGCTGGTCGATCCCCAGTACGGCGATGCGCTGGCGAAGGACGAGCACTACGAGCGCGTGGTCGGGGTCATCGCCGACGTCGCGCGCGAGCGGGGCGTTCTGCTGGTGGACCGCTTCGAGGCCATGCGCGAGCTGGCGCGCCAGAACGGCGACCGGCTCTACCTGGCCCCCGACAACCTGCACCTGAACGATATCGGTCACCGCTGCACGGCCGAGCAGCTCGCTCGCTCCATCGTCGCCGGCCTGCTCACAGCCGACTCGGAAGCGGTGCAGCCCGTGTTCTATCCGTGAAGGTGTCAGACAACGGTAGGGCTCGCCTATCGGGTGTTGAGCAGGACGCTGCATGCCGTTGGCTGCGGAGCCTCCGATCGACGGCGATCAATATCGGAACAGGGGAGGATGAGTAGCGTTCTCATGGGGGGAGCGGACAAGATCGTGTCACATGGAGACGTGTCATGAAGGTCAAGGATGCGATGCACAAGGGCGCCGAGTGGGTCGCGCCGCAGACGGCGCTCGCAGATATCGCCAAGAGGATGCGCGATCTCGATATTGGAGCGGTTCCCGTGGGCGACAACGACCGGCTGATCGGCATGGTAACAGACCGGGACATCGCCTGCCGCGGCGTGGCGAACGGCGGCGACTGCACCAAGCTCACGGCCCGCGATGTCATGAGCAAGGGCATCCTTTATTGCAACGATACCGAGGACCTGGAAGATGCCCTGCGCATCATGGAGCAGAAGCAGGTGCGCCGGCTTCCCGTCATCAACGACAAGAAACGCATGGTCGGCATGCTGAGCCTGGGCGACGTCGCGCATGCGGCATCGCACGAGCTGTCGGGCGAGGTGACGGCCGCCGTCTCCGCGCATCACGCGTGACGACGGTTGCGGCCGAAGCCACGAGGACATCGCAGCGTTGCCGGCTCCTCTGAGCCGGCCCACCAGACCGGCCCGGAGTGGCGGGGATCGGACCGCCTCGACATCGTCGAGCCGCGGCGGAGGGTCTTTCTCTATGCGCCGCCGATCAGAATCCCGGCGGCGAGCACCAGGGCGCCACCCAGGACAACCTGGAAAGCCGCGCGGAAGAATGGCGTCTCCATGTATCGGTTCTGAATCCAGACTATGGCCCAGAGCTCGATGAAGACGACAATCAAGGCGATGGTTGTTGCCGTCCAGAACTCGGGGATCAGGTAGGGCAGCGCGTGGCCCAATCCGCCGATGGCGGTCATCACGCCCGACGCCAGCCCGCGCTTCCAGGGCGGGCCGCGCCCCGAGATCCTCCCATCGTCGTGGACGGCCTCCGTGAAACCCATGGAGATGCCGGCGCCGACCGAAGCCGAGAGACCGACAAGGAACGTGGTCCACGGGTTGTGCGTGGCGAAGGCGGTGGCGAAGATCGGGGCCAGCGTAGACACCGACCCGTCCATCAGACCGGCAACTCCTGGCTGCACCCACGTCAGGATGAGCTGGCGGCGGGCAAGCAGGTCCTCCTTCGCCCGCTCGGCGTCGCCCAAGTGCCGCTCCGAGAGCTGTCCGGCAGCCGCCTCATGGCTCGCCTCGGCGCGTGCTAGATCGCCGAGCAGCTTGCGGGTCTCGGCATCGGTCGCGCCAGCTGCTGCGGCCGAATAGAACTGCTGCGCTTGGCGCTCCATGTCGGCAACCTCCTGCCGGATCCGATCGAGACCCAGGTTCTCGATCAGCCAGACAGGACGGCGGACGTAGAAGTCGGCGACGTGCTCCCGTCGCAACGGAACGACGAAGTCTCCGAACCGGCGCCTGTAGACATCGACCAGCCGGCGTCGGTGCTCATCCTCCTCCGCTGCCATGCCGTCGAAAACTGCAGCGCTAGCGGGGAAATCGGCGCGCAGCTTGGCAGCATAGGCCGCATAGATTCGACTGTCCTCCTCCTCTGCCGAGATGGCGAGCGCCAGTATCTCCCGCTCGGACAGGTCCGCGAAGCGTCGCCTGCCCCAGAGGCTCCCGAGTGAAAGGTGTGCAAACATGAAGCGGGTCTCCACCTGCCGATTCCGTGCTCCACTTGATGTGGGTCGCTGAAGGCCGCTCGTCATCCGCCCAAGCTGCCGATGCCCAATGCCCAGCACCACGGTGGCGATGATGACGGGCTGGGGCAAGGCGACGAGTACCGCAACGGCGTTCCGCCTCATTGACGCGGGTCAACTTCCGCGCCGGGCGAGCTTTCTCAAGCGGCAATGGAACCGCGCAGGCGCTTGATCGGCGTCAATGCCTGTCGCCTATGCGACGCGCCCCAGGGGATTGGGACCGCAGCGCTCGGGTCTTGGAAGGTAGGGCGAGATCGCCTGCCGGAACGGCCAATCCGGCACGGTGGAGCGCACCAGATAGGGCGAGGGACACTTGTCGGACTCGTGCATCGCGAGCGCGATCTCCGTGACGTGCAGCAGAAGCTCGGCCGAGATGCGCGGCCGTTGGCCGGCGCGAATCGCTTCGGCCTGCCTCGCCGGGCCGCGCGCGTAGTCCATTCGCGCATACTTGGTGAGACGTCCCTTCGTGGCGGGAACGGGAACGCGTCGCCCCGTCCAGCGCTGCCCGGGGAACATGCGCCGCAGCAGCCGGTCCACCTCCCGGCCGACACGCTGGCGCAGCCGTCGCAGGATGGTGTCGCCGTCCACATCCAGCGACGTGAAGTAGACCCGCGCGTCGTAATGCCAGATATCCTCGACCGTGAGCGTGCCCTTGTCGCCAATCACGTGCAGCGAGCGGTCGCCTCTGGTGGCGACCGAGTCGCACGTGAGGCGGGCTACGACCCCGGAGCAGAACTCGAGCGCCGCGACGGCGAAATCGGGGCCGACCCGCCTGAGCTGCCCGCCGGGCTTGGCCGGATAGCACACCGCGCTGAAGCTCTGGACGCGCTTGATGGGCCCGAACAGGTCCACCAGCAGAGCGAGGCAGTAGCCCGAGTGCTCGACGATATCGCCCAGCTCGAACTCGTCGGCATAGGGCCAGCTCGCCCCCGAGGCGCTCCGCCAGTCGCGGAAGTTCTTCGCAAGCACCGAGCCGACGCTCATGTCTGCGAAGACGGCGCGCACGATGCCCGCTTCACCGGCCGCAAGCACCTGCCGCAGGCCGTCGGCCGTCTCGCTGAGCACGTTGGAGGGCGCGCCCGAGATCGACAGCCCGCGGCTCTGCGCCAGCTGCACCAGCTCCAGCGCCGTCTCGTACTCGAGCGTCAGCGGCTTCTCGGAGTAGAGGTGGCGCCCCGCCTCGAGGCACGCACGGCTCACCGCATAGTGGGAGCGAGGATCGGTCAGATTGAGAACGAGCTCGGCATCGCTGCCCTCAAGAAGGGCGTGCACGTTATCGTACATTCTGACGCCGTAGTGAGCGGAGAACGCCTCGCGGCGCCGGGGGTCGACGTCGCAGGCTGCAACCAGCTGGAGCATCGGATGGTTCGGCAGCGTCTCCATATAGAAATCCGCGACGTAGCCGCACCCAACTATCGCGATCCGCATGGATCTTCCTTGCTGAACATTCCCTCAATCGGCGAAGTCTAGCCCGGGAGCGGGGGCAAGAGATAGGCAATGGTCGCCACACGTCGGTCCTGGGCTGCGACGAAAGCGCGTCCCCAAGTCGAGGTGGACCAGCAACTTCCGTATTTCGTGTCAGGCAGACTGGCTGCCCGTCGGCCGGTTGGAGGCGGCCTCGATCTGCAGCAGCAGCGCCCTGAGCTCCGGCTCGCGCACCGCCTCGGCGGCCTCGGCCAGGGTGAACCAGGCGCGCCGGCGCCGTTCGCATTCCGGCCAGGTCTCCAGCTCCTCGCGGACCTCCAGAAGGTAGACCGAGACTCGTACAGGCACGGGACCGGCGGGGCGGCGCTTCTCGTAGGTATAGGAGCCGATGCTGCCTTGCCGCGCCTCGCCCAGCACGCCGGCTTCCTCGCGCGCCTCGGCGGCGGCCGCGGCCCAGTCCTGCCGGCCCGGCAATGGCCAGCCTTTCGGAATGATCCAGCGCTGCGTCTGCAGCGTGGTCACGAGCAGTACGTTGATGGCCCCGTCCGGCCCCCTCCGGACCGGCAAGGCTCCGACCTGCCGAGAGAATTCCGTCGTCCCAATCATGGAGCCATTATCTGACTGCGCCGCGTCCCCATGACAAGGTCCTTTTTGGGGCCGCGTGCGATCCGCTAGCCGCGCTGCTGGACCGAGGAGGCCAGCATCCGCTCGGCCTCCTCCGTCCAGCGGCGCAGCTCCGCCTCGTACTCCGGGCCGTCCCAGGCGCGATGGTCTCCCCTGGCGTAGGCCAGCGCGTTGCGGCGGTAGAGCATGGCGTTGACGCGGTTTGCCACGAAGCTGTTGCGCGTCTTGACGACCTTGGCCGGGGTGCCCATGACGATGGAGTTGGGCGGGATCACGGTGTTGTCGGCCACGTAGCTGTGGCCGGCGACGATGGAGTTCTCGCCGATCACCGCGCCCTCCATGACGCTGGCGCCGATGCCGATGAGGCAGTTGTCGCCGATCGTGCAGCCGTGCAGCACCGCCCGGTGGGTAATCGAGCAGTAGTCGCCCACGATCGTCGGCGTGCGGTAGCCCACATGCACCATCGCATGGTCCTGCAGGTTGCTGCGGCGACCGACGCGCACATGGAAGCCCTCGGCGCGGATCACGGCATAGGGCCACAGGCTCGACTCGGCGCCGATCTCCACACGGCCGTAGACTCGCGCGGTGGGGTCGATGTAGGCCGCGTCGGGAAACCTGGCCCTCAGGTCCGGGTTCATGCTCTGCCGCTCCAACGAGGTGCACAAGCTCAGACACACGCCATAGCACGGCCTTCGCGCCCTTGACACGGCGGCGCTCCTGGGGCGAAGCCAGTGCCACCAGCGAACCGAGAGCCTCCCGCGAGCCCGCCCATGGCCGACACCGAGACCGCCCGCCGCCGCCTCGTCGAGATCGTCAAGCGGCGCTCCTTCTCCATCGGGTCCGGCATCACGCTGGTGTCGGGGCGCTCCACCACCTTCTACTTCGACATGAAGCCCACCATGCTCGACCCGGAGGGCGCGCATCTGATCGCCGCGCTCATCCTCGACGCGCTGGCAGGCGCGGAGGTGGACCTCGTCGGCGGGCTGGAGATGGGCGCGGTGCCGCTGGCGACCGCGGTGGCTTCGGCGAGCCACGCGCGAGGCCGGCCGCTGCCGGCCTTCTTCGTGCGCAAGCAGGCCAAGGAGCACGGCGCGCGGAAGCTGGTGGAGGGTCTGGCGCCGGGCGAGAGCCTGGCGGGCAAGCGTGTCGCCGTGCTGGAGGACGTGACCACCACCGGCGGCTCGGCCACCAAGGCGATCGAGGCGCTCCGGGCCGAGGGCGCCGTGATCGACCGGGTGGTCACGGTCGTGGACCGGCTGGAAGGCGCCGCCGAGAGCTTCAAGGCCGCCGGCATTCCCTTCACGGCCATCCTGACCGCTGCGGATTTTCGCACTTCGTAAGTTGGGTTAGCCGCGAAGCGGCTAATCCAACCTACGCCGCGTCGAACAGCGGCTGCAGGGCCAGCATGCCGAACTGCGGCACCCAGTGGCCGACGCCCTCGTAGCTGCCGCGCCATAGCGACGGCGTGTCGTAGGTGGCGCGGAAATGGGCGACATAGGCCCTGCAGTAGGCCTCCCTGGCCTCGCCCGGCGCGCTGACTGCCCCGAGCGCCCATAGGCCCCAGGCTCGGCTGAAGTTGAGGCCCTGATGGTGCCAGTTCACTGGCCGGACCACCGGCCGCGGCAGTCCCGCCCCGGCAAAGAGCTCCCGCTGCCAGCGGTCGAAGTCCTCGCGCGGCAGCACCTTGCTCACCAGCCAGGCCCAGTTGGTCGCTACGGCCATGAAGTGGCCCGTCTCCAGCGCCCAGTCGCAGCCGCCGCGGTGGTCCAGGAAATGCGCCTCGACGAGGCTGCGGATGGCCGCCTCGGCGGCCGCGTCGCCCGACCAGACGGCGTAGTCGAGCATGTTGATCAGCGCCCAGGAGTCGCTGCCGTAGCTGCCGCGCCGCGGGTCCGGGCGGCGCTGTGCGCCGTACCAGGCCAGCATCGAGGCCAGCACCTCGCGCGCCATGGACTGCAGCGCGCCGTCGCCTTTGGTATCGCCTGCATAGAGCGCGTTCTCTCGCGCCAGCCGCAGGAACCAGGCGCGGCCGTAGGGCATCTCGAAACCGGTGCGAGCAGTGAGCAGCGCCCGCTCGGCGGCCAGCTTCTCGGGCCGCAGCGTCTCCTCCAGCAGGCTGTCGCAGCTCGCATCGCCCGTCATGCGCGTGTACGCCGTAAGCGCCCAGACGCCGTGCACCGCCGAGTGCCAGTCGATGCATCCATGGAAGGCAACGTGCCCGGTGTCCTTCCGCGCAACGCTCTGCCGGATGGGCTCGGCCAAGGCTCCGGCAATCTCTATCCGGGCTCGCAGCAGCGACTGCATATTCTAAAACTCCAAACTCAGCGCGACCTCGGTCAGTCCGCCTGCGCGCTGTCGACATGGGGTCAGCAAGCTCCGTTGCGATCCGGCGGCCACATATGTTCTGCAAGACAATGCGGCCCTTCAAGGTCGGCCGGAACTCGCCCTATCTGCCCGTCGCGCTGGCGCCGATTAAGCGAGACGCCAGTCCGGCTCACAGGCCGTAAGCCGTAGGGTGGGTTAGGGCCGAAGGCCCGTAACCCACCATTCCGGAGGCTGCCAACGGTGGGTTACGCCGCTTCGCGGCTAACCCACCCTACAGGGCCCTTCACATCTTCAGATCCCGCGTCCCCAATAGCCGCGCCAGCGGTGGACGTTCCAGGCAAGATTCTGCTCGTAGTTCAGAAGCGTCGTGTATTTCGGCAGCTTCAGCTCGGTGTCCGCCGGACTGAAGCACTTGCCTGCGTCCGACGCCTTCTTCACTTCGGCCGACAGTTCGGTCATGAACGCCAGCTGTTGCTCCATGTCCTGCCGCGTGCCCAGCCGACCTCCCGGTCCGGGATGGCCGGGGATCATGCGGTCCCATTTCAGAGCCAACGTGCGCTTGAGCGAGTCTTCCCACTCCACGGGATAGGAATCGTTGACGGCCAGCCGGGAGGGCACGCCGCCGAGCGAGTTGAAGTCCACGGCGAAGATGATCTTCTCCTTGGGCAGGACCATCACCAGCGACGAGTCGGAGTGGTTACGACCCACATAGTGGAGTTCGAGCGTGGTGCCGCCGAGCCGGATCACGTGCTTGTTGCCGACACCCAGATCGGGAACGACCACATCGAGACCCTTGAGCGCGGCGAGCCGCTCCTTCGCGCGCTGATGGGCGATCACGGTCGCGCCGGCGTCCTTGAACACCTTGCCGCCGGCGATGTGGTCGTAGTGATGGTGGCTGTAGACCAGGTACTTGACCGGCGCCTTGGTAATCTTCTGGATTTCCTCAAGGTAGGTCTTCGCCGCCTGGGGCCGGGCGTAGCTGATCGGGTCGGTGGCAATGACGCCGGCCGGAGTGACGATGAACATCGCCTGGTGGTTCTGGTAGCGGAAGACGTAGACGTTCTCAGTGCCGTCTACTTTCGTGGTGGCGAAAATCGGCGCAGTTGGCTGTTGCGCCAGAGCGCTGGTGGTCGCAAGCATGGCGGTTGCGACGATGGTGAGACGCATGAACGTTGCTCCCCGAATGTCGTTGTGAGTGGCGCGTAGTCGACAGGTCGTCTCCGATGACCGCATGCAATATACGGCGCCGAGACCACCAATATTCCGCTGGATGGCGGGACCGCCGTCTCTCGGCCGGACCTTGCAGAGGCCCCGCCTCCGCCCTGGCGGCGGCTAGCGCACGGCAGGAACCGCGGTCCGCTTCGCCAGCTCGATCAGGTTCTGCCTCGGCAGCACCTCCACGCGGCCAGGGAACGGCGGGCGGTCGTTGGCGAACGGGCCTACGATGACGGCCCTGGTGCCGGAGATGGCGATGTTGGTGACGAACTTCATGGGCACGGCGAGCCTGCTCACCGCCCCGTCGGGCGCCACTGCCAGGATGCGGCCCGCGCCGTACACGGGCACGAACACGGTGCCGTCCCGGTCCACCTCGATGCCGTCCGGGCCGGTCTCGGCGTAGTCGATCTCGGCGTCGGTGAAATGCTTGCCGACGTCGAGGAACAGGCGCCGGTTGGCGATGGAGAGGTCGTCGCGTAGGTCGAATTGCCAGACCTTGCGCGCCAGGTGCTCCGATACGAGCAACCGCTTCTTGGAGAAATCGACTGCGATGCCGTTGGCGTAGTAGAGGCCGTCGAGCAGCTTGCGCAGCGTGCCGTCGGCGGCAAGATGGAACACCTTGCCGGTGGCGGGTGCGCCCTGGGCGAAGATGCCGGCGTCGGAGAAGAACACGCCGCCCCTGCCGTCGGTGTGGCCGTCGTTGGGGTTGCGCAGAAGCTCGCCGTCGGACGCCGCCACGTAAGCGCCGACCTTCCGGCCGGTGGCGTCGAGGTGCGCCAGCCTGCCGCTCAGATGGCAGAGCACGATGAACTGCCCGTCGCGGAAGGTGGAGACGGCCGTGGGGCCGCAGCCGGGCTCTCGCCAGAAGTCGCGCCGCAGCCCGGCCCGCCATTCCACGACCTTGTCCGCGCCCATCTCCGCATAAAGCAGCCGCTCCCCCACCCACAGCGGCCCCTCGGGATAGGAGGCGTCCCAGGCCTCGCGCGCCGGCTCATCGGCGCTGGCGCGCACCGGCAGAGCCCAGCCGAGTGCCGACACGGCGAAGGCGACGACAGCCGCCGCGCGTACGCCCTTGGCGAGCTGGCTTTTGCCGAGGTAGAGCAGCGCCGCCACCACGACCAGCACCAGGCCGAACGCGGTGGTGATGGTGCGCGTGCCGAAGCTCGGAATGAAATAGAACGTGGTGGCCAGCGTGCCGGCCACGTTGCCGAAGGTGGAGACGCTGTAGACGAGGCCCGCCGTCTTGCCGCCGGCCTGGAGATCGACCAGCAGCAGCCGCACGACGAAGGGCGAGCAGGCGCTCAGGAACGCCACCGGCACCAGCGACAGGGCGAGCGAGGCCACCAACACGCCGAGGAAGCCGTCGCCCAGGGTCTCGATGATGAGCTGCAGCACCGGATCGGCGGTGGGCGGCACGACCAGCAGGCACAGCGCGGCCAGCCCCACGCACAGCGCCAGCAGCTCCACGCCCGGATGGGCGTCCACTGCATAGCCCCCGGCGAAATACCCCACCATCATCGCAAACAGCACCACCGAGATCAGGCACGCCCAGGTGGTGATGCCGCCGCCGAAGTAGGGGTTGAGGTAGCGGCTGCCCAGCATCTCGAAGCCCATCAGGGCGAAGCCGATCACGAACAGGGCCGCCAGCAGCCCCAGGCGCGCGCTGCCGCGTGCGGTCATTTCGCAACGGGCTCCGAGAACTCTTCGAGCCTGCGGTTGTGCTTCTCGATGGCGAGCAGCGACTCGACCGGCGCGAAGTCGTCCGTCAGCACCTTGCCGGGGCTGCGGGTGACGGTGCGTCGCTCGCCCAGGAACGCCGAGAGCGGATAGACGAAGTTGTGCTGCTGCTGCAGGACGGCGGCCCGCGCCGTCAGCTCAGGTTGCGTTTTCTTGGGCCCGTCGTAAGCCACCGTGACGATATTGCCGCCGGCGTCGAGCACCTCGACGTTGGCGAACACCTTGCTGATGGTGGCGATGGCGGAGTCGAACATCATGGTGGTGGGCTCGACGTTCTGCACCACCACGCCGCCCGGCTTAAGCTTGGACTTGACGACCTTGTAGAACTCCTCGGTGAGGAGGTGGAACGGCACGAACGGCCCGCGGTAGGCGTCGATCATGATGACGTTCCAGGTCTCGCGACTCTTCACCAGGTAGCTGCGGCCGTCCGCGGTGACGATCTTGAACCTGTCCTCCGGCTTCACCCCGAAGTGCTTCTGCGCCAGCTCCACCACGGCCGGATCGAGCTCGACGCAGGTGATGTCGAGCTTGGGCATGTGCCTGTGCAGGTACCAGGCGGTGCGCCCGCCGCCGAAGCCGATCTCCAGGAGGTTGTCGGCCGCGCCGGCGTAGGCAAGTCCCACGGTCATGAAGCGCGTGTAGGCGACGGGCAGCGCCAGCTCGTTGGTCGAGTCGTAGATCGTCTCGGTATAGAAGCGCCGGTTGTGCCCGAAGGTCATGATGACGTTCGGGCCTTCCTTATAGACATAGATGTTGTTGTAGGTGGAGCTGCGCTCCTCGAGCAGCTTCGGCTCGGCGTGGGCCAATTTCAGACTGAGGCCCAGGCCGGCGCCGGCGAGGGCCAGAAGCGCCAGCACATGGCGGAGGCAAGTCCTGCGGCCTGAACGGAAGCCTCGCTGCATGATGCCCCTTCGCAACTTTGGGTTGATCGGAGTGGAAGGCGATGCCGGCGCCGCGCGGGCGCGCCTGGCCCTGTGTTCCTAGTCTCCAGGGCGGCGCCTGCGCAAGTCGCATCCCGTTGAGCGCCCGTCGATGGGCGGCGCCCAGCCTGCGTCGCAATTGCGCCGCGCGTAAGCGCCATTGTGCGCGGGGTTGTCGTCCAGGCTACGCGAGGCGGCAGTCATGGGGCTTCTGCGACCGATGGCGCCAGCCGTCCTATTGGCCGGGCTGGCAACCGCTGCACCGGGGGGCATCCGCCCGGCCGATGCCCAGTCCGACGTGCCGCCAACGCACGGCGGCTGCCTCTCGTTCCATCAAGTTCACTCGGAGGTGCGGGCGTACGGCGCCCTGCAGGACGGGGTGCCTGCCGGCTTCAGGATTTATCTCATCCGGGGTAGCGACCGGCAGGAGGAAGGGCTCGTCGTCAACGAGACCCCCGTCGTCGTGGGCAGCGACCTGGCCGACGCCTCGGTCAGCGCCGATCCGAGCACCCTGCAGCCGGCTATCCTCCTGCGGTTCGATGCGGCAGGCGCGCGGAAGCTCGCCGCGTTCACCAGCGCGAATGTCGGGCGCGCGCTCGCCGTTGTTATCGACGGGCGTGTGTTCTCGGCCCCTATGATCGTGGAGCCGATCCTCGGCGGTCGCGCCCAGATCGGCGGCATGCTCACCAAGGCCGACGCGGACGAGATTGCCGCCAAGCTGCGGTCGAAGGCTTGCCGCGGCACCGACGCGGCGCGGGGTTAACCATTTTTGCGCCCGCACGCTGCGGTTGCTACAAGGTTGCCTTATTTCCCTTTTAGATATCCGCACGTTATCGGTGGCGCTTAGCAGCAGCGGTCTTCCCCAAGCGGGGAGATGTACGGCGGCGGCAGCCCGCACGTATCGCGCGGCTGTACTAGCGTCACGCTGCGAGACAGCAGGCCGCCGGTGCCTTGCCCGCACCAAGGACCGGTTGTCTGCCGGCCGCGCCCGGAAGGCCCATGAAGCGCAAATCGGGGTCACTTCGGGCGCGGCCATCCTCCTCTCGCCGGTTGTCCACAGCCCTCCGCGATATCCTGCGAACGATAGTGTCTTAACCGCCGGTTTACGCTATTCTACTTGGCACAGTATGGCGTACGGGCAGAGCTGTTCTGCTGATCGGGTCACGCGGGGAACTCGAGTGCGCAATCTATACAAGGTGCTGGGCATCGCCTCCACGGCCGATGACCTGCGGATCAAGTCGGCGTTCCGGCGCCGCGCTTTGCGGATTCATCCCGATCTCCACCCCGGCAACGAACGGGCCGACGAGCGGTTCAGGGAGCTGATGCAGGCCTATCAGGTCCTGCGCGACACCAGGACGCGAGTGATCTACGACGCCTATCTGTCGCGCCAGCGCAGCCAGGCTCGGCGCCGGTTCGTGCAGTCGGCGGCCGTCATGGCGACCACGTTCGTGCTCACTACCGGCTCTGCCTTCTTCTTTGTGGGCCAGCAGGGGATCAGCGTTCATTCCGAGACTTGGCAGATTGCCACGGCGTGGCTGACCTCCGTCGAGGTCGAGCCCACCACGCCGTGGCGGCCGGCAGTCACCGAGGTCGTCAAGAGAACCGCACCTGCCACGACCGCCGTAGCAAGGCCTACTCCCAGCAAAGCCTCATCTCCGGCGCGCAACAAGGCCGAGACCCACGGCAAGGTGCAGAGCAAGGGCACCCCCGCTTCGCCCAAGGTGGCTGCAGCGCCCGGCAATCCGGCCCAGCACGAGGGCTGGCCCTGGTAGGACAGCTTTCATAGAGAACTCAAAAGCAGCCATCCGATCGCCTGGGGGCGTTCGGTATTGCAGGCTTTGTTGGCGATGGTTGCGTGTGCATCGCGGCTCGCGCACCATGGCTGGCAGCAAACCTTGATTTCGACGGGTAGCTTGAAAGCGCACCCGTACTCCCATTTATTCGCAGCCCGGGAACGCACGGTGATGCCAGGGAGATTTCGGATGCAACGACTCGTGCTTCTCGCCGCCGCGGCAGCCGCCACTGCGTTCTGTGCCTCGGCATTCGCCCAAGGCGTCACCAAGGCGCCCGCGCCTCGGAGCGCCGCCTCGCTGGAATGCTCCAAGCAGGCGGATGCCAAGGGGCTCCACGGCAAGGCGCGCCACAGCTTCCGCGCCAAGTGCAAGCGCGATCTCGCCAAGGCTGCCAAATCGAAGGGCTAAGCTGCGAAGCGTGCGGCCGAAAAGGCCGCACCCTCCACCACGCCCGTCTTCCGCACATTTTCATGAGCGCGGAATGCCGGCGCGGGCAAGCTCGTCGGCGCGCTCATTCTCGGGGTGGCCGGCGTGGCCCCGCAGCCAGTGCCAGCGCACGTCGTGGCGCGCCTGGGCGGCGTCGAGCCTCTGCCACAGATCGGCGTTCTTGACCGGCTGCTTGGCGCTGGTGCGCCAGCCGTTGCGCTTCCAGCCGTTGATCCAGCCGCTGATGCCCTTCTGCACGTACTCGGAGTCCGTATGGATATCCACGCGCGCCGGCTTCTTCAGGGTCTCCAGGGCCGAGATGGCGGCCATCAGCTCCATGCGGTTGTTGGTGGTCGCCCGCTCGCCGCCGTTCAGCTCCTTGCGATGCGAGCCGTAGATCAGGATCGCGCCCCAGCCACCTGGACCAGGATTCCCCGAGCAGGCGCCATCCGTGTAGGCGATCACGTGCGGCTTGCCGGTGGCGGCCTCTCCGGTCATGCGCCCTCCAGGAGGCCGTACTCGCCGGCGCTGCGGACGCCGCGGTGGAACTTGAGCCGGCGCAGGAACTCGCCCGGGTCCTTGCGCTTGACCAGCGCGTTGCTCGCCGTATGCAGCCAGTCGTAGGCGCGCGTCAGCAGGAAGCGCAACGCGGCGCCGCGCGCCAGCAGAGGCAACACCTCCCGCTCCGCCGCCGACAGTGGACGCACGCTCTCGTAGCCCTTCAGCAGCGCCTGCCCCTTGGTGACGTTGAAGCTGTGGTCGCTCTCGAAGCACCACGCGTTGAGAGTGACCGCAATGTCGTAGGCCAGCGCGTCGTTGCAGGCAAAGTAGAAGTCGATCAACCCCGACAGCCTGTCGCCCAGGAAGAACACGTTGTCGGGGAACAAGTCGGCATGAATGACGCCCTGCTCCAGGCCCGCCGGCCAGTGCGCCTCCAGGACATCCAATTCCTGGCGGATGGTGGCCGCGAGCCCCGGCACGATCTCGTCGGCCCGCGCCTCGAAGCGCTCGAACAGCGGGCGCCAGCCGGAAAGCCCCAGGCCGTTGGCGCGCGTCAGCCCGAAGCCGCGCCCCGCCACGTGCAGGCCGGCCAGCGCCTTGCCCACCGCCGCGCAGTGCCGCGGCTGCGGACGCCGGATCCACACGCCTTCCAGGAACGTAACGAGCGCTGCGGGCCGACCGGCCAGCGTGCGCAGCATGCGGCCCTGGGCGTCGCGCACCGGCGTCGGGCAGTTGAGGCCGGCCTTGGCCAGGTGCTCCATGAGGCCGAGGAAGAACGGCAGGTCGGCAGGTTCGACGCGCTTCTCGTAGAGCGTGAGGAAGATCGGCCCCTTCTCGGTGTGCAGGAGATAGTTGGTGTTCTCCACGCCCTCCGCGATGCCCTTGTAGGACAAGAGCCCCCCCACATCGTAGGAAGCAACGAAGGCAGCCAGCTCGTCGTCTGAGACTTCGGTGTAGACTGCCATGGCGAGCGCAAGGCCTCGGTCTCGGAGCTGGGATCTCAGAGCTGCGCCGGGCCGGGCTCGCGCAGCTCGCGCGGCACGTTGAACGCGATGCGCTCCACGGTGGTGGCCACGCTCTCCACCGTCACGTCGAAACGGCCCCGGAACGCCTCGATGATCTCGTTCACGAGCAACTCCGGGGCCGACGCGCCAGCGGTGATGCCGAGCGTGGCAATGCCCTCGAACGTCTCCCAGGCGATATCGGCCGCCCTCTGCACCAGCACCGCCTTGCGGCAGCCGGCGCGCTCCGCCACCTCCACCAGCCGCAGCGAGTTGGAGCTGTTGGGCGCGCCCACCACGATCAGCGCGTCGCACCTGGTCGCGATCGCCTTCACCGCCGCCTGCCGGTTGGTGGTAGCGTAGCAGATGTCCTCCTTGCGCGGGCCCACGATGGCCGGGAACCGCGCCTTGAGGACGGCGACGATGGCCGCCGTGTCGTCCACCGAGAGCGTGGTCTGCGTGGTGTAGGCGAGCCGGGCGGGATCGCGCGGCTCGAACCGGCGCGCATCCTCGACGGTCTCCACCAGGGTCGCCGCGCCCACCGGCAGCTGGCCCAGGGTGCCGACCACCTCGGGATGGCCGGCGTGGCCGATCAGGACGATCTCCAGGCCCGCCGCGTGGTGCGCGCGCGCCTTGTTATGCACCTTGGAGACCAGCGGACAGGTCGCGTCGAGGACGAACAAGCCGCGGTCCTGGGCGGCGTCCGGAACCGATTGGGGCACCCCGTGTGCCGAAAAGATCACTGGTGCACCGGTTTCTGGAATCTCGTCCAATTCCTCCACAAATACGGCGCCTTTCGCCTTCAGGGATTCGACCACGTGTCGGTTGTGAACGATCTCGTGGCGGACGTAGACCGGGGGGCCGAACCGCTTGAGCGCCAGTTCCACGATCTTTATGGCGCGATCGACACCGGCACAGAAACCGCGCGGCGCGGCCAGGAGGATGGTGAGCGGCGGACGCGGGCCGGGCGAGTCGGAGGGGGAATGAGCCATGAGGACGACGGTGCATTCGCTGTTGGTTCAGGCTTCGCGTGCTTGGCCCCCGGTGCCCTTTGCATTAGAGTCGCAGTCGCCGGGCAATCGTCCATAGAGCGCCAATGCGGCTCGTGGATAGGGGAATACCGGTCCGCAAGAGACCGGGCAAGTGTTCGGACAGGGGCTTCGTGACGCAAACCGTGTGCAAGACCTTGGTCTCGGTCGCGAGACATGCCGCTTTCGGAGCGGCGCTGGCGGCGCTTGCCGGTTGCGGCATGTCGTCCATCACCTCTGGGATAGGCGGCGGCCTGTTCGGCGCCAGCAAGGCGAAGGACGGGGGTCCTGTGAACGAGGACCAGCTCCTCGCCGCGGCCAAGACCGAGACCGGCTCGCTGCCCGGCTTCAGCGGCGACGTGGCGTTCGGCTGTCCACGCTTCCAGGTCTGGTCTCGCGACGGCTATGTCACGGTCTACGAAACCGGCAAGGTCGGCGACGGCTTGGCCGTCATGCACCGCGGCGAGATCATGAAGACCGCGCGCGAGTGCCAGCTCGAGCCCGGCCGTGTCACCGTGAAATACGGGTTCTCCGGCCGCGTGCTGCTGGGCCAGAAGGGCCGCACCGGCCGCGTGACGCTGCCCGTCACCGTGTTCGTGACGGACGCCAAGCGGGAGAAGGTTGCCACCGACACAGTCCGAGTCAGCGTCGATGTCGCCTTGGACAACCCTATCGGCTACTTCTCGGTCGTGCGCTCGGTGACGTTCCGGGTCCCCGAGGGCTCCCGCCCCGGCGAGTACGAAGTCTACGTCGCCTTCGACCGCAGCATCCCCGGCGCGGGGTAGCGCCGATCACTCGACCTCGGCCAATCTGGCGGTCACCCGCCACAGCCGCTCGGCATTCTCGTTGTCCTCGGCTTGCGGGTTGGGTCGCGTCAGCTTCTCCTTGTAGAAATAGCGGCCGGTAATTCCGGCATATTCGTGCGCCGAGGCCAGCCGCACGATGCGACTGGCACCCTTCTTGGGCGAGCTCCCGAACAGGTGGACGATCGCGAATACATAGGGGATCGCTCCTCCGGATCGATAGCCGAAGCGCGTTGCCACTTCTCCGGGATGCAGGCAATTGGCCGTGATTTGCTTGCCGGCCCAGCGGCGGGCGAGCTCGCGCGTGAACAGCACGCAACATAGCTTCGCGTGTGCGTAGGCATAGAACGCGTCGTACCTATGCTCGAGCCGGAGATCCTCCAAATGCAGGCTCGCGAGATGGTGCAGCGCGCCCACCGTGTTGACGACCCGCGCGGGCGCCGCCGCGAACAAGCGCTCGCGCAGAGCGTGGGTCAGCACAAAAGGGGCGACATGATTGAGCGCGAATGTGCGCTCGAAGCCGTCCGGCGTGATTTTGCGCCACGCGAACATCGCTCCGGCATTGTTGAGCAGGACGTCGACGCGCGGCTCCGCTGTTGCGATGTCGGCCGCGGCCCGCTTGACCTCGGCAAGGCGCAGCAAGTCGGCATAGTAGATGCTGTGCCCCGCCCGCGGGAAGCGGTCGCGCAGCTTGGTGAGCATTGCCTCTCCGCGTTGCCTGTCGCGGGCAATCATGACGATGCGCGCTCCCATCGCGGCCAACGCCTTGGCCGCGGCCCGGCCGATGCCGGATGTAGCGCCGGTGATGACGCAGGTCTTCCCCTCCATGCTCGCCGCGGATTCTAACGGCTTGGCTTCGGCCGTCTCGGGGGTGATGCGATGGGAGCAATCCTGCCGGGCAGCCAGGGACAAACGCGCGAACACGCCACTCATGTCAAAAGAGCCCCCCGCTCGTTGGTTCCCGCCCGACCAACGCTTCCATCCGTCCCGCAGGTGATATTGCCAGCCGAACTTGGCGGGTTTTGGCGAGCTTTGGGGCAACGCTGGGGCTGCCCTGGGGCGGACCGCTCGCGGCGATGACGTCCCAGGTTGCCCCGATCGTCTCAATCTGTTGGAATCAAACGCAAACTTTGGTTCACGCACAGCAACCGCCCCCGATGTTGCCCCGATTGACTTCCGCGGCCGGTGGGGCGGGTGTATAAGCCGCGCCCACTTTTGGCCTGCGCCCCTTGCGCGCTGCAGCAGTCGAGAAGCTGCCACCGATATGGCTCAACAAACGGCCGCCGCGCCCGGAGACTCCGGGCACGGCACCCAAGACAAGCATTTCTGGGCGCTGGCGCTAGGCTCCATCGGCGTCGTCTACGGCGACATCGGCACCTCGCCCCTCTACGCCGTGAAGGAGGCCGTGAAGGCCGCCACGGGGCACGGCGCCACGGGCGAGGAGGCGGTGCTCGGCATCCTCTCGCTGATGACGTGGACGCTCCTGCTCATCGTCACGCTCAAGTACGTGCTGATCCTGCTCTACGCCGACAACAAGGGCGAGGGCGGCACCTTCGCGCTGATGGCGCTGGGGCAGTCGGTGGCCAAGCGCAGCGCGCCGCTGATCCTGGGGCTCGGGGTTGCCGGCGCGGCCTTCTTCTACGGCGACGCTGTCATCACCCCCGCCATCTCGGTGCTGTCGGCGGTCGAAGGCCTGAAGCTGATCGCGCCGCAGATGGAGCGCGCCGTTCTGCCCGTCACCCTCGCCATCCTGGTCGTGCTGTTCAGCGTCCAGTCCAGGGGCACCGCCAAGGTGGCGCAGTTCTTCGGCCCCATCACGCTTATCTGGTTCATCTTGCTCGCGGTTGGGGGCCTCATCCACCTGATCGACGACCCGCGCGTCTTCCTGGCCCTCAGCCCATGGCCCGGTCTGAAGTTCCTGCTGACGCACGGCATGACCGGTCTCATCGTCATGGGGCTCGTGTTCCTGGTTGCCACGGGCTCCGAGGCCCTCTACGCCGACCTCGGTCATTTCGGCCGCAAGCCCATCCGCGCGGCGTGGCTGTGCGTCGTTCTGCCCGCCCTCCTGATCAACTACTACGGGCAGGGGGCGCTGCTGCTGGCCCACCCCGAGGCGATCGAGAACCCGTTCTACCGCCTCTACCCGGGCTGGGCGCTGATCCCTGTGATGCTGATGGCGACCATGGCTACGGTGATCGCCAGCCAGGCCGTCATCACGGGCGCTTTCTCCTTCACGCGCCAGGCGATCCAGCTGGGGCTGATCCCGCGGCTGCAGATCCTGCACACCTCGGAGAGCATGGCGGGGCAGATCTATCTGCCGCGCGTCAACCAGATGCTCCTCGTCGGCGTGCTGCTCGTGACCGTCAGCTTCCGCGAGTCGGGCAGCCTCGCCGCGGCCTACGGCCTGGCGGTGACCGCCACCATGGTGATCGACAGCCTGATGGCGTTCTTCGTGATCTGGCGCCTGTGGAACTGGCCGTTGTGGAAGGCGGCGGGCATGATGGTGCCGCTGCTCCTGATCGAGCAGGTGTTCCTGACGGCGAACCTCCTCAAGATCCCCGAGGGTGGCTGGCTGCCGCTCACCGTCGCCGCCATCATCGGCCTGGCGGTGTGGACCTGGGCGCGCGGCGCCAAGACGCTGGCGCGTGCCACCCGCAAGGACGAGGCCGAGCTCGACTGGCTGGTGCGCAAGCTCGACGCCAAGCCGCCGCATCGCGTGCCGGGCACGGCGGTGTTCCTCACCGCCGACCCGGACACGGCGCCGAGCTCGCTCATGCACAACCTCAAGCACAACCGCGTCCTGCACGAGCGCAACATCATCCTCACCGTCAAGACGGAGGAGGTACCGCGCGTGCCCCGCCACGAGCGCATCGAGATCGAGCGTGTGGCCGGCTCGTTCATCCGGGTGATCGCGCACTACGGTTTCATGGAGACGCCGAGCATACCGAAGATCGTCGAGCACTGCCGGCGCAAGGACCTCAACATCGACATCGCCGCCACCTCGTTCTTCCTGTCGCGGCGATCGCTCAAGCCGAAACTAAAGTCGGAGATGCCACGCTGGCAGGAGCGGCTGTTCATCTGGCTGGCCGGCCGGGCCGAGGATGCCACCGCCTACTTCCGCATCCCGAGCGACCGGGTGGTCGAGGTTGGCACGCAGGTCATGGTGTGATCGAGCCCAGGATCGGGGCGGTTGGCTTCTTTTGCCATCGCGTTGCCGCGAAAGCGGCGGAATTTCGGCGTAGAAATGGGCGTCTTACGGTTCGCGACGGGGAACATCTTACAGTTCGCGACGGGGAAGCAATCGCGACAAAGCGGAAGGAGAGCGCATGCTGAACGGTAGCGCAACGAAGTGGCTGGCGGCCGCCGCCGCGGTCTTGGCTGTTGCGGCATTCACGCCGCAGGGCAGTTGGGCCGTGAACGACCCACCGCCGGAGCCGCCCAGGGAGAAGCCCAAGCCAAAGCCGAAACCCAAGAAGAAGGAGAAGGATAGCTCCCTCAACCAGGATCAGATCTACAGCCTGGGCTATTGGCAGGCCAAGAACGGCGAGTACGCCGCGGCGCTGGCGACCCTGCGGTCGGCCGCGGACCAGGACGATCCGCGCGTGCAGACCGCGATCGGCTTCACCCTGCGCAAGCTGGGCCGGGTCGAGGAGGCCTTCGGATACTACTTCAAGGCGCTCGCCACCCGTCCGGACGCAACGACTACCCGCCAGTATCTCGGCGAGGCCTACCTGCAGATCGGCGACCCGGCACGCGCCAGGGAGCAGCTGGCCGAGATCGCCAGGCGCTGCGGCACCGCCTGCGAGGACTACGCGGCGCTGGCCGAGGAGATCGCCAAGTACGAGCGGAGGACGTAGCCGAGGGTGTCAGACCCTCTGGGTCTGACACCATGACACCACGGCCGGTGGTGCGCTGAGTGCCGTCAACGCCGTTTGCGT
>JBIOWI010000165.1:0-7001 GCA_044868325.1 Hyphomicrobiaceae bacterium
CGGCTCGTTTCCAGACGCGACATCGGAGGCGAGGGGTCTGACCCCCTCCGAGCGGCATGGGGTCAGACCCGCAGGGTCTGACCCCTACGTCGGCATGCGCCTCGAGCGCGTCGATGGCTGGGCCAAGGTCTCCGGCACCGACAAGTTCGGCGCCGACGGGGCGCCCGAAGGCGCGCTCCATATGCGCGTCGTCCGCTCGCCGCACGCGCGCGCGATCTTCACGCTGGGCGACCTGGACGCCGTCGTGGCGAGGACGCCGGGGCTTGCGGCCATCCTGACGCATCGCGACGTGCCCGGCGAGAACAGCTTCGGCGTCTTCTCGCACACGCGCGACCAGCCCGTGCTGGCGGAAGGCCGTGTGCGCTTTCGCGGCGAAGCTGTGCTGGCCCTGGTGGGCACCCGGGAGGCCGTCGAGTCGCTGAGCGATGCCGATCTGCCGATCGTATGGACGGCGGAGCCGCCGGTCGTCGGCGTGGAGGCGGCGCGCGCTCCGGGGGCTCCGGCTGTTCACGCCGGCAAGGCGGACAACGTCCTGGCCCAGGGCAACCTGCAATGCGGCGACGTGGATGCGGTGCGCCCGGCGGCTGCCGTGGTGGCGGAAGGCCGCTTCGAGACCGCCTTCGTCGAGCACGCCTATATCGAGCCGGAGGCCGGCTACGCGGTCCCCTGCGGCGACCGGATGGAGGTGACCTGCTGCACCCAGGCGCCCTACATGGACCGCGAGGAGACTGCGCGCGTGCTCGGGCTGGAGCCGGGCAAGGTGCGCATCCGGCCCACCGCCTGCGGCGGCGGCTTCGGTGGCAAGCTCGACGTATCGGTTCAGCCGCTGCTGGCCGTGGCGGCGCGGGCGACGGGCAAGCCGGTCCGCATCGTCTACACCCGACCTGAGTCGATGGCCTCCACCACCAAGCGCCACCCCGCCAGGCTGTGGGCGCGCGCCTCGGCCGACCGCGAAGGCCGCCTCCTCTCCTACGAGCTTGAGGGCGATTTCAACACCGGCGCCTATGCGTCCTGGGGGCCGACGGTGGCGGGACGCGTGCCGGTGCACGGCTCGGGGCCGTACAGGGTGTCCAACGTCCGCAACCGCGCCCGCGCCGTCTATACCAACGAGACCCCGGCCGGCGCCTTCCGCGGCTTCGGCGTGCCTCAGGCGGCCATCGCCCACGAGACGCTGCTCGACGATCTGGCCGAGCGGCTCGGCCTGGACCGCTGGCACATCCGCCGCATCAACGCCATCGGCCACGGCGATACCACGCCCTCCGGCCAGCGGCTCGACCATTCCGCAGGGCTGCCCCAATGCCTGGATGCCCTGAGGGACGAGTGGCATGCGGCGCTCCACCGCGTCGCGTCGTTCAATGGGTCGCGCGAGATCGGGGAAGGGCGCCGGCGGCGTGGTGTCGGCATCGGCTGCATGTCGTATGGGTGCGGCAACACCTCCGTCGCCAACCCGTCCACGATGCGAATCACGCTCAGCAAGGACGGCCGGCTCACCTTCTTCAACGGGGCCGTCGACATCGGCCAGGGCTCCTCCACCGTGCTCCTGCAGATCGCCGCCGATGCGCTGGGGCTGGCGCCGGAGCGTTTCGACATGGTGGTGGGCGATACGGACCTCACCTTCGACGCCGGCAAGACCTCGGCCTCGCGCCAGACCTATGTCTCCGGCAACGCCGCGCGGCTTGCTGGCGCCGACCTGCGCGCGAAGATCCTGATGCTCGCCAATGCCGGCCCCGATGCGGTGCTGTCGCTCGATGGCGCACGCCTCACCATCGCCGACGGCGAGGCGTCGCGTATAATAGATCTCGCCACGCTGGATGCGCATGCCGAGGGCGTGGTGCTGGAAGGCCTGGGCACCTGGGACCCGCCCGCCACACCGCTCGATGCCAACGGCCAGGGCAGCCCTTATGGCACGTACGGTTTCGCTGCGCAGATGGCCGAGGTCGAGGTGGATATGCGGCTCGGCACCGTGAAGGTGCTCTCCATCGTGGCAGCCCACGACGTGGGCCGCGCCGTCAACCCGACGCTGGCGGAAGGACAGATCCACGGCGGCATCGCCCAGGGGCTCGGCATGGCCCTGATTGAGGAGTACCTGCCCGGCCGCACCGAGAACCTGCACGACTACCTGATCCCGACCGTGGGCGACATGCCCGATATCAAGATCCACCTGATCGAAGAAACGGAGCCGACCGGTCCCTACGGGGCCAAGGGCGTCGGCGAGCCGGCCCTGATCGCCACGCCGCCGGCCATCCTTGGCGCCATCCGCCACGCCACCGGCGTCACGGTGCGCCAGATCCCCGTGCTGCCTCACCGTCTGTGGGCGGCGCTGAACGAGTGCAAAACGGAGCGCCTTAGCGTCCCCTCCCCCCTTGTGGGGGAGGGACAGGGTGGGGGGGAATCCCCAACCTCGAAGGGAGTGGTTCCTCCCACCTCTAGCCCCTCCCCACAAGGGGGAGGGGAATCCGTGCGGCGCTTGTCTCGTGGGGGCACCTTGTGAGCGAGCCAGAGAACGCCGCCGACAAGCTCTCCGCCGCCGCTCGCTCGAAGCAATTCGGCGCCGCCGAGGATGGCGGCGTCGTGCGCTGCGACGCCTGCCCCGTTCTCTGCCGCATCCGCCCGGGCCGCGCGGGCGCGTGCGACCGCTACGCCAACCAGGACGGCAACCTCGTGCGCGTCGATCCAGTGCTGCTGCTGGAGCGGGCCTTGGATGCCAGCACCGACGTGGTCGCCTTCGCCAAGTCCGACTGGGACGGCAATCTGCTCGACCCCACGCGCACCTTCGTCACCGGCGTCGGGGCCGGCACCACGTATCCGGACTACAAGCCGGCGCCCTTCATCGTGTCGGCGGAGCACGACGGGGTGGACACCGTCACGGTGGTGACGGAGGGCATCTTCAGCTACTGCGGGGTGAAGGTGAAGATCGACACGGACCGCCATCTCGGCCCCGAGACGGCTGCCGTGCGCGCCAAGGGTGAGCAGGTCGGCCATGTCACCACCGCCGAGTACGGCTCGCAGATGCTCTCCATCGGCGGCGTGCGGCACCTCACCGGCGGCTCCAAGAAGGAGGGCACCGCCACCTGCGAGACGCTGCTGGCACTCTGCGCCGGAGAGCCGGTGACGCTCGCCATCGACGACGGCCACGAGGTGGTCGTGCAGGCGGGGCGCGCGCCGCTCGTCGACGGCCAGCCGGAGCGGCGCATGCGGGTTGGCTGCGGCTCGGCGGCCGTCGGCATCTTCGCCAGGCAGTGGGTCGGCCACGTGGACGAGGTGATCGTAGTGGACGACCACATCACCGGCGTGCTCACCGAGCACCAGGCCGGCCGCGTCCTCGACATGCCGCCTACGGGCATCCGGGTGCGCGGGCGCCGCTCCACACCCGGCCGCTACTTCCAGGTGGCGAGCCCAGGCCTCGGCTGGGGCGGCACCGATATCGGCGACCCGCTGCAGATCATCCAGAGGATAGACTCGAAGGTGGCTTGGCCGGGTCTGCGCCTTCTGCTGACGTCGACGACTGGCGAGGACGCGCTCTACTGCGTGCTCGACGACCATCTGGTTCCCGTGCCGACGGAGATGCCGGAGGCCGTGCGCCGCGTGGTGGACCGCATCGGCGAGAACTGCGAGCCCTCGCTGTGCACGGTGCTGTTCATGGCCGGCGCCGGCGGCTCGCTGCGCGCCGGCGTGACGGGGAACCCGGTGCTGCTGACACGCTCGGTAGCGGCGGGCGAGACGCGCGTCACCATGGGCGGCGCGCCGGTCTATGTCTGGCCGGGCGGCGGCATCACGGTGATGGTGGATGTGACGCGCATGCCGAATGGATCCTTCGGCTACGTGCCGACGCCGGCGCTGGTGGCGCCCATCGAGTTCACCCTGCCGGCGGCGCTCTACAAGCGGCTTGGCGGACACGTCGGCGATGCCGTATCCATCGCCGAGGTTATGCGGGCGGTTGCGCCCGACGCGCGGATCGAGGCCTGGCACGGGGACAATCCATGGCCGTTCGCGCCTGGCGGTGGAGCGAAGCGATGACGGCAACGGCGGCAAAGCGCAACGGTGCGCCGCGACGGCTCGAGGATCCGGCGAGCTACAGGCTGGAGGCGCAGATCGGCTTCGTGCTGCGCCGGGCGCATCAGAAGGCCACCGGCATCTTCAATGCGGTGATGGGCGAGTTCGGCGTCACCCCCACCCAGTTCGCGGCGCTGGCCAAGCTGCACGATGCCGGACGGGTCTCCCAGGTCGAGCTTGGCCGGCTCACCGCCATGGACCCTGCCACCATCTGGGGGGTCGTCAACCGCCTGGCCAGGCAGGGCTACGTTACGCAGTCGCCAGCCCCCAACGACGGCCGGCTGGTGATGGTTGAGTTGACGGACGCCGGCCGCAAGGCGACGCTGCGCATGAAGGGGGTGGCTGCCGAGGTGTCGCGCGAGACGCTCAGCCCCTTCACCGGCGAGGAGGCGAAGCGGCTCCTCGCCCTCCTCAGCCGACTCGGAGACTGATCCGATGTTCGTCGACTGCCATGTAGGGTGGGTTAGCGCGAAGCGCGTAACCCACCATGTCGCCAACGACCATGTTGGGTTACGGCCCTTCGGGCCTAACCCAACCTACGGGTTCGGAGACTGATCCCCCATGTTCGCCGACCGCCCCCAGGTTCGAGAGCTGACGGGCGGTCGGCTGCACCTGTCGCACGGCCCCATCGACGTGGTGCTGCGCGCCTGGGGCGAGCCCGATGCCGTCAAGGCGGCCTACCGCGCCGCGGCCGGCCACTTCGGCGACATCCTGCCAGAGTTGTGCCGCGAGCTGCCGCGCCTACGGGCCGAGATCGACGCTGGACCGCCGCCCGACAGCCCCGTTGGGCGGCGCATGGTGGCGGCCTGCCGGCTGTTCGCCGATGTGTTCGTGACGCCGATGGCCGCCGTGGCGGGAGCCGTGGCAGACGAGCTTCTGGCCGTCATGCTCGGCGCCGCTGAGCTGGAGCGGGCCTATGTCAACGACGGCGGCGACATTGCCATTCATTGCGCACCGGGCACGGCCCTCGACATTGGCATCGCCGGAGCCTTCGGGCGCCGCGCCGTGCCAGCGCTGAACGGCCGGGTGCGCATCCGTTGCGGCGACGGCATCGGCGGCATCGCCACCTCGGGTGCGCGCGGGCGCTCGTTCTCGCTAGGCATCGCCGATTCCGTCACGGTGCTGGCCGTCGACGCGGCGACGGCCGATGCGGGGGCCACCCTCATCGCCAACGCCGTGGATATCGACCACCCGGCCATCGTCCGCCGGCCGGCCTCGGCGCTCGACCCAGACAGCGACCTTGGCGACCGTCTCGTTACGGTTGCGGTCGGCGAGCTCCCGCGTGGAGCGGTGCTGGCGGCGCTGGAGTCGGGGCGTCGGCAGGCCGCTGCGTATCTGGCACGCGGCTTGATTGTCGATGCAGCGCTGATGCTGCAGGGTGAGACGGCGATACTGAATGCCGGGCAGCTTGTAGGTTGGGTCGGGGCGAGGCCGAAGACCCAACATGGACAGGGCATCAAACGTGTCGGGTCTGCGCTTCGCTTGACCCAAACTACAACTATCCGCAGGGGACTGGTCCGTGCCGCACGCAGAATGCCGGCCGGGCCGTAGCAGAAGGGATATGCCATGAAGGATGCCAAGACGAAGCCAGCCGCGCCGAGACGCACCGCCGTCTCGCGCCGCACTGCCCTCCAGGGCCTCGGCGCCGCCGGCCTCGCCACGTCGGCGATGCAGCTGGCGCCGGGGTTCGTGCGCTACGTCGAGGCGCAGACTTCGGAGCCCATCAGGATCGGCTTCCAGGTGCACCGCACGGGCATCGGCGCCGCCTACGGCCGCTGGTATGAGCGGACCACCCGGGCGGCGGTGGCGGAGATCAACGCCAAGGGCGGCATCGCCGGACGCAAGGTGGAGATCGTTGCGGAGGACGACGGCACCGATCCAAAGCGCGGCGCCGAGGTGGTTGAGAAGTTCGCGACCCAGCACCGCGTGGATATCGCTTTCGGCACGCTGTTCTCGCACGTGGTGATGGGCGCGGCGCCGCGGGCCGGGGAGCTGAAGCTGCCCTACTACGTGGTGAGCGAGGGCTATCACGTCTCCTCGGGCGCGTTGAACCGGTACACGTTCCAGCCCGGCATCACCGACGTGCGCTCTCAGGTCTCGTCCATGGCGCCGTGGGTGGCGGGCAACCTCGGCAAGAAGGTCGCCATGATCTTCCCCGACTATGCGTTCGGCCACGACCACCGCAACTTCTTCTCGGAGGCCATCAAGGCCCAGGGCGGCGAGGTGGTGCAGCTGATCCCGATCCCGCCGACGGAGACGTCGTATACCAAGTACTTCCCGCGCATCCCCGCCTCCACCGAGGTGCTCTACCACGTCATGGTCGGCCCCGGCGTGCTCACCTTCGTCAAGGAGCTGGGCGAGCACTTCGGTCAGAAGCGGCCCCAGATCTTCGGTTTCATCGACTCGCTCGAGGCGGTGGCGCTCAACAGCCCCGGCCTGGAGTTCCTGGAGGGCACCTATTTCTGGGAGGGCTATCCGCGCTACGCCCAGGCCGACCAGAGCGCCTACGACAAGTTCTACCGCGAGAAGGTGGGGGTGAACGCCGAGGGCGCCTCTGTGAGCGATCCGAAGGACGTCTCTACCTACGCCCACATGTTCGGGTGCTGGGAGACGCTCTACATCATCAAGCAGGCGATCGAGGCCAGCGGCTACAAAGGGCCGGCGGACAAGGCCAAGCTGATCGAGGCCACCGAGGTCATCACGAGCATCCCCGAGGGCTACGAGCACCCGCAGGGGGCCAAGGTGTTCGACGGCAAGAAGCACCAGGTGTTCGGGCACCAGAACATCTCGCTGGTGGAGAAAGGCAGGCTCAAGGTGGTGCATCGCACGTCGATCAAGGACGGCCTCTACGAGAACGCCACCGACTACACGAAGATGCCCTTGTAGGGCGCATATCCTGGTGTCAGACCCTCTGGGTCTGACGCCGTGCACAAACGATGTTGAAAGCA
>JBIOWI010000166.1:0-2084 GCA_044868325.1 Hyphomicrobiaceae bacterium
ACGCAAGGATGCCTGGCGCGCGGCCTATGCCAGGACCCCGCACGGACAGCCCGTCCTGCTCGACTGACGCGCTCCGCCACGCGCGGGCACGGCCCCGCCAGATCCGGCCGCCCAATCTGCGCCAGCAGCTCCGGCGCCACGCCGCCCTGAAGTGGGCCCCGAGATTCGGACAGTTGGCTAAGGTGGTGTCCTGCTCCTAAAAGTAGCAAAAGGCGAGGAGCAGGAGATGACGAAGACACGGAAGCGGTATAGCGCGGCGTTCAAGGCGAAGGTGGCGCTGGAGGCGTTGCAGGGGGAGCAGACGATGGCCGAGCTGGCGAGCAAGCACGGGCTGCATCCGAACCTGATTGCGACCTGGAAGCGCCAGGCGGTGGAGGGGCTGGCCGGGGTTTTCGAGGGCCCGCCGGCGGCGCCCGAGAAGGCGCGGGAAGCGGAGATCAAGGAGCTGCACGCCAAGATCGGCCAGCTGGTGGTGGAGCGGGATTTTTTAGCCAAGGCCTTCGGTCGCTGAGCCACGAGCGGAGGGTAGCGATGGTCGAGACGGATCATCCTGGGCTCAGCATCGCGCGGCAGTGCGAACTGGTGGCGATCAGCCGCTCGTCGCTCTACTACGCGGCCAAGGGCGAGGATCCCCTGAACCTGGCGCTGATGCGCCTGATCGACGCGCAGTTCCTGGCGACGCCGTGGTACGGGGCGCGGCAGATGGCGCGCCACCTGCGCCGGCAGGGCCACGACGTCGGGCGCAAGCGGGTGCGCCGGCTGATGCGGCTGATGGGCTTGGCTGCGATCTATCCGCGGCCGCGCACCAGCGCGCCCCATCCGGATCACAAGGTCTATCCCTATCTCTTACGCGATCTCGTGATCGAGCGGCCGAACCAGGTGTGGTGCGCCGATGTGACCTACATCCCGCTGCGGCGCGGCTTCCTCTATCTGGTGGCGATCATGGACTGGGCCAGCCGCAAGGTCCTGGCCTGGCGGCTGTCGAACACGCTCGACGCCGAGTTCTGCGTGGCCGCGCTCGAGGAGGCGCTGGCCCGCTGCGGCCGGCCCGACCTCTTCAACACCGACCAGGGCAGCCAGTTCACCAGCCTGGCCTTCACCGGCTGTCTTTCCGCGGCCGGCATCGCCATCTCCATGGACGGGCGCGGGCGCTGGATGGACAACGTCTTCATCGAGCGGCTGTGGCGCTCGCTGAAATACGAGTGCGTGTACCTCAACGCCTTCGAGACGGGCAGCGAGGCGCGCGCCGGGATCGGCCGCTGGATCGGCTACTACAACACCCAGCGCCCGCATTCGGCGCTTGGCGAACGGACGCCCGGCGAGGCCTATGCGGGGCACGCGCCGGCACCGGCGGTGGCGGCATGAGCGCCGCATTTTTCTGCTGGTGCCGGCCTGTGGGTATGTGGACGATCCGCAAGAGCGGACCGGCTGCGCTTCCCCCAGGTTCCCCTGAAGAAGGGGAACCTGGGGGAATGCTCGCCTTCGCCCACATACCCACAGGCCCAACAACCAACAACTATAAGTTGAATATATTAAGTAGATTCACCGCAGGACACCACCTTAACGCGGCCAGATAGCTGTCCAACGATTGGGGACCACCTCATACCTATACAAAGGTGAATCTGGAGGCTTCTGTGAGGTCGCGCGACGCGATCGTGGGGCAGGCTCGGCAGCGCGACCTCATTGAAGCCGGATTGAACTAAACCGCGGTGGGGCGCGCGGCTATGGGGATTGTGGCGAGATCGCCGGTCCGCTTGAAGATGTCGCGGCGCCCCGGTCGAGCGCTGAGATGGTCTTGATGGACGTGCCGCGGTGCCGGGATTGGTGGCGAAGGCCGCGGCTGGGGGCCAGCGACGAGGAATACCGTCTGGCGAGGTGTGACGTGGCGGACCGACGCGCGCGGGAACAGGCGTCAGCCCAATGAGTTGGCGCTGCGTGGGACTCCGTAGTGACGGCAGGACGACAACGGTTCATGAGCTATCGAACCCGATGGGCATGCTCTGTCGGCGGAAGCGCGGCAACGGGCCGAGCGGCACCATCGCGCCACCACAACAGGGACAGATCTCGAGCGAGAGCCCTGTGAG
>JBIOWI010000167.1:0-14420 GCA_044868325.1 Hyphomicrobiaceae bacterium
GCTGGGAGGGGTTGCCCCAGCAGGTGTGGCACCACACCTCGGTCTTGGCCCTGAGCCCCCTGACGGTGCGGTTGAAGACCTCGACGCTGAAGGCCGGGTTGATCACCTCGTCGACGATGTTGCGCACGGCGAGCAGGTGGATCTGCGGCTCCTCGAACTGGATCGCCGGGCAGCCGGCGTCGGCCAGCTCGTGCAGCTCCTCGTTCAGGGCGTCGGCGACGGCGAGGATGCGGTCCTTGACGCTCGGGTAGTGGTGGTCGGCAACGGCGAAGGCAACGAGCTCGGGGCCGATGGTGCCGAACTTGACCGGCTTGTCGGTCATGCGCTGCGCGGTCTTGAACATCGCCGCATACTGCAGGTCGCCGCGGCCGACCGGCCCGACGATGCTCGGCATCACGCGGGCCTCCAGGTAGTCGTGCAGGATGTGGCCGGGCGGGAAGGCGAGGCCGCCCTTGCCGGCCAGCGCCGGGCGCGGGTTGCTGTGGTCGAAGCCCTTCATGTGGCGCGTCGGATAGTTGGTCCAGCTCTGGCCGCCGACGTCCTGGTCGAAGTGGGCGTCGCCGTCGGTGACGATGTCGAGGCCGGCGCTCTCCTGCTCGTGGAGGTAGACCGCAACCGTATCGGTATACTGCTCGCGGTAGGCCGAGCTCACCATCGCCTCCATGAACGAGCGCCGGCCGAGATTCTCCGTGTACCAGCTCGGGCGCGGGAGCGACCCGGTGATGGTGGTCGGCAGCTTGATGTCCTTGGTCGCACGCAGCATGGCTGGTCCTCCTCCTCCGGCGTCGACGGCGTCTTCCGAGCGATTCTCTCGAAGCAAAGCATGGCAGCCCCGATCCGCTCCGCCGTCACGATAGCATCCGGGCAATGAGGCAGTAGGGCAATACGGCAATAGGGCAATTGGAATTCAGCTCAATCGTCGACTGCCCTATTGCCTTACTGCCTTATTGCCTTTGGGACGCTTATGGGCTGCCGCCCACATCGGGAAGGCGAGCAGCGCTCTCACGCGAGCCCGCTGGCGCGGGCCTGCTCGCGCGCCATGACGGCCCAGTCGCAGCCGCCGTCGCCGTGGGCGACGGCGCCGACGAGACGGTCGCGCCAGACGTTGCCGCTCGGCAGCGGCACGCCGGCCGCCTCGCCGGCGGCCAGCGCCAGGTTGGCATCCTTGAGCCCGAGCACGGCCATCTGGCCGACCGTCTCGTAGGCCTCGTCCACGATGATCTTGCCGTAGACCTTGTAGGCGGGGGCGCTGAACAGGCCGTCGGTCATCACATCGTAGAACACCTGCGGGACGACACCGTACTTGCGGATGAGCGAGAAGCCCTCGCCCATCGCCTCGATGGCGCAGCCGAGCACGAAGTTGTTGGCGATCTTGATGGCGGCGGCCGCTGCCGGATCGGCTCCCGCCTCGAACACGCGCCGGGCCATCGCCTCGATCAGCGGCCGGCAGCGGGCGAGCGCCTCCGGCGGGCCGCCGACCACGATGCCGGCCTGGCCGGAGCTCACCGCCTCAGGCCGGCCCAGCATCGGCGAGGCGACCATGATCTGCCCGGCCTTGGCATGGGCCGCACCGATCCTGCGCACGAGATGCACGCCGTGGGTGCCGGCGCAGATGTGCACGCATCCGGCCGGGAGCGACTGCAGGAGGCCGCCGCTCCGCTGGGCCACCTCCTCCAGCGCGGCGTCGTCGGCCAGCATGGTGACGACGGCCTCGCCGTAGCGCGCGGCCTCCGCCATCGAGCCCACGACCTTGGCGCCAGCCTCGGCCAGCGCCCGCGCCTTCTCGGGCGTGCGGTTGTAGACGGCCACATCGTGCCCGGCCTCGCACAGGCGGCGGGCCATGGCGCTGCCCATGCGCCCCAGCCCGATGAACCCAACCTTCATGACAGCTCCTGCTGGCTTCTAGGCAAGCTGGCCGCGCACCCACTCGAGCTCGCGACAGACATAGTCGACGATGTCGCCGGTCTTGAGATGGGAGGGCAGCACGTCCCAGGTGTAGGTCTCGATCTCGAGCTGACGGGACAGCGGCCTGGCCTTGTGGAACCGCAAGGCGTCCTCGATCGCGAACCGCGTGGTGCGGAAGGGACCAAGATCGTCCAGGAAGACCGGCACGTGGAAGTGGGTGCGCCACTCGCGCGGACCCGGGTCCTTGTCCCAGGCTGCGAACGCATCCTCCAGGTTGAGGAAGCGGGTGAGCTTGCCGTCCTTCTTCTCAATCGTCTGGGTAAGGTAGATCGTATCGGCGTAGCGTCTCAGCGTATCGACGATGTCCTGCGTCACCTGGGGCACGTGCAGCGCTGCGGCCTCCTGCAGCTTGAAGATCGGGATGCCGGCATCGACCAGCTTCTGCAGCGACTCGGAGATGTTCTCGTACTCGACCGCCTGGTGGCAGATGTCGAACACCACGCCGACATGGCGGCGCAGCGCCACATGCGCCTCCGAGATCGGCATCTGCGCCAGCTTGGCAAGCTTGGCAGCGGCCTCGCCGGAATAGAGGTGCTTGCTGAAGTATTCTACCGTCTCGTCGGTGGTCTCCAGGAAGCAGTAGGGCTCGGGCTCCAGCGCCAGCGTGACGGTGCGTCCGGTGCGGGCCTCCAGCGCTACCAGATGCGCCGCCACCCGCAGCACGTGGTCGGTGTAGCTCGCCACTACCTCCTCGCCCGTCACGCGCGGCTTGAAGCCGAGCGGCGCGCTCTGGATCGAGGGCGAGATGTCGGCCGGCACCACGTCCGCCAGCACGTCGGCGACGTTCATGGTGTAGCGCGTGCGCTCCTCGGAGCGCCAGTCGGGCTCGTAGACCTGCTCCTTCACGCGCGTGCCCTTGAACGGCCCGTAGGGGAAGGCGTTCACGGTATAGAGGTACATGCCGTTGTCGCCGAGGAACCTCTTGAGCTTGTCGCGCTCGGCGGCGCTGTTGACGAGGGTGGCGGCCGAGCTCGCCGACAACCGGAGCGACACGCCGAACCGTTCGTTGCGCGCCACCCGCTCCTTCACCTTGGGCACGTAGGTGGTGAGGCTCTGCCACATCTGCTCCCAATCGTCGCCGGGATGCACGAGGGTCGAGTAGGTGAGGTGGCCGAGGCCGTTGCCGATATCCATGTCCCTGCTTTCCGTTCGAGATTGCCCCTTGAGATTACCCCCTGGGGGCGCGTCAGGCGACGCGCTCGACCTGCATCGCTGCCGCCGAGCGGATGATGGCCTCGGTGACGGCGGCGCCGTGGACCATCTGATCGAGCGGGATCGGGTACGCCAGCCCGCCCGCAGCCGCCTTGGCGAAAGCATCGAGCGCGGCGCGCGACACGTCGACGGCGGCGGCCTGCCAGATTCGCGCCTCGCCCTTCACCGGCTGGAACCGGCAGGTGCCGAACAGGCGCGTGCGCCGCTCGTCCGACGAGGCGCCGGCGACATGCGTGACGCCTTCGAGCCGCACCCAGCCCTTCGAGCCGAACACCTGGAAGCTGAAGCCCGGCCCGGTCGCAGTCATGGTGCCGAGATAGCCCGACATGCCGCCCTTCATGCGGAACAGGATCGAGGTGGTGTCGTCGGACTCGATCTCGACCACACGCTTGAAGCTCTGGCAGAAGACGTGGTCGATCTCCCCGCACAGGTCGATCATGCCGTCGACGGCGTGCACGCCCATCGGCGTGAGGCCGCCGCAGGGCGTCTCGTCGCTGTGCGCGCGCCAATGCTCCGGCTTGAGGAACAGCGCGTTGGGGAACGTCATCGTCGCCTCGACGTGCAGGACGGTGCCGAGCTCGCCCGAGCGCACCTGCTCGCGCAGCCTGGTCATCTCCGGATGGAAGCGGCGGTTGTAGCCGAGCCCGAGGGTGACGCCGGCCTGGCGCACCGCGGCCACTGCAGCCTCCGCGTCCCGCTTCGTCAGCGTGAACGGCTTCTCGCAGAACACGTGCTTGCCGGCCTTGGCCGCAGCGATCACCTGCGCGGCGTGCATCGAATGCGGCGTGGCGAGCACCACGGCGTCGATGCCGCCATCGGCGAGCAGGGCCTCGTAGCTCGGGGCCAGCCGCAGCCCCTTGGCCTTGGCGAAGGCCTCGATCTCTGGCGAGACCGTGCGGGTGGCGCCGGCGACGAACCGGATCGCGTCGCTCGCCTCGGCCGCCTCCACCAGCGTCCTGCCCCACCAGCCGAGCCCGACAATCGCCGCCCTGAGCACGTCTCCCTCCCGGTCATGTGTCCTGGGCGTTCCGCACGGCTGCCCCGCACTTCGCCCGACGCGAGTACAGGATAGTCCGGTCGGCCGATAGTCCAAAGCATGAGGCGCGCATCCATGAGTTGCGGACTCCGCATCCGCTTCGCCGGAGATGGCGCCCGCTCTGGTCAGGACGATGAGGATCGAATGTGCATCGTTACGGCACCGACTGCAAGCCGCCCGCGGCATCGACCCTGGCGGTCTGCCCGGCGCCTCGGGCCGACCGGCCGTTCTTGGCGTGTGCCGCTCCTTGTCGCGGCACATGGACCGTTGGTGGGATCTGTCCCCGCTGAACGGCGGCGCTCGGCCAACCTGCTCGCGCCGCGAGATCGGGGCCGATCCGGCACGGAGCGATGCGGCGTAGGGCTGCGGCCTGGCGCAGCCCATCTTTGGTCCTTGCCCTCCGCACGTTCCGTGTGCTGGACTCATTCCTCAGACGGCCGCTATTCAGCGTCGGCCGCCTCGGGATGGGGGCAACACAGGCATGACGCAGGTAGGCGGCGGAGCCGGGGTCTGGCCGTTCGGCGCCCGCCGCAACGCGCCTGCGGGCACGGCGGTGGGCCAGTTCCTCGCCGCAATCGCCCGCCAGCTGGAAGCCGAGCAGGACCGCTGGTTCCTGTGGCTGCCGGTGCTGTTCGGCGCCGGCATCGCGCTCTACTTCGCCCTGCCCGCCGAGCCGCATGCGCTGGTCGCGCTGATGCCGGCGCTGGCCGCGCTGGCGCTGCACCTCGCCGGACCACGCACCGGCCTCGGCGGCCTCGTCACGGCCGCGCTGCTCGCCATCGCCCTCGGCATCGCCGCCGCAAAGCTGCGCACCGAGTTCGTGCGGGCGCCCGTGTTCCAGAGCCCATCGCATGGCCCAGTCCATAACCAAGTGCAGGGCCCAATGCAGGACCCAGTGCATGGCCCAGTGCACGGCCATGCGCGCGCCCTTGACGTCTACGGCCACGTCGAGCTGGTCGAGCCACGCACTGGCAAGGGCCAGCGCCTCACCATCCGCGTCACCGCCCTGGAAAGGCACGAGGCGCACGCCTGGCCGGCGCGCGTGCGCATCGTCACCCGCGCCGAGAACATGGGCCTCCAGCCCGGCGACGCCGTGCGCCTCAGGGCCACGCTGAACCCGCCGCCGGGGCCGTCCCTGCCCGGCGACTACGACTTCGCCCGCGCCGCCTGGTTCCTGCGGCTCGGCGCCGTCGGCGCCGCCGAGGCCGCCGCCGAGGTCATGGCCGATGCGCCCGCCCCGCCGCTGGCGCTGAGGCTCGCGGCAGCCGTCGCCCGCGTGCGCCAGGCCATCGGCGCGCGCATCCTGGCGGCCCTGCCCGGCGAGACCGGGGCCATCGCCAACGCGCTCGTCACTGGCGAGCGCGGCGGCATCTCGGAGGCCACCAACCAGGCGTTCCGCGACTCCGGGCTGTTCCACATCCTCTCCATCTCCGGGTTGCATATGGTCATCATGGCCGGCGCGGTGTTCCTCTCCATCCGTGTCGCGCTGGCCGCCATCCCGGCGATCGCGCTGCGCTACCCGATAAAAAAGTGGGCCGCGGCGGGCGCCATGCTGGGCGCCTTCGGCTATCTCCTGATCTCGGGCGCCGCCTTCGCCACCGTGCGCAGCTACATCATGATCTCCATCATGTTCCTGGCGGTGCTGCTCGACCGCCCGGCCATCGCGCTCCGCAATGTGGCGCTGGCGGCGCTCGCCATCCTGGTCCTGTGGCCCGAGAGCCTGCTCGACCCCGGCTTCCAGATGTCGTTCGCCGCCGTGGTGGCGCTGGTCTCCACCTACGAATGGCTGCGCCTGCGCAAAATCGGCAGCGGCGGCGACGGGACGCGGGGCGGCTGGCTCGGCGCGGCGCTCCTCTTCCTCGGCGGCATTCTCACCACGACGCTGGTGGCAAGCCTCGCCGTGGCCCCGTTCGGCATCTATCATTTCCACAACACCCAGCAGTTTGCGATGCTGGCCAACCTCCTCGCCATCCCGATCTGCAACCTCGTGGTGATGCCCGCGGCGCTGGCCGCCGTGGTGGCCATGCCGTTCGGGCTGGAAGCCGGACCGCTTTGGTTGATGGGCCTCGGCATCGACGCCATGGTGTGGTGCGCCCACGCCGTCGCCGAGCTACCCGGCGCCATCGGCCGCGTGCCGGCGATCCCGACGCTGGCCTTCGCCCTCATCGTCGTGGGCGGCCTGTGGGGCGCGTTGTGGGGCACACACTGGCGGCTCCTCGGCGTGCTGCCGATCGCCCTCGGCCTGATGCTGACGCCCAGCGGACAGCGCCCGGATGTCCTGATCGGCCGCAACGCCGGCCTCATCGCGGTGCGCGGCGCCGACGGCAGGCTCTCCGCCCTCGCCGGCCGCGGCTCCAGCTACGAGCTGGCGCGCTGGCTGGAGCACGACGGCGACGCCCGTCCACCCGCCGAGGCCGCCAAGGCCTCCGCATTCCACTGCGACCGGACGGGTTGCATCGCGCACGTCAAGGGCATGCGGCTAGCAGTGGCCAGATCGGGGGCGGCCTTGCGCGACGACTGCGCGATGGCCGCGATCCTCGTCGTTGCGTTCCCCAAGCCAGCCCATTGCCGCCCGTCGGGACCGGTCATCGACACCGGCGACCTCGCCACCCGCGGTGCCCACGCTCTCACCATCGAGGACGGCAAGGTCCGCATCGAGACCGTCGCCGATGCCCGTGGCGACCGACCGTGGTCCGCTCGGGTCGCCGACGGCATCGCGCCGGCGATGTCCGATTTGGACGGGGACGACCAGCTGCACCGCAGACGCCGCAACCGCTGACAGAGGCGGCCGGCTACGCCGTCTCCGGCGCCGCCTGGGCGGCCTCGTACGCCTCGCTGGCGGCGAGCCAGGCCTCCTCGGCGGCCTCGCGGGCGCGCTCCAGGGCGCCGCGCTCGCGGGCCAGCGCCTGGGCACGCGCGGCGTCCCTGGTGTAGAGCGCGCCGTCGGCCAGCGAGGCGTCGATGGCGGCAATCTGGCGCGTGAGGCCCTCGATCTCGGCCTCGGCCGCCGTCACCTTCCTCTTCAAGGGTGCGAGCGCCGCCCGTGCCTCGGCCGCCAGGCGGCGCGCCTCCTGCGGCGAGAGCCTTGCCAGCCCGTTCGCCTTGGCGGCGCCGGCCGAGCGCGGCGCCACCGGCTCGCCGCCGCGCTCGGCCAGGCACTCGGCGCGGTAGGTGCCCATGTCGCCCTCGTAGGGCCGGACGGTGCCGCCGCGCACGATCCACAGCCGGTCGGCGCAGGCATCGACCAGATGCCGGTCGTGGCTGATCAGGATGACGGCGCCCTCGTACGCGTTGAGCGCGCGCGCCAGGGCCTCCCGCGCATCCACGTCGAGGTGGTTGGTGGGCTCGTCCAGGATCAGCAGGTGGGGACCGTGGAAGGCGGCCAGCGCCAGCAGCAGCCGCGCCTTCTCGCCGCCCGACAGCTTCTCCGCCCTCGTATCCGCCTTGTCGATGCCGAAGCCGAGTGCGCCCAGCCGCGACCGCCGCTGCGCCTCGCTGGCCTCCGGCATCAGCCGCAGCATGTGGTCGTAGGGCGTAAGGTGCGGGGGTAGGTCCTCCATCTGGTGCTGGGCGAAGTAGCCCACCGTCGTCTTGTCGGAGGCGTACCGCCGCCCGGCCATGGGCGCCATGCGGCCGGCGACCAGCTTGGCGAAGGTGCTCTTGCCGTTGCCGTTGGCGCCGAGCAGGCCCACGCGGTCGTCGGCATCGAGGCGCAGGTCGAGCCCCCGCAGCACCGGCTCGCCGGGCGCATAGCCCACCGCGGCGCCCTCCAGCCGCACCAGCGGGCTGGCGAGGGCCTTGGCCGGGTTGGGGAGCACGAACGGCGCCACCCGCTCCTCGATCTCCTCGGCGATCGGCTGCATGCGCGCCAGCGCCTTGATGCGGCTCTGCGCCTGGGTCGCCTTGGAGGCCTTGGCCTTGAAGCGGACGATGAATGCCTCGATATGGCGCCGCTCGTCCTCCTGCTTCTTCCTGAGCTTGAGGTCGAGCCGCTGCTTCTCGCGCCGCGTCTCCTCGAACTGGTCGTAGCCGCCGCTGTAGAGCGTGAGCCGGCCCTGGTGCAGATGCAGGATCGAGGTGACGGCGCGATTCAGGAGGTCGCGGTCGTGGCTGACGATCAGCACCGTGTGCGGGTAGTCGCGCAGGTAGTCCTCAAGCCACAGCGTCCCTTCCAGGTCGAGGTAGTTGGTGGGCTCGTCGAGCAGCAGCAGGTCGGGCTCGGTGAACAGCACCGCCGCCAGCGCCACCCGTGTGCGCCAGCCGCCGGAGAGCTCCGCGCACGCGCGCTGCTGGGCGGCCTCGTCGAAGCCGAGCCCCGCCAGGATGCGCGCCGCCTTGGCCGGCGCCGCATAGGCGCCGATGTCGCCGAGCCGCTGGTGAATGTCGGCGATGCGGGCCGGGTCCTGAGCCGTCTCCGCCTCGGTCAGCAGCCGCGTCCGCTCTCGGTCCGCCGCCAGCACGAACTCGATCAGGCTCTCCGGGCCGCCCGGCGCCTCCTGCGCCACCCAGCCGATGCGGGTGGCGCGCGGCACCGAGAGGCCGCCCTCGTCGGGCGCCAGCTCGCCGGCGATCAGCCGGAGCAGCGTGGTCTTGCCCGCACCGTTGCGGCCGACCAGCCCCACCTTGTGCCCGGCCGGGATGCCGGCCGTGGCGCGGCCGAGGATGACACGCCCCTCGATGCGGTAGGTCATGTCGTTGATGTGCAGCATGAGGCCAGCCAATAGCCCAAGGCCGCCGGGCTGTCATCCAGCAGGCGAATGGCGAATGGCGGCACGGACCTCGATCTCCATTCACCACTCGCCACTCGCCATTCGCCGATACGAATTATGGTGACAGCTGATCTTATGTGCTTTAGCATGCCATTCAGACTACAGTATTAAGTTCTGGCAGATCGGCGGATGCGGAGGGCGCTTCCGCTGCAGGTGTGGTTGTGCCTTGGGTTCGACTGCCCAGGGGAAGGCACGTCTTGGCCGCATCGTGCAGACGGCCCACGCTTCCACCACGGTCTCCGCAGGGGAAACGGGAGCGAGGTGGGCCGCCGCCATGCGCATCGAGCGGATCGTCGTCACCGGCGACGTGTTCAGGACGACGGACGGCGATGCGAACCAGCTCGGCAACGTGCGCTGGCTGCGAGCTGAGCTGTCGCGCCTCTACGAGCTGACGGGCCTGTGCCCCGAGATCCGCTACCGGCGCAACGGACCGGACCACGGCCGCGGGGTCATCGCCGAGTGGTATCGGCTCATGGGCCACGCGCCCTCGCTCGATGCGTGGGCCGCCACCTTCGCCCATACCGCGCCGCCGCCGGCCCTGATCGATGCCATGCGGCCCGACTACGAGCGCGCCCTCGTCATCGGCTTCGAGCTGTCGCCGCTGATGCGCTCCGTCCTCGGCGCCATCGGCGCGCCGTGGGTGAACGTGGGGGTGGGCCTGATCCGCTTCCTCGAGGACCTCGCGCTCAGCCTGCGCTTCTCCTGGCCGGTGGAGGCGGCCCACCCGGGCCTGGTCTCGCCGGCGCTGGTGCGCGACGCCGCGGCGCGCGTGCGCGCACGCTGCGCCGGCGACACCTCCGCCGCCTGCCTCGATGGAGCCTGCGTCTTCCTGGCCCAGACGCGGCACGACCGGACGCTGATCAAGAACGGCGGCTTCTATCCCGACGCCGAGGCGGTCGAGCGCATCGCCCAGGCCCTCGACGGGCGCCGTCTCGTCCTCAAGCCGCATCCCCTGGCGCCCGACAACCCGCTGCTCGCCACCCTGCGGCGGCGCTTCGCCGCGTCCACCACCGATGCCAACGTCTATGCTCTTCTCGCCTCCGCCGCCGACGTCCGCTTCCTCACCGTGTCCTCGTCGGCAGCCATCGAGGCGCGGCACTTCGGGCATGCGCCCGAGGTCTTCCACGCCGAGGCGCACGCCGATGTGGGGCCGGTTTCCAGCCTGTGGGCGCACCGGTGCGCCGGCTTCTGGCGCGCGACGCTGGCGCCGCTCATGCCGCTGCGCGCGGAGGCCCGCTTCGAGGAGCTGGCGAGGCCCGACCGGCTGCGCCGCAGCCTCGGCGCGTGGGGGTGGCCGCCTCCTGGCGCCTCCGCGGCCGTCGGGGGTCGGGCGTCGGCAGTCGCAGCAGGGAGCACCTGCAGCCGAAATCGAAGCTTCACGACTGCCGATTGCCGACGCCCGACTGCCGCTTCTGCGGTGCCTTCCCCACCAGCTCGCCCCGGTGTCATCCTGCTCGCGCCGCCGTGGCCCCGCAGCGGCAGCGCCAACCTGTTCGCGGCCCAGGCCGCGGCCCACGCCCGCCGCGGCGCGCGCGTGCTGCTCCTGCTCACGCCCCTGGAGCGCCGCTGGCATCGCCCGGGCAAGGCGGCGTTCTGGGCCGACGCCGCGGCCGCCATGCAGTTTCCCGGCGTCGAGGCGGTGGCCTACCCGCGCGTCGACTCCGGCAAGCTGCGGTCGTACTGCGATTGGCTCCTGGCCGGGCGCGACGATTCGATGGCTATCTCGGCGCGCTATGCCGCCTCCGGCCGGCTGCCGCGCGAGGTGGCCGAGCTCGTCGCATCGGCCCGCATCGACCTGATCCACGCCAACCACGTCTACGCCGTCCGCCTGGCGCACCGCCTCGCCCGCATCGTTGCGCGGGCGCAAGCTCGCCCCCAGGGCCGCACCGAGCGCCGACAGCCGCGCATCCTGCTCGACACGCACGACGTGCAGAGCGACCTGGTCGCGGTCCGGGAGCGCCTCAACCCCCATTCCCGCCGCCCCGACGCCCGCGAGGACCTGCTCAAGACCGAGCTGGCGCTGTGCGCGGGGGTGGACACGCTGGTTCACCTCACCGAGGCCGATCTCGGGTTCTTCGCCTGCAGCCTGCCGGAGAAGCGCCACAGGCTCGTCCTCCCGACGCTCCATTCCGGCACCGAGGCCGAGCTGGTGTGGCGCCGCGGCACCACCCGCCCGGCGGGGTTCGACTTCCTCTACGTGGGCAACAACCACGAAGCCAACCTGGAGACGGTGCGCTGGCTGCTGCGCGAGGTCGTGGCCTTCGCCGGACCCGAGGTGGCCGAGCGCATCCGCTTCGCCGGCAAGGTGGCCGATCTGGTGGAGAGCCGCGAGCCGGCCCTGTTCCGCCGCTACGGCCACCTGTTCGTCGGCGAGGTGCCGTCGCTGCTCGACTTCTACACCGGGGCCAAGGCGATCCTCGCCCCGGCCGTGGCCGGCACCGGCACCTCCATCAAGCTGATCGAGGCCCTGTGCGCCGGCAAGCCAGTGCTCGCCACCAGCCTGGCGCTGCGCGGTCTGCCGCGCTGCGAGGGGATGAGCGCGGACATCCACGTGCACGACACCGCCGCCGACTTCGCCCAGGCGATGGTGCGCCTCGCGCAGGGCGCCAACGCCGCCCTCTACTCCGCCGCCAACGCCGCCCTCTACGACCGCCTGTTCTCCAACGACCGATACTTTGAGGCCCTGGACGACGTGCTGGACGAAATGGCGACGTAGGGCGCAATCGTGCGGAAGCGCGATTGCGCCGAGCCGGTCTCGCCGCAATCGGGAACCGGTCAAGAGGAGAGGCCGCATCGGCGCAATGCCGCGCCGCAGCATTACGCCCTACGGGCGCTCGCCGTATCCGGCTCGCCGCTCATGCCTGGCGAGGGCAGCCTCGAATGCCTTTCGATCGATCGGTCTGGGGTTGTCGCGATTGTCGCGATGGTATGACGAGTGTGGCCAATCCTCGACGTTGGCGACGAGGCCGTGCTTGACCGGGTTATACCAGCAATAGTCGACGTGGTGGGCGTAGTCGCGCTCGCTGCGGATGAGAGCTCCCAATAGCGCCGCTGCCAGATGCCGCGCTCGCCGCGTGCCTGTCGTGTCCTGGTGCGCCATTCGCGGTTGGAGAGCGACTTCGAGAAGCCCACCTTGATCAGACGCCAGCGCAGCGGAAAATCGCGGTCGCCGTCCGGCAGGGTCCAGACCGCGTGCATGTGATCGGGGAGCACCACCATCGCGTCGATATGGAAGGGCAGGCGCCGCCGAGTGTCACGCACCGCATCGCGCAGCGTGTCGATATGCTCGACCAGCAGGCGGCTGTCGCGGTCGAGGAGATTGACGGTGAAGAACCAGCAGCCGCCCGGAACCAGGGCACGGCGGTAATTCGGCATGCGCCATATATATTCCGTAGGGCGTAGTCGCGCAAAGCGCGATTACGCCGCGCCGACCTTGCCACGGGTATCGGCCAAGAGGAGAGGCCGCATCGGCGCAATGCCGCACCCGCAGCATTGCGCCCTACGGCACCGCCGAGAGAGGCGGCAGGTTCGCGCACACGCCGGCGCCGGTGCGGGCCAAGGGGCAGGTGAAGTAGGAGTAGGGCTCGCGGGCGTACTGCTCCGCGTAGTAGTTGGTGGGCGGGCCGAAATAGCGGGACGGGATGGCGCGGCCGGTGGCGACGTAGTAGCTGCCCCCGCCGGCGCGGCGGGCGCGGCTGACCTGGGCCTGAGCGCCGTAGTAGGCGCGCCAGGCGGCCCACGGGTTGGCGGGCACGATGGCCACGGGCGGTGCGTAGGCATAGGGCGGCGCATAGGCGTAGCCGCGCCGTCCGTTGCGGCAGCAGCCGTCGCCGGCCACGGCCTCCAAGGCCGCTGTGCCCGAGATCAGGGCGGCGAGGGCGGAGATCGTGGCGATGCGGCGCATTGGCGGGCTCCTGTGGGATCAGACCCTGCGGGTCTGACCCCATGCCACGCCGCCGCATGCCGGCGCACTCGGGTGAAACCCGCAATTGCCCAGCTCAGGCTGCGGATTGGTGCGACGACGGGGTCAGACCCCTCGCGCACAGGATCGAGTTTTCACTGCTGGGTTGGAGGCGAGGGGTCTGACCCCGTTCCTCCCCACTGTGCCATGGGGTAAGACCCGCCGGATCTGACCTCACAAAACAGAAGAGCCGCCCGAAGACGGCCCTTCCCGAGAGACTGCAGGTAGTGTCAGACCCGGAGGGCCTGACACCTTGCCGGATCAGAACCGGATGCGGGCGCCGCCCATCACCACGTCCAGGTCATCGATCGGGATGACGCCAGCGATCTCTGCGCTGAACCGGCGGTAGGCGAGGAACACCTCCATGGCCGCCGCATCAATGTGCTGGACAACGCCCAGGCCTACCACCTCCGCCTCAGAGAACGCCGGGAGCGGCGAGGTGAAGTTCGCAAGGCCGTCCTCAACCCTGGAGTACTCGCCGTAGAGCACAGTGTTGCCCAGCCCAGTCCAGTTCTTGCTGATACCGCCCTGGACGTACCACAGCGTCGTGTCCGGCGTCCCAGCACCGAACGCGTTGTCGTTGTCCTGATTGACGTAGGCGCCGGTGAGGAAGAGGCCGGAAGCCACGTGCAGGACGCTTGCGGAGGCCTTCACCTGGCTCGGCTCGACGCCTACGTTCTGATCCTTGGTGATCTCGTTCAGACCGCTGGAGTTGTTGATGTAGCCGATGCCGGCCGCGAGGCGGAAGCCGGAGAACTCGCCGGCGTAGCGCAGGGCCACATCCCACACGTTGTCCTCGCCGGCCGCCGCAGCCACCGAGAAGCCGCCGAGCGTCGGCGAGGTGTAGCTGATGGCGTTGGCGCGGCTCAGACCCGAGCCGTTCACCGTGTTGCCGCCCAGGAGCTGGGACCACTGCAACCCGCCTACGAGAGCGCCGCCGACGGCAACTTCCATGCTGCGTGCCCAGTAGCCGACCTGGGCATTGGCGATCACGCCGGCGCCGCCCAGGTCGATGGTGCTGATGCCGGCCGTGGCGGTGTTGATGCGGCCCACCGTGACCCGGCCCATCTGCTTGTGGTCCAGGTACCAGTTCGCCAAGGTCACGACGTTGGTGGTGTCGCCCGCGCCGTTGAAGCAGGTGCCGCCCGGCTGCGACGCGTCGTCGTCCTTCTGGGTGACCTGGTGGCTGCGGGCGCCGGAGCACAGGCCGAGCGTGACGTTGAACCCGGCCGACAGGTTCGGGTTGATGGCGGCCGAACCCGAGAAGGCGATGAACGTGCCGCCGGCTGCGGTGTTGTCGACCACGTACACGTCGCTGCCGCTGGCGTCCGCGTTATTGTTGCCGTCGTCCCAGACCATCAGGGCGGTGGAGACCTGGCCCGAGATGGTCAGCGACACCTTGCGGTTGCCCTTGCGGGCGGTGGTGGCCTCCAGCTCGGCCACCCGCTCCTCGAGATCGGCGCAGCAGTCGCCGCCC
>JBIOWI010000168.1:0-3313 GCA_044868325.1 Hyphomicrobiaceae bacterium
TGTCGCGTCTGGAAACGAGCCGTCTGCGCGAGGGGTCTGACCCCCGGCCACATCCATCACCGCCTCGACGACCTTGATGTAGCCGGTGCACCGGCACAGCACGCCGCCCAGCGCATCCTCCACCTCCGAGCGCGTCGACACCGGGTTGCGCGACAGGCAGTCCACGGCCGCCATCAGCATGCCGGGCGTGCAGATGCCGCACTGGGCGGCACCGTGGGCGAGGAAGGCGGGGCGCAGACGGTCCGTCAGGCCGCCGGGGCCTGGACCTTCGACCGTGTGGATCTCCGCGCCTTCCGCCTGGGCCGTGGCGACGAGGCAGGCGCAGGCCTGCCGGCCGTCGATGAGGACCGTGCAGGCGCCGCAGTCGCCGGCGTCGCAGCCGATCTTGGTGCCGGTGAGACCGAGCCTGTCGCGCAGCGTGCCGGCGAGGCTGGCGAACGGATCGGCAGCCACGGTCACAGCCTCGCCGTTGACGCTGAAGCGTACGGTCGCCGTTGCGAACGGGGTCAGACCCCTCGCCTCCAAGGACGAAGATGAAAACGAACCGTCGATGCGAGGGGTCTGACCCCTAGCCTCCCCCCTAGCCTCCTTGTCGAGCATCACGCGGCACTCCGGCAGGGCGCGCGGACGATGCCCGCGAGCAGGTCACGCACGACGTGAGCGGCGGCGGCAACGCGGAAGGCACCGCTGGCGCGCACGTCGTCGATGGGCGACAGCGCTGCGAACTGGCCGGCTTCAACCAGATCGGGCGCCCCGTCCAGCGGCTGTCCCAGCAGGGCCTGCTCCAGCGCCGTCAACCGCTGCGCCACCGCCGAGCAGGCGCCGACGGCAACGCGCGCATGCGTGACGGTGCCGGCGGCATTGGCCGCGAGCACAGCGGCCGCCATGACGATGGAGATCACGAGATAACGTCGCGCGCCGAGCTTGACGAAGTCGCCCCGCGCGTCGGCCGGCGGCTTCGGAACCAGGATCGCGGTCACCAGCTCATCGGGCGCGCACACGGTGCGGCGGTAGCCATCGATGAACCCGGGCAGAGCCACGAGGCGCCGCCCGCGCTCGCTCGCCAGCTCCACCTCGGCATCGAGCGACAGGAGGCAGGGGATGCCGTCCCCGGCGGGGGAGGCCGTGCAGATGTTGCCGACGAGGGTGCCGCGGTTCTGCACCTGCTGCCCGCCGATATCGCGCGCTGCCCTCTGGTAGCCGGCGAAGGCGGCCGGCAAGGCCGCATGGCGCATCTCGGTCCAGGTGGTGAGCGCACCGAAGCGGAAGCGGTCCGGCTCCTCCACAGTCCCCTTCAGCTCGGCGATGGCGCTGATGTCGAGGATGTCGTCGCGGCGCATGTCGCCCCAGCCGACACGGTTGGCGCGCGCTGGATAGATGTCGGTGCCGCCGGCGAGCACCGTCACGGACTGGCGGGCACGGACGCCCAAGGCTTCCGCAAGGTTCGAAGGTCGGAAATAGGCGGCCATCTCCTCTCCCTGCCTCCTCACGCTCTCAGCCATGCGCGATCGCCGCGCAGGCGCTCCGTCTCCGCTGCATCCACCTCGCCGTCGGGCCGCAGTGCCACGCCGAACAGGGTGCGCACCTCCTCGCGGCCGTAGTAGCCGAGGCGAAAGTCGCGGGCGACCGCCGCTGCATCCCGCGCAAGCGGGTCGCCGTAGCCGCCGCCGCCCGGCGTCATCACCTCCACGCGATCGCCGGCCTGCATGGGGATGCCCTGGTCCTTGGAGAGGTGCTCCGGCACGGTCACCGCGCCGTTGCGGTGGATGCGCACCACGTTGGGCGCGCCGTCGGCGCCGCCGAGCACGCCGGGCGGGCCGAAGCGGCCGTGGTCCATGACGAACGAGGCGCTGGCGTCGCCGCGTAGGAGCTCCACCTCGTAGTGCACGCCGAAGCCGCCGCGCTGCGCGCCGGCGCCGCCGGAGCCCTCGCGGAGCGCGAAGCGGTGGTAGAGGACGGGGAAGTACTGCTCCATCACCTCCACCGGCGGGGTCTTGGAGATGCCGATGGTGGAACAGCCGTTGGTGAGGCCGTCGTGGTCGGCATTGCCGCCGTAGCCGCCGCCGGAGATCTGGTACATGACGTAGCCGGTGCCCTTGGCCGGATCGAAGCCGCCCAGCGCAAAGTTGCCCGACGACCCGGCCGGCGCGGCCGTCACCTTCGCAGGGATCGCCTGCGCGAGCGCGAGGAACACGGCCTCCGCGATCCGCTGCGAGACCTCCGCGGCGCAGCCCGAGACGGGCCGCGGATAGCGCGCGTCGAGGAAGGTGCCCTCGGGGCGCTCGATACGGAGCGGCTCGAAGGCGCCACAGTTGAGCGGGATGTCGGGGAAGATGTGGCGCACGCCCAAATAGACCGACGAGTACGTGGTGGCGACCACCGAGTTCATCGGCCCGCGGCAGGGCGGCGAGCTCTCAGAGAAGTCGAAATGGAGGATGCCATCGGCCTTGGTGACGGTGAGGGCGATCTTGAGCGGCTCGTTCACCACGCCATCGGAATCCACGAAGGCCTCCGCCTTGTAGGCGCCGTCGGGTATCTCGGCGATGTGGCTGCGCATCAGGAGGGCGGCCTTGGCTCGCATCTCCTCGATGGCAGCGGCGATCGTCTCCAGGCCGTAGCGGTCGATCAGGCCCGTAAGACGCCGCTCGCCTACATGCAGCGCCGCGGCTTGGGCCTTGATGTCGCCGATGCGCTGGTCGGCGACGCGCATGTTGCAGCACAGGATGGCGTAGATCTCGGCATCCATCGCACCGCGCTTGAAGAGCTTGACGGGCGGAAGCCGCAGCCCCTCCTGCTCCACCTCGGTGGCATGCGCCGAGAAGCCGCCCGGCACCATGCCGCCGATGTCGGGCCAGTGGCCGGTGTTCTGCAGCCAGCAGAAGAGCTCGCCCCGGTAGTAGAACGGCATAGCGAAGCGCACGTCCATCAGGTGCGTGCCGCCCAGGTAGGGATCGTTGACGATGTAGATGTCGCCTGGCTCCGGCGGCCCCGCTTTGCCCTCGCCGATCAGGCGGATCAGCTCGGCGGTAGAATATTGCATCGTGCCGACGAACACCGGGAGGCCCAGCTCGCCCTGGCTGATGAGCGCGCCGGTGTGGCGGTCGTAGATGCCCGACGAGCGGTCGTCGGCCTCGGCGATCACCGGGGAGAAGGCGGAGCGCGAGAAGGCGAGATCCATCTCGTTGCAGACCTGCTGCAGGCCCGCCTGGATGACCGCGAGGGTGAGGGGGTCGACGCTGGTCATGGCGATGCCCCGTGGACGGGGTCAGACCCTGCGGGTCTGACCCTTGGCTCCAACGGCGGTTGCGGTATG
>JBIOWI010000169.1:0-10307 GCA_044868325.1 Hyphomicrobiaceae bacterium
CGACCGCGCCGAGAACCTCCCACAGCGTCTGTGCCATCGAGCCACCTCCATCCCAGTGGCTCCGCTACAGAATCCGATTTGCGCCCCGTGTCAGCTACCAAGCAGTGCGGTACTTTGAATCACCCTGATGCTGGAGGCGAGGGGTCTGCCCCCCGAATCGGGCGGCTGCAGGGTTGAGCGCCGGCGGCATACGCCACTTCCGCGCGAGCAGAGCAATATCCGATGCTTGCAGAGGTCCTCCGCGCACGCTTGCAGCGAGAGCGGACGGGCGTGCGCGGCGGGCGGGCGTTGTCCGGACGCAGCATCGGCGAGCGCGATGAACCGGCGAGTGCCGAGCGTGCGGACGCAGTGGCTTGGAATGCCCGCCTCCTTTGCTATAGTGGGCCCGCGCCCGGGTGTCGGCGGGCTCGCAGGGGGCGCCTGAGCGGCGGTGCAAGGCAGAGTCGGTGCGGGTCGGCTGGCTCTCGGCCGTCGTGCCCGCGCGTTGCCAGCGCAAAAAGTCGGATACGGGGAGCCAATTCAGATTATGCGGTGCAATTGGCGGCGCTGGCTGTGGGGCCTGATCCCGCTCATCGCTGTGAGCGTGGCGGCGGTCCATCTCGAGCGCGGCGCGATAGAAAGGGACCTGACCGAGCGCGCCGAGCGGGCGTTGGCCGACAAGGGCGCACGGTGGGCCGCCGTCAACTTCAGCGGCCGCGATGTCGTTCTCGCAGGCAACGCGACGGCCGAGAACGAGCCGCCTGAGGCCGAGGCGATCCTGCACAATGTTTGGGGCGTGCGCCAAGTCAAGAACAACGCCGGCCTGCCGCAGAAAGTCGAGCCGTTTCTCTGGCACGCCACCCGCCGCGGCGACCGCGTGCGCCTCTACGGCTACGTGCCCAACCGCGCGACCCGGCAGATCATCATCGGCATGACGAACGCGACCCTGCCGGGGCTGGAGGTGACGGACCGCATGCGCACGGCGCGCGGCGTTCCTCCGGTCGACACCTGGCTCGCCGGCTTGAGCTTCGCGCTGAAGCAGCTTGCGGCGCTCAAGAAGGGCGAGGTGCGCCTGGAGGATCTGGCGCTCTCCGTCGCCGGAGAAGCTGAGAACGCCGCGGAATACAGGACGGTCAGCGCGGCCCTGAAGGGCGGGTTGCCGAAGGGGATCACGCTGGCGAACGTGCAGATCGCCGCCCCGGTCGTCAGTCCCTATACGTGGTCGGCGCAGTTCGCCGGCGGCCAGCTCGTGCTGTCGGGCCATGTGGCAGACGACGGCGCGAAGGCGGAGCTGCTCGCCGCCGCTGCAACGGCACCGGCGGGCACGGGTGTCGTCGACCGCCTGGAGACCGCCAGGGGCGCACCGGCAGACTTTGCCGGGGCTGCGGCGCTGCTGACCAGGCAAATCGTGAAGCTGCAGAGCGGCAACGCGGAGATGAAGGACACGGCGGTCACGGTCGGCGGGGTTGCCGCCGACGAGGACCAGGCCAAAGCGGTGCGCGAGGCGCTGCGGACCTCGATGCCCGCCGCCTTCAAGCTCACCGACCAGATCCGGGTGCGGGAGCCGCCGAAGGTCGATGTCAAAGCCGAGCCCCAGGTCGGGCCCAAGGCCGGGCAGAAGGTGGAGCCCACGGAGCCCAAGGCGGGGGCTGAGCCGGCGGCGCCCGCGCCCAAAGCCGACCCGCAACCCGCCGCCGCGGCTCCTCCGGCGCGCGCGGAGGCGCCGGCCAAGGTCGAGGTCCAGCCGGAGATGAAGGTCGCGGCCCAGCCCCCGCCCCAGCCCTTGGCTGAGCCGCAGGCCGCGCCCGCGCCGCCGCCGTCTGCGCCGGAGCCCAAGGAAGCCGCCCGACCCGCCGCAGCCGCCCCAGCCGAGGAGCCGCCGGCCAAGGTAGCAGCAGCCACGCCGCCGGCCCCCGAGCCGGCTGCTCCGGCGCCCGCCGCTCCTCCGCCGGCGCCGGCCGCCGGGGCGTCGTCGCCTGCCGCCCCCGCTGCGGAGGTGGCTCCGAAGGCCGAGCCGGCACCGCCATCGGCCATTTCAGCGGCCGTCTGCATGGACGACCTGGCCAAGCTCGCCGCCGCCAACCCCATCGCCTTCGAGCGCGGCACCGCCAAGGTCGATACGACGGGTCTCGCTACGGTGGGCAAGATCGCTGCCGCCATGAAGGCCTGCCCGGGCCTGCGCATCGTCGCCGAGGGGCACACCGACATCGAAGGCAGCCGGGAGTACAACCAGCGGCTTTCGATCAAGCGTGCACGGGCGGTGGCGGAGTGCCTGATCAAGTTTGGCGTGGCCGCGGACCTGATCGAGACGGCCGGCTTCGGCGCCAGCCGGCCGGCGGTGCCGGACACGAGCGCGCAGGCCCGCGCCAAGAACCGCCGCACCGAGATCATGGTGCGGCCCAGGTAAAGGTTTCAGGTTTCTGGTTTCTGGTTGGCCGGCTCTCTTTACACCTGACACCTGACACCTGAAACCTGAGAGGGACGAGGAATGGACTATCTCGCTGTCAAGCTGATGTGGTGGCTGCTGCTCGCATTGGCGTTCGGCTTCGTGGTCGGGTGGCTGTCGTGCAGCCGCTCCGAGAGCGATCCGTCTTGAAGGTTGCCTGCGGCACGCGAAGCTGGGAGAGCGCGCCATGATCCCGTTCTGGGCTGAGACCTTGCTGCTGATGGCGGCGGCCTATTTCCTCGGCGCGGCGCTGGCCTGCGCCATCCGGCGCAGCCTGGCACCGGCGGCCGTGCGGGCCGGCACCGCCGAGCGGCGGGTGGACCCTTTACCCGAGATCGTTGCGCGGCAGGCGGCCGAGCGCGCGCAGGTGAGGCAGGCGCCCACCCCGGCGCCGGCTGGGCCGATGCCGCCTCAGCCTTCGCGTCCCGCCGCTCCTGCCGCGCAGGCGCCCGCCGCAGCGGTGGCCTCGAGGCCTCATCCGCAGGACCTCAAGAGCATCCAAGGCATCGACGCGGCGACCGAGGCGCGCCTCAACGGGCTCGGCATTACCCGCTTCGAGCAGATGGCCGCCTGGATGCCGGCCGACGTGGTGCGCGTGGGCCAGGCGCTCGGCCAGAAGCGCCGCATCGCCCGGGAGAACTGGATCGAGCAGGCGCAGGTCCTGGCCAAGGGCGGCCAGACGCTGTTCTCCGTGCGGCGGGCCAGGGGTGAGGGCAGCACGGCCGTGCCCACCCCCGACGAGGGCGAAGCCCCGCCGCCTCCGTCCGAGATATCGTTGCCGCGGGCCATGTCGCGCGCCGGCGTCGCGGCCGTGGTGATCGCCCCACCGGCGCCCCAGGCGGCGTCCCCGCCCCCCGCGCAGCCGCCGCTCGTCTCCGACCGGGCGGCGTTCGCTCAGTCGGGTGCGTCGGCGCAGGCCGCATCTGCCGTGCCCATCCGGCCGGCGGAGCCGCCGGCCCACGACAACCTGCAGCGCATCGACGGCATCGCGGCCGAGATCGAGAAGAAGCTCAATGTGCTGGGCGTCTCGCGCTACTCCGAGATCGCGCAGTGGTCGCCCGCCGCGGTGGAGCGCTTCGACAAGGAGCTCGGCACCGCAGGGCGCATCTCGCGCGAGAACTGGATCGAGCAGGCGCATATCCTGAGCCGCGGCGGCGACACGCGCTTCTCGCGCGAGTTCGACCGGCGCGGTGCCGCGCCGGGCGGGCCGCAGCCCCGCCCGATCAAGCTGCCCGACGCCATCCGCGAGCACGAGGCCGCCAAGGCCACTGGGCAGGCAGCGGCGCCAAACCGCGCCGACCTCGCCTCGCTGCGCTCGGTGCGCTCCGAGGCCTACCAGGACACCTCCGAGCCGGGCCCCGAGGCCGCGAGGCGGGTCGCATCGATGCGCAAGGTGCGCACGTCGCAGACCGACGACCTAAAGCGCATCAAGGGCATCGGCGTCCTGATCGAGAAGAGGCTGAACTCGCTCGGAGTGATGACCTACGAGGACATCGCCAACTGGACCAGCGAGGACATCGAGCGCATCAGCCAGTCGCTCGACTTCAAGGGCCGCATCCAGCGCGAGAACTGGGTGGAGCAGGCCCGCATTCTCGCCGCCGGCGGCGATACCGAGTTCTCCCGCCGCACGGACCGGGAGACGGGGCGCAAGTAGGATGGGTCAGCGCGAGCCCAGGCGGTCCAGGACCGGGCGGGTCACGCGGGCGAGGGCCGCCGGGAACGGCATGGCAGACAGGCCCCACCGGCGCTGCCCCAGCGCCTTGAGGCTGGCGGTAAGGCTGGCGATGTGAGTGTCGCGCTCGGCGAGAGCGGCCTTCAGGTCGGCGATGTGGGTGTCGCGCTGGGCGATGCTGGCCTCCAGGTCCGCCATATAGGCGCGCCGGTCCGTGAGACTGGCCCGCAGGTCGGCAATGTAGGTGTCGCGCTGGGTGACGCTGGCCACCAGGTCGACGATGTAGCTGTCGCGCTCCGCCATGTCGGCCTTGCAACCCGCGATGTCGGCGTCCCGCGCGGCGATGCCGGCCTTCAGACCGGCGACGTGGCTGTCCCGCTCCGCCACGTTGGCCGTCAGGCTTGTCACGCTGCCGTCCCGCTCCACGACGGTGGCTGTCAGGCCGGCGATGTCCGCATCGCGCTGCGCGACGGCGGCCTCCAGGCGTGCGATGTCGGCGTCCCGCGCCTGGATGGTGGCCTCGTGACTCGCGATGCGGGACTTGTGCTCCCCGTGGACGCCTTCCACGGCCGCCAGCTCCTGCTTCAGGCGCGCCGCCTCGTCCTCGGCGCGGATCAGGGCGGCCTGAGCCTCGCTCAGCAGGGCGTCCTTCTGGCGCAACTCGTCCCGCAGGAGCTGGCCGGACTCGGCGTTGCTCTCCTCGGCCCGCGCCAGACGCTGCTCCAGCTCCACGATGCGCGCCTCGAGCCTGGAACGGGCCTTGCCGTCCGCGTCGAGCTGCGCCTGCAGGCCGGCGATCCGGTCTTGCGCCACACCCCGCTCCGACCGCTCGTGAGCGAGCTCGTCGTTGAGCGACTTGCAGCGCGCGGCGCTCGCCTCGTGCTGGGCGCGCCAGCGGGTGCGCTCCGTCTCCACGTCGTGGATCAGGCGCTGCACCCAGAGGGACGCCTTGAGCTTGCCCTCGATCCGCCGGCACAGCTCCTGCCAGCCGGGATGGTCGAGGTCGCCGCTCCAGCCGGCGAGGTTGAGGCCGTCGGCGGTCGCCTGGGCCTGCGCCTGAGGTGCCCAGGAGGCTCGCGGCTCCAGCCGCACCAGGATCAGCTTGCCATGCTCCTTGGCCACGGCCTCGACGTGGCTCATCCGGTTGGAGTGGGCCGAGGCCGCGGAGCGGAGCACGACCACGCACTTGCACCGCGCCAGGCGCCGCCGCACCCATCTCTCCCACTCGACGCCGACGGGCGGCTCCAGGTCCCAGCGCACTTGGAAACCCTGCGCAGCGAGGGCATCGCGAAGGGGGCGCACGCGCTCCCGGTCGCTGCTGTCATGGGCAAGAAAAATTTCTGTCACGGCAAACCTCTCGCACGGGGGATTGAGGCGGGGGCTTAACCATGATGCGCGATTGGGATGCAATCAAGACCCTCGTCCAGGATCGGCCCGTCACCCGCCGCTGCCCTAGCCGTCTAACCGCCCGCTCACCACCCGCCCATCGGCGCCGTCAGCGGCGCGTGAACCCCAGGGCGGCTGCTGGTCCGTCTGTACAACACGGCTCTGTGCGCAGGCGACCGTACGCCGCGAGCACGCTGCGCACCGATTCGTCGGGGTGGGACATGTAGGTCTCCAGAACCGGGGCGCTGCATTCCCGCCAGGCGGTGGTCTCGTCGGGCGTCAGGTTGCGGATTGTCATGCCCTTGGATCGGGCAAAGGCATAGGCGGCCTCCTCGACCTCCGCCATCTGGTGCCGCAGTCGGCCCTCCACCTCGCGTGCGACGCTGGTCATCGTCTGGCGCTGCGCCTCCGTGAGTCTCCGCCACGTCCCTTCGTTGATCACGACCACGAACTCGAGCGCGGCATGCTCGGTACGGGTGATCGTGTCCGACACCTCCCAAAGGCCGCGCGGCTGGACGCTGCTGGCGCCCACCATGATCATGTCCACCTGTCCGTCCTTCATCGCCTTGGTCATCGCCGCCGCCGACAACGGCACAGGCTCCCCGCCGCAGTGCTTGACGAGGCCGGACATGACCTCGCCCGCCAGCACTCTCACCCGCTTTCCCTTGATGCGCTCCGGGTCGGCTGTGTCGTGCCCGCGCGAGAAAACGACAGTGGTGCCGTAGCCCTGCCACCATAGCGGCCGCAGGCCGGTGGTTGCCGCGATAGACCGGTCGATGATCTGCCGCACCTCGCTCTCCGGGCGGAGGGCGGCGCGGGAAAGCTTCTCGTAGTTGAGCAGGAACGGCTGCTGCACCACGTCCATGGCAGGGGCGTCCGCCGAGAACTGGTTGAACCCGATGATGGCCATCTCGATGGCGCCGGACGACACGGCGCCCACCAGCTTGCTCTCGGGGTACAGCTTGCCGCCGTCGGTGATCTCGAACGTCAGCGCGCCCTCTGTCTGCTTCTCGACAGCCTTCGTGAACTCCAGAAGGTTCACGCCCAGATGGGACGAGAGCGGGAGCTGCATGGTAACTCTGAGGCGCGTAGGCTCGGCCGCGACCTCCGAGCTCGCGGCGGCCAGGAAAATCAGGAGCGCATGAGCGACAGCCCCGCAGATCCGCAAGAGGCGTGACCGCAGTTGTTGGCGCTGGATGCTCCGGCCGTACCGACACGCACGGACTGTCGCCGCCAATAGCACGCCACACACCATGGATTGCTCCGGACTGGTCGCTCGTCTCGCTTCAAGCGCCTCCCATATTTGCCTCGTCCGCCCGCGAAAGCGAGCGAACGTCCACAATACACACATTCCGCTGGCTGGGCTGTTGTGCGCATGCCACAACGGGCGACGACCGCGCTACCCGGGGAATGGGGAATAGGGAATAGGGAATAGGGAGCGGGGCCCTCTACTCCCCACTCCCCATTTCCCCACTCCCCAAATTCAACGCTCGGCCTGCTCGCCGACGCGGGCGAATCTGGCTGGCCACGCCGCCAGCTCGGCTGCGACGTGTGCCCTCAACTCGTCGGGCGTGCTCGGCACCGGGCGGGCACCACGCTGAAGCAGCGCGGCCGACACGGCCGGCTCCTCCAGCGTCCGGCGCAGCGCTGCGCTGATCTTGGCAACGATGGCGGCGTCGGTGCCGCGCGGGGCGAAGATCCCGTCCCAGGCGGAGACCGCGAGCTGGGGCCAGCCGGCCTCGGCCACCGTCGGCAGAGCCGCAGCCGACGGCCACCGGGCCCGGGTCGTCACCGCCAGGGCGCGGACGGTGCCGCCCTGCACCTGGGGCAGCGCGTTCGGCATGACCTCGATCATCATATGCACCTGGCCCGAGATCACGTCGGTGATCGCCGCAGCGCCGCCGCGATAGTGCACCACGACCGGCTCGGCGCCGGTCGCAAGCCTGAGCAGCTCGGCGCCGAGGTGCGACGTGGTCCCCCTGCCGGCGGTTGCCGCGATCGCCCGGCGCGGATCGTCCTTCACGAGCCCGATCAGCTCATTCAGCGACTGCGCCGGCACCTGGTTGTTGACCACCACGACCAGGCCGATCTCGCTCACCCGCCCCACCGGCTCGAAGTCCTTGATGGGGTCGAAGCCCGTCGTTCTGTAGAGCGCCTGGTTGGTGACGTGGGTGCCGTTGGTGCCGTAGAGCAGCGTGTACCCGTCTGGGGCGGCGCGCGCCACCTCGGCCGCGCCGAGGTTGCCGCCGGCTCCCGCACGGTTCTCGAACACGATGGCCGCTCCCAGGAGCTCGCCCACCCGGGTCACGACCAGCCGCGCCAGGGTATCGGCGCCGCCGCCGGCCGGGAACGGAACGACCAAGCGGACCGGCCGCTCCGGGTAGCCGGCTGCAGTCGCAGGCGCGCTCAGAGCCAGGCCCAAGGCAGCGACACAGGCCGCAAGCCGCACCGTGGCGGCAACTGCACCTGCCGCCAGTCTCGATCTCATTGCCATACCCTCCTCTCACGCCTCCCGGTCCGCCGATCTCGTCACACGCCTGCGCGCACGGCGAGCATCACCTGCTCGATAGCCGATGCCCTCAGCGCGTCTTGCCGATTTGCGAAATAGAGCCCCTGCGCCTCTGCAACGGTCAGATGGCGCCATGCGCGGAGACCGGCGCGCTCCAGAGCCGCTCCGAGCTTCTGTGGCGTGGGACGGTAGAGCCAGGGCTCACCGAGGGCGTCCGAGCGCGCCACGGCCGCCGCCGCCTCGCTCGCATCCTCGCCGGTGAGCGCCTCGGCCGGCGGCGAGAACGTGAGCACCGCTTCGCTTGGCTCCGGCAGCGTGCCAAGGAAAGCGAGGATGGCCGCCACCGTCTCGTGCCGCAGGTACTGCGTCAGTCCCAGCATGGAGCAGAAGGTCACCGCGTCGCGGCGAAACCCGACCGCCGCCAGGGCCTCGGCAAGCCCGCCCGCTTCCAGATCGCAGTCGACGCGGACCAGGTTGCCTGGGGCTTTCAACCCGCGCGCGGCGAGCCACCGGCGCACCTCGGCGGCCGAGGCAGGATGGTCGAGAGAGAAGATCGTCAGGTCCGATCGATGCGCCGGCTGGCGCCAGGGGTAGGTCTCGAGCCCGGCGCCGAGCACCAGGTACTGCCGTGCCCCGCGCGCCAGTGCCTCATCGAGCCGGTCCTCCACGAAGCGGCTGCGCAGCACGAACACCGAGCGCAGCAAGGAGGCCCCGCTGCCGCGCAGATCATCCGCCGCGGCCAGGATCGTCTCGCGCGAGCATTCGGGAACCAAGCCGACGGCCAGGGGATCTGCAAAGATCAGCGGGCGGTCCAGGAGTTGATGTGCCGCCCGCATGATCGCGGGCCGCAAGAGGGTGCGGCTCGGCTGAGAAGCAAGCATCCAATCGAGTCCCCCTGCCCAACTGCAGCCGCCTTTGGACGCACTCCATCGCACCTCGCAGTCGCAATGTCGCCGCGGGTAGTCAGGCCTTTTGCACTGCAATGGCATTACACTGTAAATATCGGAGGTTGTAAACAAGATTACATGCAACTTGAGATAAAAATCAGAATCCAGGCTTCTTCGAGTCCGGTGTCTCGCTCCCGGCTCACCGCCTGACCGCGCCCCAATACGAAGGCGCCTCTTGACGTTCCATCGCTTCCCACAGGCCGTTGGGCCAAGTCCGGTCATGCGCGCAGCGATGGGCCGGTCTCTTTTCGCTCAACGGCCAACCGCTTGCCCTCGATACCGAAGCGGTGTTCCCTGTGGCGCGGCACACCGCGCAAGAGCGCGGCTGTCGCGGACGGTTGAAGCAGGGGGGCGGAATGGCGAGGTTCGGGATCGGGCAGGCGGTGCGGCGCGTGGAGGACGAGCGCTTCCTCAGGGGCGCGGGGAGCTACGTCGGCGATATCGCCCTGCCGGGCGAGCTCTACGGCGTCGTCGTCTACTCCACACAGGCCCGCGCGAAGATCAAGCGGGTCGACGCCAGCAAGGCCAAGGCGGCGCCCGGCGTGGCCCTGGTGCTGACCGGCGCCGATGCCATCGCCGACAAGATCGGCGCCCTGCCGCCCGGAGCCATGCCCGAGGACATGGGCGGCCCCAAGGGCTTCCGCACCTTCCGACCGGTGCTCGTCGCCGACGAGGTGCGCTGCGTCGGCGACCGCGTTGCCTTCGTGGTGGGCGAGACCGAGGCCCTGGCCCGCGACGCTGCCGAGCTGATCGAGATCGACTACGAGACGCTGCCCGCCGTGGTCTCGCTCGAGGACGCCGTGAAGCCCGGCGCGCCCGCGGTCTGGGCCGAGAACCCGAGCAACATCGCCTACCGGCTGGCCTTCGGCGACGAGGCGGCCACCAAGGCCGCCTTCGACGCAGCCAGGCACGTCGTCTCCATCAAGCTCGTCAACAACCGCGTCTCGGCCAACTCCATGGAGGGCCGCGCCGCGCTGGGCCAGTACAACCCGGTGCAGGACAAGCACACGCTCTACACCAGCACGCAGCACCCCTTCGGCATCCGCCAGACCCTGGCGATGCGCGCCTTCAACGAGCCGATCGCCAAGTTCCACGTGATCTCGCCGGACGTAGGCGGCGGCTTCGGCATGAAGGGCGACGCCTATCCCGAGGACGTGCTGGTGCTGTGGGCCTCGCGGCGCCTCGACGGCGCGCCGGTGAAGTGGGTCTCCACCCGCGCCGAGGCGCTGATGGGCGACGCCCACGGCCGCGACCAGGTGATCAGCGCCGATATGGCGCTCGACGGCAGCGGCAAGGTGCTGGCCGTGCGCACGCACGCGCTCGACCAGGCCGGTGCCTACCTGGCCGGCCCGGTGGTGGCGATCGTGG
>JBIOWI010000170.1:0-15819 GCA_044868325.1 Hyphomicrobiaceae bacterium
GGGACGAGCGCGAGCGCTCGCAGAAGGCGATCCTGGGGGGCCTGCAAGGTCCGCTGGCCGGCGTCGCCAATGCACAGGTGTTCACCTTCCCGCCGCCGTCGCTGCCCGGCTCCATCGGCGGCCCGCCCGTGCAGTTCGTGATCACGACGACAGCGGACTATACGCAGCTCGCCCAGATGATGGACAAGATGCTGACCGAGGCGCGAAAGAGCGGCATCTTCATCTTCGCCGTGGGCGACCTGAAGTTCGAGACGCCGCAGATCGAGCTGAAGATCGACCACGACAAGGCCAACCGCCTCGGCATCACCATGCAGGACCTGGGCGGCTCGCTGGCGACGCTGCTCGGGGGCAACTTCGTCAACCGGTTCAACCTCTACGGCCGCGCCTATCAGGTGATCCCGCAGGTGCCGCGCGAGTTCCGGCTAACGTCCGACTGGCTGCAGCGCTATCAGGTGCGCACCAGCTCTGGAACGCTGGTGCCGCTGGCGAGCGTGGTCTCCATCGAGCAGTCGGTGCAACCCAATACGCTGACCACCTTCCAACAGCTCAACTCCGCTACGATCCAGGGTGTGCCGTTCCCGGGCCGCACCGTGGGCGAGGCGCTCGACTTCATGAAAGCGAAGGCGGCGGAGCACCTCCCCTTCGGCTTCACCTACGATTTCCAGGGCGAGAGCCGGCAGTACGTGCAGGAGGGGAGCAGACTGGTGCTCACCTTCGTGTTCGCGCTCATTATCATCTACCTGGTGCTGGCGGCGCAGTACGAGAGCTTCCGCGATCCGTTCATCATCCTGATCGCGCTCCCCACCGCCATGTTCGGCGCGCTCCTGCCGATGAACCTCGGCCTCGCCAGCGTCAACATCTACACCCAGGTGGGCCTCGTCACGCTGATCGGCCTCATCTCCAAGCACGGAATCCTGATGGTGGACTACGCCAACCACCTGCAGGAGAACGAGGGCCTGAGCCGGCGCGAGGCGATCCACAAGGCGGCGGGCATCCGGCTGCGTCCGATCCTGATGACCACGGCCGCCATGGTCGTCGGCATGATCCCGCTGCTCACCGCCCACGGCGCCGGCGCCGCCAGCCGCTTCGCCATCGGCCTGGTCATCGCCGCGGGCATGACCATCGGCACGCTGTTCACGCTGTTCGTGACGCCGGTGGTCTACACCTACGTGGCCCGCGACCATGCCGCCCATCGCGCCCGCCCCGCCGGAGCCGGCCCGCAAGCGCAGCCTGCGGAGTAGGTGTCAGACCCAGAGGGTCTGACACCTGCACGCTTGGGGAGATGGAATCTGCGTTGCATGTGCGCCACAATGGCCCTCTTGCGGACAATATTCCGGGTCACCTTTTGGAGACTTGTTAACCCACAGCTGCGATGGTTGCAGACGCCGGGTTGACATCGGTTGAATGCTGACAGTAGCGGTTGTGAGGTTTGTGGCATGGGCGTCTTTGCGGGGCAGGTCTCCCGGATCAGGGGCGTGACCATCTCCTTCGGCGAGCGTTTCGTCGCTTCCGACCAGTTCGATGCGATCTTCCGCGAGGGCATGGCGCTCGTGGAGCGTGCGGCTGCCTATCTCGACGGCCCCGGCCGCAAGGAGGCCAAGTCGCTCGCCGGTCCGGCGGCGATGCTCTACGCCAGCGAGAGCATGCGTCTCACCACGCGCCTTCTGGAGCTGGCGTCGTGGCTGATGATCCGCCGTTCCTACAAGGAGGGCGAGATCACGGCCGAGCAACTCGCCCGCAAGCGCGAGCGCGTGCGCCTGACGGAGCCGGGCCGCATCTCCCATGTGAAGGGCTTCGACACGCTGCCCGCAGGGCTGCAGGACCTGATCAAGGCCAGCTTCGCCCTCAACGACCGCATCGTGCGGCTCGACCTGGCGATGCAGGTGCGCGTCGATCAGGACCAGCCCGATGCCGTGGACAGCGCGGCCGCCCTGGCCAGCCCCATGCAGGCCCCCGTGCAGACCCAGCTGAGGCGCCTCGAGCGCGCATTCGCCGGCCGCCCGAAGCTGCGCGCCGTGCCGACAGGCTCGTAGGGAAGCCGACCCGCCCGCTGCCCCTCGCCGTCGCCGGAGCGAGTCCCGCCATGCGCGGGCCGCCGGCTGTCGGGCCATGCTCCAAGACCGCCGATGTCGCCTGACCTGGCGCCGAGCTCGCGCCGGAGGATCTCTCGGATGGCGATGGCCGGCTCAGCATCCCGTTCGGAAATCGATGTGTTATCTCAAAAGCTAGTAGGTATTGATATCAGGAGAAATATTGCCTTGCTCCCAGGGAGGGGCTAGGGATGCATCATGGGTCAGCGGTGCGGGGGCCGCGGTCAGCCGGCGTCTGCGCGCATGGGGTTCTTCCAATGGAAGCGCGTGGGCTTTTCGCGGGCGCGTCGTTCGGACCGGACGCGCTCAGGGTTCTCTTCCAGGCGTTCGACGAGGCGTGGGCAATCCTGGCCCCCGGCTACGGCAACGACCAGCCCGCCATCAGCGCCGCGCGCCTGCGGCTCGCCAACGTCATGCTCGGCCTGATGCGGGACGACACCCGCGACATCGCCTGGCTGCGGGACGAGGCCCTGCAGTACTACCAGGGAGCCGCGGGAGGCCCGTAGTCCCTCGCGCATCACAAACCCAAGCGCTGGCGCGACCTCGCCGATGAGACTCTGGCCAGAGCGAACCAGGTCACGCATGCCTATCGAGGGCATCCGCTCTCGGCGCCGACACGCAGGCGAACGCCGTTCGCGTCAATGTCCTTTAGTTGCGGCTCGACCACGCGGAGCTGGCCGGCCTGTATGGCGTCCAGGAGGCGCCCGCAGTGGACATTGGAAATCGGCCCCAGCCAGACCCAGCTCCCATCTACCCCAGCTTTGAAGGCTCCGGCGGTCAATCCTTTTCCTTGCCATCCACTCTGATCGAAGAGCAGAATCTCCCTGGTACCGTCTCCGTCGAGATCGAGCACGACGGCCTGGCACTTCTCCCCAGCCGCGATAAGACAACGCGGCATCTGCCATTGCTTTTCCGCCGTCCAATCCTTTTCGAGAAAGCCATCGGGAAGCGACTCCCCGCGCGGGTGAACAACCGTGATATTCGCGGCGCGCTGTGATGAATCTGCCCGCAACGCAGGATCCCACGGCGAGATCAGAGCCATCGCGCGCTTGGCCCTCTCGGCGATCGCGGCGGCGTTGCGCCCTTCTGTCCGCGTGGCCAGCTCCGACAGCGCGGCCTTTCCGTATCGACCGGAGTGGAACCTCAGGAACTTGAAGTCAAACGTCTCGGGTGTCTCCTGGCCGGACTCCAGGCGCCACAGCTGGTCTGCGACGGCAATTCGGGCCGGATCGGCGACAGGAGAGAGCAGGCAGAGCACAATGACGACGCTGACGCAGGCGGTGACGATGTTGGTGCGCTCCAGGCCTTTCAGATCAAGGCTGGGCCGAAGAGCGGCGGCGGTATAGCCGGCCGCATAGCAGGCGGCCGCGACGACGCAGGCACCGGCGATGATGCGCGGCGGCGTCCATCCGTATTGCTCGGCCCGCAGCATCAGGGCGTACGCGGCGAGGACAACCAGCGGGAGAAGGACGACCGCTGCGATGCTTCGGGAGCCGCGCACGACGAACGCGACAGTATCGCCGCCTTGGCCGTCCTGGTACGCGGCGTTAATCAGGAAGACCAGCGCCGCGCAGGCGACGAGCAGGATGGTCGTGGCAGATCCGGTGCTCCACAACGGCTGCAACCCCGTGAACGGGAGCGCGACCAGGAAGGCCATGGCAAACGCCGCCATCATCGGCAATAGCCAGGCCAGCAGCGTGAGCGCGAGAGCACGCACGCCGCGCACGAGCTCGACCCTGACATCTGTGGCATGAAGGGCGTAGGCGAGGGCCACCGCGGTCGCCGGCACCGAGAACCAGGGGCGCTCGATGAGGTTGAGAACGGCACGGATGCCGATAATGTTGAAGAGCGCGGCGCTGAGGAGCAGCAGCGCCCAGAAGGCTCCGACGAAGGCGACGGCGAGGACCACCTGCACGCCGTGCTTCCAGGCTGTGTCGAAATAGCGCTCGTAGCTTGCAATAGCCCGTCGGTCGGCTTCGGCCGCCGCGATCAGCGAATGGACGACGAAGAGGACGAAGATGAGGCCGAGCCACACCACCGGCGCCGGCAGCAGCACGTTGGATTGGTTGCGGGCACCGATCAGAGGCTCGCGGAAAACGTCGTAAACGGCCAAGCCGGCGCAGCAGGCCGCTGCCAGGACGACCCATACGGCGAGGATGCGCATTCGTAGGTTTCCAAGGCCCACCACTACCACAACGGGAACGAAAAGCGCGACTGCCAGCAGGGCAGCGAACGTATGCGGCTCTGTCGCGGGCCAGCCTTTGATCTCGGCGGCCCGGTAGAGAAGATAGAGCGCAACGCCTTGGGCAAGGCCGACACATGCGCGCACCAAGGCGATAGACGGCAATGTCATTTCTGAAACCCTATCCCCACACCGCCGCCGCACACGTGGCTGCGCGGGGCAATCTGCACAGAGCGATGGCGATTTGATGGGCGCGCTACGCCCGCCCTGCGGCGGCCCTGGCGCGGGCCAGCGTGCGCTCGGCGCGGGCGAGGTGGGGCTTGTCCACCATCAGGCCGCGGTGGGCCAGGGCTCCGGCGTCGGGGTTGTCGGCGAACAGGCGCACGATCTCCTCGGCAGCGGCCACCTCGTCGGGGCCGGGCGTGAAGGCGGCGTTGATGGCCTCGATCTGGCCGGGGTGGATGGCCATCTTGGCCGTGAAGCCGTCGCGCGCCGCCGCCTGGGCCTCGAGCGCCAAGCCCTGCGTATCGCGCAGGTTCACAAAGACCGTATCGATGGCCTCGACGCCTGCCGCCGCCGCGGCGAGCAGGGTGAGGTCGCGCGCCAGCCGATAGGGCGAGGTCCAGGTGCGGCCGTCGGCCTCGCGGTTGGAGGAGGAGCCCACCAGGGCCGACAGGTCCTCGGCGCCCCAGGCGAGCGCCTCCAGGCGCGAGCTGGAATCAACATAGGTGTGGAGCTGGAACAGCGAGACGGGAGTCTCCGTGGCGATGGCGATAATGCGCGTAGAGCCCACCGGCGCACCGGCGTGCTCCTCCTCGTGGCGCAGGGTGAGCGACAGCCGATGCACGTCGTCGCCGGAGCGCGGCTTGGGCAGCAGGAGGCCATCCGGCCGGGCGCCGATCACGGCGGCCACGTCGTCCTGCCACAGGCCGGTATCCAGCGCGTTGATGCGCACGTAAAGCCGCGGCCGGCTCTCGCGCGGGTGCGTATCGGCGATGTATTGCGCCGCCAGCGCCCGTGCCGCCGCCTTGCGCGGGGCCGCTACGGCGTCCTCCAGGTCGAGGATGAGGGCGTCGGCGCCGGTGGAGAGGCCCTTGGCCAGCTTCCGCTCGTCGTCAGCGGGGATGAACAGCAGGGAGCGCATTGGACCTTGGGGGACCTCGGGATCGGGCCGCAATCAGGCCCCCGTTGGGTCAATTGGCGGGCCAATAGTCGGCTCAATTGGCCGCCGGCGCATCATGGCCTGGCGCCGGCATTCGGCCACCACCTCGCCCTTCTGGTTGATGGCCTTGTGCAGGAGCTCGACGATGCCGGCATCGGGGCGCGAGCGGGTCTCGCGCTTGGCAAGGACCTCGGTCGTCACCCGCAGCGTGTCACCGTGGAACACCGGCTTGGGGAACCTCACGTCGGTCATGCCGAGGTTGGCGATGGTGGTGCCGAGCGTGGTGTCGTTGACAGAGATGCCGATCATGAGGCCCAGCGTGAACAGGCTGTTCATGAGCGGCTTGCCCCACTCGGTCTGGGCCGCGAAATCGTGGTCGATGTGGAGGGGCTGCGGGTTGTGAGTGAGGCAGGAGAACAGCGTGTTGTCCATCTCCGTGACGGTGCGCCGGATCGCGTGCTCGAACACGCGTCCCACCTCGAAGTCCTCCAGATAGAGACCTGTCATGGCCACCTCTACAGCCACCCCCGCGCAGCAAGCAGCGTCTTCAGCTCGTTCTCCGCCTTCGCCAGCCGGTCCGGATCGATCGAGCGCAGCACCAGCTGGGTGCCGGGCTTGCCGTCGCGGTAGAAGGGATAGCTGCCCATCGGCACGTCCGGGTAGCGCTGCTGCAGCTCTCCGAACAACCCTGCGATCTCGCCCTCGGGACGGTGCAGCTCGATGGCCGCCGAGAGCATCTTCTTGCCGGTCTTGAGGAACTTGGTGGCGGCGTCCAGCATCACCTGCATGACGGCCGGGATGCCCGCCATCACGATCACGTTGCCCAGCATGAACCCGGGCGCGATGGAGATGCTGTTCTCCACCAGCTCGGCGCCGAACGGCATGCGCGCCATCCTGAGCCGCGCCGGCGTCACCTCCACGCCGCGCCTCTCGAAATAGGCCAGCATCGGCTTCAAGGCACGCTCGTCGATGTCGATGCCTACGCCGAACGCCTTGGCCACCGAATCGGCGGTGATGTCGTCATGCGTCGGGCCGATGCCGCCGGTGGTGAAGAGATAGGTGTAGCGGATGCGCAGCGCGTTCACCGCGGCGACGATCTCCGCCTCCTCGTCGGGGACGATGCGCACCTCCTTGAGCTGGATGCCGATGGCCGTCAGGTGGTCGGCGACGTAGCCGATGTTCTTGTCCTTGGTGCGCCCGGATAGGATCTCGTCGCCGATGACGAGGAGCGCGGCGGTGACGATCTCGTTGCCCCGAATCTGGGCGTCGTTGCTCATCGATACTCCCTTGCTGGTCGGCGCCCCGCGGCATCGGGTGGCTGGCCCACAACTTACCAGTCTCTGCTGTCGATGATTGCAGCATAGCCCGTTGCGCCCGGAACGCCAGGGGCCCTACCTTCGAGCGTCATGCGCCTCCCGACCCTCCTGCGCGGAACCCTGATCCAGCGCTACAAGCGCTTCCTGGCCGACGTGCGCCTCGACGACGGCCGCCTCGTCACGGCCACCTGCCCCAACACCGGCTCGATGCTGGGCCTCAACGCCCCGGGATCGGTCGTGTGGCTGTCCCGGAGCGACAAGCCGACGCGGAAGTATCCCTTCACCTGGGAGCTGGTGGAGGCCGACCTGGGCGCGGGTCCGGCCCTCGTCGGCATCAACACGGGCCATCCCAACAAGCTGGTGGCCGAGGCCCTGGCCGACCGACGCATCAGGGCGCTCGCCGGATATCCCACGCTGCGGCGCGAGGTGAAGTACGGCCGCAACAGCCGCATCGACCTCCTGCTGGAATGCGCCAGGAAGGGCCTGTGCTACGTCGAGATCAAGAACGTGCACCTCTCGCGCCGGCACGGGCTCGCCGAGTTCCCCGATTCCGTGACCGCGCGTGGCGTCAAGCACCTCACCGAAATGAGCGACATGGTGCGCCAGGGCCATCGCGCCGTCATGGTGTTCCTGATCCAGCGCAGCGAGGCCGAGCGCCTGGCGCTGGCGCGTGACATCGACCCCGGCTATGGCACCGCCTTCGACAAGGCCCGCGCAGCCGGCGTCGAGGCCATCGCGCTCCGCTGCCGCATGGGCATCGACGAGATCGCGGTGGACCGGCCAGTTCCCATTGTCGAGTCGCCGATCGTCGGGTGAACGATCTGCACGGGTGCCAGCCCCTCGGCATGGGCATACCTTGCGTGGCCGCGCGAATGCTAATGATTCGGGCAGACGGCCGTCAGAACAGCAAGGGCGCCAATGGTCACCGGCACGCTGGAACGGACTGAGGCTCCGACGCCATCCGCGCACGAGCTGCAGACGCTTGCCGTCGTCTCCGGCGCCCATCTCGTCAGTCACTTGCACATCATGACGCTGCCGGTCCTGTTGCACTTGCTCAAGGACAGCATGAGCGTCGGCTACTTCGAGCTCGGCCTGGCCGTGACCACGTTCAACGTCGTGTCGGCGCTCACGCAGGCGCCGATGGGCTTCGTGGTGGACCGGATCGGCGGCAGGAGAGTGCTGATTGCCAGCCTGCTGCTCGGCGGTCTCGCCTTCGCCTCCATGGCCCTCGTCGGGTCCTACGCCTGGCTGATTTTCGCCGCGCTGCTCGCAGGCCTCGCCAACTGCGTCTACCACCCGGCGGACTACTACATCCTCACCCACAACATCTCGGAGGACCGCATGGGGCGGGCATTCTCGCTCCACACCTTCGCGGGCTTCGCCGGCGGCGCGATCGCACCGCCGCTCCTCCTGGGCGTAGCCGCCGTGGGCGGTGTCGATTCGTCTCTGCTTGCCGCCGGTGCCTTTGCCTGGGTGGTCGCGGCCGTCGTGCTTCTGATCCCCGCCGCCCCCGGCGCGCGGCAGGTCCGGACGGCCGCCGCCGGCAACGAGCGCCTCGGCGACATTCTCACCCCGACGGTCCTGGCGCTGGCGCTGTTCTTTACCCTGCTCGCCCTGTCCGGCAGCGCCGTGTCGACCTTCGCCATCGCGGCCCTGATCGCCGGCCACGGCGTCTCGCCAGGAGTGGCCACTGCCGCGCTCACCGCGTATCTGGTGGCCGCAGCCGCCGGGGTGCTGGCGGGCGGCCCGGTGGCCGACCGCACCTCGCGCCATGGCGACGTGGCTGCGGCCGGCTTTGCGCTCTCGGCGCTGATCGCGCTCGCCATTGCCGTCGCCTCGCTGCCTGTCGCCGTGCTGGTCGTCGCCATGGGGGCTATGGGCTTCCTGTTCGGCGTGATCCAGCCGTCGCGGGACATGCTGGTGCGAAAGGCGGCCCCACCGGGTGCCGCCGGCCGTGTCTTCGGGTTCGTCTCCACCGGGTTCAACATCGGCGGCATTGTCGGCCCCCTGCTGTTCGGCTGGCTCATGGACCAGGGCGCGCCGCGGGCGATCTTCGGGGCAGCGGTGGCCTTCATGGCGCTCACGGCCGTGCTGGCGATGCTGGAGGAGCGCAGGCCGTTCGCCCGGATGCGCGCAACGTAGGCGGCGATGCCGCGGAACGGCATTGCCCCGATGCACCCTCGCCTCAATCGCGGCAGGCCAATCGGACGCATCAACCCGGAAAGCCGTAGAGCCTCGCCGGGTTGGTCGCCAGGATGCGGGTGCGCGTTGCCTCGTCCGGCGTCCAGGCATGGAACAGGTCGAGCAGGTGCCCGGCGTCGGGCATCTCCTCGGCCTCCATGCGCGGGTGCGGCCAGTCGCTGCCCCAGACGAGTCGCTCCGGGTTGGTGCGCACCAGTGCCTCGTGAAACGGGCGCGCGTCGGGATAATCGGGCCACTGGCGGCTCAAGCGGTGCGCGCCGGAGACCTTACCCAGCACCCGCCCTCGCCCAGCCAGCGCAGCAGGCACTGGAAGCCCTCTGTCGCGGTGCCGGCGCTGGCATCCGTCCGGCCCATGTGGTCAATCACCACCGGAAGCCCCAGCGATCGCAGGGCCGGCAGGGTGTCGGGCAGGTCTCTCACGTCGATCCACAGCTGCAGGTGCCAGCCCAGCTCGGCCATGACCGGCGCCAGAACGCGCGCCGCATCGAGCGGCACGCCGCCCTGGTAGTGCAGCCTCCCGCCGCGGAAGAAATGGTTGAACCGCACGCCACGCACACCAAGGCGCGCCCAGCGCCGCAGCACGTCCGGCGCCACCTCCGCATCGGCCACGGCCACCCCGCGCAGCCGATCGGGATGGCGCTCCAGCGTATCCAGCATCGCCGAGTTGTCCCGCCCGTGCGCGCTGCCCTGCACCAGAACGCCGCGCGCCAGCCCCAGCGTGTCGAGCATCGCCAGATACGCTTCGCACGGGGCATTGGGTGGGGTGTAGCTGCGGTCTGCCGCGTAGGGGAAGCGATCGGCCGGCCCGAACACGTGGGCGTGGGTGCAGCACGCTTTAGCCGGTGGCGGGACTTGCGGCCGGGAGGGAGGGCGTGGCGGCGCGCAACCGGGGATCATGCCTGCTGCTCCTGCGTCAGGGACGGCACTCGAAGCTCGCTGCATCCTTCGTGTCGCCCTGGCCGGTATAGTGGGCGTGGAAGGGGTAGGCGCAGAGCGGACGGCTGACGCCGGGGGAGCCGGCTCCGGTGGCGGTGACGGACTGCGGGGCCTTGCCGTTTTCGACCCAGTCCACGATGGCCCCGAGAAGATCGAACCGATCGAGCGCGCCGGGTCCGCCGCTACAGTGGCCCATGCCCGGCACCAGGAACAGCCGGCTGAAACCGGACGCCTGCTCGGCGCCGCCGTTGTCCTTCATGAGGCGCTCGAAATAGCCCCCCGTGTCGAGCGCCGAGAACCACGGATCGCTCATGCCGTGGAGCCGGGTCCTCGTGGAAGCTCAAGCGCCGCACATCGCGGGCGCTGTGCAGCACGCGTGCGATGATGGTCTCGGTTCGGGTTACGCGGAAGTAGATATTGTAGCTGCCGTGGACGACAATGCGGAGGCTGGGGCTGATGGCATCGCGCGGGCTGCCGCTGTGACCAAGCCGGGCAATCTGCTCCAGATGCTCGTTGATGCCGGCAACATAACGCCTGGCGGTGGCAGGATCGCTGACCGCTTTCAAGCGCGCATAGATCGAGTCAGGGTCATCTCTTGCTCGAGGCGCGAGGATCAGCTTCTTCGCTGGCATCGAGCGTATCCCCCCGAGCAATGATGTCAGCTGTCAACTCTTCCGCGCTGGCGTAGCGGTAAACGTGGCCCGCGGCGATTTCGGCATCGGCTTCCGCGATCAGGCGCCGCAGCTCCTCCAGGTCCTCCTCGCTCTCCGGCTCGCTCGCCTGGAGAAGCTGAAGGCTGGAGCGCACGACCTCGTCGGCGCTGTTGTAGCGGCCATTGGCGAGCAGCTGCTCGACAATGGCATCGGCCTCGGGGCCTGGGCTGTAGGTCTTGCTCATAGATTCATCCTACCGCAAAATTTCCCGACGCTACCCCCAATTTCGCACACTGAGATGGATAGGTGCAGGCGTCAAGGAAAGAGGGGCACCCGGGGCTGGCTTCGGAGTCCCGCTGCTTCCTGTCGGGCACCGCCCTAATCGATATCCTCCACCTTCTCCGGTCCGCCGCCCTTGACGCGCTGGGCGAGGGCCGCCTCGATGAAGTCGTCGATGTCGCCGTCGAGCACGGCTTTGGGGTCGGTGCTCTGGGTGCCGGTGCGCAGGTCCTTCACCAGCTGGTAGGGCTGCAGCACGTAGGAGCGGATCTGGTGGCCCCAGCCGATGTCGGTCTTGGCGGCGGCCTCGGCGTTGGCCTTCTCCTCGCGCTTCTGCAGCTCCATCTCGTAGAGGCGCGATTTGAGCATGGCCCAGGCGATGGAGCGGTTCTTGATCTGCGAGCGCTCCTGCTGGCTCGCCACCACGATGTTGGTAGGGATGTGAGTGATGCGCACCGCCGAATCGGTGGTGTTGACGTGCTGGCCGCCGGCGCCCGAGGCACGGTAGGTGTCGATGCGGCAGTCGCTCTCGCGGATCTCGATCTCGATGTTCTCGTCCACCACGGGATAGACCCAGACGCTGGCGAAGCTGGTGTGGCGCCGCGCGTTGGAGTCGTAGGGCGAGATGCGCACCAGCCGGTGCACGCCCGACTCGCTCTTGAGCCAGCCGTAGGCGTTCTCCCCCTTGACCAGCAGGGTGGCAGACTTGAGCCCCGCCTCCTCGCCCGCGCTCGCTTCCACCAACGAGACCTTGTAGCCGCGGCCCTCGCCCCAGCGGATGTACATCCGCAGCAGCATCTCGGCCCAGTCCTGGCTCTCGGTGCCGCCGGCGCCGGCATGGACCTCCAGGTAGGCGTCGTTGCCGTCCGCCTCGCCCGAGAGCAGCGCCACCACCTCCTGGCGGCGGGCATCGGCGGCGAGCTGGCGCAGGCCGGCCTCGCCTTCCTTCACGGTGGCCTCGTCCTTCTCGGCCTCGCCCAGCTCGATCAGGATGACGGCATCTTCGAGGTCGCGCTCAACCTTCCGGTAGGCGTTGATGGAGCGCTCCAGGGCCTGGCGCTCGCGCATGACCTTCTGTGCCGCCAGCTGGTTACCCCACAGCTTGGGATCCTCGGCCCGCTTGTTCAGCTCCGCCAGCCGCTGCTCGGCGGTGTCCCAGTCAAAGATGCCTCCGGAGCAGCGCCAGCGACTGGCGCACAGCATCGGCAAGCTTCTCAGCTTCGGCCCGCATGGCGGCCTCCTTGGGGGAACGGGGTTGCTGGTCGCGCGGATATAGGGGTGCGGGGCGCCCCTGTAAACGTCCGACGCACCGGCACGCCCCTATCGGCCTGAGACTGGCCGCCTCACCACAGCCCCTTCCCGGAGCTCAGGGCGCGGGGCTCCGTCTGGTCCGGGCTCACGAAGGTGCCGGACTCGTTGGTGAAGCCGATGACGGAGTACTCGTCGTCCGGCTCCTCTGTGGGCTTGAAGTACTCCGTCACCGTGTCCTTCTCCCCCGGCGTCGTTCTGAGCCCCGTCCGCAGGCTCACGCGTACCTGCTTGATCCCTGGAGGTTGTCGGAACGGCACCGCGAGCTTGTCGCCGATCGCCGCTTTCATGAATTGGGCGAAGATGGGGGCGGCGACCGCGCCACCGGTCATGCCCTTCCCCATCGGGCGCGGGTTGTCATAGCCGATGAACACGCCCACCACGAGGTCGGGCGTGAAGCCGACGAACCAGGCGTCCTTCTCGTCGTTGGTGGTGCCGGTCTTGCCGGCAACCGGCACGTTGGGCAGGATCTTCCTGATGATTGTGCCCGTTCCGCGCTGCACCACGCCCTCCATCATCGAGGTGATCTGGTAGGCGGTGTGCGGGTCGATGATCTGCTTCTTGTCGTCGGGCGGCAGCGTGGGTTCCGCCTGTCCCTCCCAGCGATCGGCGTTGCAGCCGGGGCAGTCGCGGTCGTCGTAGCGCCAGATGGTCCGGCCCCAGCGGTCCTGGACGCGGTCGATGAGGGTGTGCTTGACCTGCTTGCCGCCGTTCACGAACGTGGAGTAGCCGGCAGCCATCCTGACGAGCGTCGTCTCGCCGGCGCCGAGCGACATGGCGAGCACCGGCAGCAGGTCGTCGTAGACGCCGAACCGCTTGGAGTACTCGACGATCAGGGGCATGCCCATGTCCTGGGCCAGCCGCACCGTCATCTGGTTGCGCGATTTCTCGATGCCCACACGGAGGGTGGAGGGGCCGTAGGACTTGGTGGTGTCGTAGTTCTTGGGTGACCAGACCTCCTTGCCGGGGCCCTGCTCGATTTCGACCGGCGCGTCCAGCACGATGCTGGTCGGCTTGTAGCCGTTGTCGAGCGCAGCCGCGTAGACGAACGGCTTGTAGGACGAGCCCGGCTGCCGCTTGGCCTGCAGGGCGCGGTCGAACTGGCTCTGCGAGAACGAGAAGCCGCCCACCACGGCGTGCACGCGTCCGGTATGCGGGTCGAGCGCCACCAGCCCGCCCCCGACCTCCGGGATCTGCATGAGCGACCACACGCCCGTGGGCTGGTCCGGGTTCTTCGGCGCCACCCAGATGACGTCGCCGGGGCTGAGCACGTCTGATACCGCCTTCGGCGCAGCCCTGCCGCCCTGAGCCTTGGCCCACTTCACCTCCTCGAAGGGAAGGTCCAGCTCCTCCCGCTCGGGCACCAGCTTGCCGTCGGGGCGCCTCGGCGGCCGCAAACCGACGACGGCCTTGTCGCGGTCCGCCCGCAGCACCACGCCAAGCCGCCACGGCGCCAGATCGGTGGGAATCTCGATCTCGCTCAGCGCCTGGCCCCAGTCGCCAGCGGCATCGATGCGCTTGACGGCGCCGCGCCAGCCCTGTTTGCGGTCAAAGTCGACCAGGCCGTCGATGAGCACCCGGCGGCCGATCTTCTGCATTCTGGGATCGAGCGTGGTCCTAACGGACAGCCCGCCGTTGACCCGCTTGTCCTCCTCGCCGTTGCCGGTGCGCTCGGCGCGGCCGTAGAGCCCGTCCTCGCCGTACATCTGCAATAGCTGGCGGCGCACCTCCTCGGCGAAATAATCGGCGGCGTAGATCTGCGTGCCGAACGGGCGGATGTTGACCGTGAGAGCCTTGGCCTTGGCCGCCCGCGCTTCCTCCGGGGTGATAAAGCCGTTCTCGGCCATCTGGTCGAGGATCCAGTTGCGGCGCTCGGTGGCGTCCTTGGTCCTCCTGAACGGATGATAGTTGTTCGGTCCCTTCGGCAGGGCCGCGAGATAGGCCGCCTCCTCGACGTTCAGCTCCGCCAGCTCCTTGCCGAAATAGTTGAGAGCGGCGGCGGCGACGCCGTAGGAGTTCATGCCGAGGTAGATCTCGTTAAGGTAAAGCTCGAGGATCTGCTCCTTCTTGAAGGTCCGCTCCATGCGGATGGCGAGGATCGCCTCCTTGAGCTTGCGGTCGAAGGTGCGGTCGCTGGTGAGCAGCAGGTTCTTGGCGACCTGCTGGGTAATCGTCGAGGCACCCTCTGCGCGTTTGCCCCGGTTCTGCACGTTCTTATAGAGCGCGCGGGCAATGCCGACGAAATCCAGGCCGCCGTGCTCGTAGAAGCGCCTGTCCTCTGCCGACAGGAACGCCTGGATCACGGCCTTGGGGATGACGTTGATGGGCACGAAGATGCGCCGCTCGCGCGCGTATTCGGCCATAAGGGTGCCGTCGGCGGCGTGGATGCGCGTCATGACCGGCGGCTCGTACTTGGCGAGGCGCTCGTAGTCTGGCAGGTCGCGAGAGGCCATCCAGACGTAGAAGCCGGCGACCGCGATCCCGCCCAGGAACAGGAGCACGCCGGAGGCGAAAATAAAGGTCAAGAAGCCCAGGAGCCAGCTGCGCCGCCTACGTCGTCTAGGCTGCTCCGGCGGCGGGAGAATCTGGACAGGTCTCATCGCATCGAAATCCCGTCTTTGCCCGCTCTCCTAGTCGAGGTCACGAGCAGCTGCAAGCGCGATGGGGGAACGATGGCACATTAGCGTTGAATGTGGCGGGATCGCGCCCGCGTTTTCGGACGTCATGGGACCGGGTGGAGACCGGGGCCGGCGGGCCGGACCTGTGCAAGGCCTCCACCGTCCCGGTCGCGTCAGGGCCGGCGGCCGCGCGTGCCGAAGTATTCGTTGATCGCCGACGCGATCGACTGGGCCACCTGGCGCTGCCAGTCGGAGGAGACGAGCAGTTGTGCGTCCTTGGCATGGGTGATGTAGCCGAGTTCGATCAGCACCGAGGGGCACTCGCTCTGCCGCAGCACAGCGAAGGCCGCGGATGGCGCAGGCTCACGCGACAGCGCGATCGCCCGCTTCAGGTGCGTCAGCAACCGGCCACGGAAATCGGCGGAGAAATCCGACGTCTCGCGCCACTTGAGGTCCGAAAGGATGCGATCGACCTCGTTGATCTCCTCGATGCCGCCTTCGGCGCCCGCCAGCAGGTCGGCGGCGTTCTCCTGCTCGGCCAGGCGCTGCGCCTCGCGGGTGGAGGCTTCCTCGGACAGCGTATAGACCGCCGCACCGCGCACGATGGCGGCCCGCGTCGATTCGGCGGGCACGCTGTTGGCGTGGATGGACACGAACAGGCTTGCCCCCATGCGGCGCGAGAAGGCGACCCGCTCCCCGAGCGGGATGAAAACGTCGGTTGTCCGCGTCATCTCCACGTCATAGCGGCCGAAGGCCTGCAGCGCCGCGCGCACCTGATGCGCCACAGCGAGCACCACCTCCTTCTCGAAGAAGCCGGGTCCCGGTGCGCCGGGGTCGGGGCCGCCGTGGCCGGGATCGATGACTATGACGGGCCTCGCGTTCGCCGCCCGGGGGTCGCGGCGGGCGTCTCCGCCGTTCGGCTCGTGGTGACGCACCACGGGTGGTGGCGCTATGCTGGCGAGAAAAGTCGCCTCGTCGGTGGGTGCCAGGTCCATGACGAGGCGCGCCCCGCCACTGGCCGGGTCTGCGCTCATCGCCTGCTTCTGGACGCGTACCGGTTGGGTCGTGTCGAT
>JBIOWI010000171.1:0-6198 GCA_044868325.1 Hyphomicrobiaceae bacterium
CCGGTCCTGGCCGTGACGATGCCGGAGCCGAAGTCGTCGTAGAGCGAGTTGATGAACGACACCGCCATGCCGTTCTCGTCCACGATGGCGAAGTAGACCGTATCGGAGCCCGGCGGCTGCGGCAGCGGCCCCAGGTCGTCGCGCCGCCGCTTGCGGTCCACCCTGGCGGCCAGCTCGTCGATGACCGCGTCGGAGAGCAGGTGCTCCACCGGCACAGCGGCCTTCTCCGGATCGGCCACGAAGGTATCGCGCATGGCGAAGGCGAGCCGCGCCGCCTCCAGCTGCACGTGGTAGCGCTCCACCGATACCGGGTCGGCCGGCAGCCCGATGCGCTCCAGCATCTTGAGCACCATCAGCGCCACGATGCCCTGGTTGCTCGGCGGCAGCTCCCACAGCTCGACGCCGCGGTAGGCCACCGAGATGGGCGTCACGTAGCTCGCCCGCTGGGCGGCGAAGTCGTCGAGCGTGTGCAGGCCGCCCAGGGCGTTCAGCTCGCCCACGATGTCCCGGGCCACAGCGCCGGCATAGAACCCCTCGCAGCCCTCCCTGGCGATGGTCCGCAGCGTCTCGGCCAGCGCCGGGAAGCGCATCACCTCGCCCACGTGCGGCACCCTGCCGTCCTTGAAGAGATGCGCCCTGGCCCCGGCATGGTGCGAGATGCGGCTCTCATGCAGCGTCCAGTCCGCCGCCACCCGCGGCGCCACCGCAAAGCCCTCTTCGGCCAGCGCGATCGCCGGCTCCAGCAGACGCGCCAGCGGCAGCGTGCCGCCGTAGTCGGCGAGCAGCCGCGTCCAGCCGTCGACGGCGCCCGGCACCGTCACGGCATGCGGGCTGGTGGGCTCGATGCGCTGCAGCCCTGAGCCGGCGAGCCAAGCCGCCGTGGCGCCCGCCGGCGCCCGCCCCGCGGCGTTGAGCGCCACCGGCTTGCCGAGCCCGGGCCTGGCGATCAAAGCGAAGCAGTCGCCGCCGATCCCCGTCATGTGCGGCTCCACCACGCTCAGCACCGCGACCGCGGCGATGGCGGCATCCACGGCATTGCCGCCGGCCTTCAGGGTCTCGACGGCCGTGAGGCTGGCCATGGGATGCGACGTGGCGCACATCGCCCGGCGCCCGTAGACGAGCGAGCGCCCGGGGAAGTGGAAGTTGCGCATGAGGTCTCCGATGCTGGGAGGACGGGCCGCAGACGAGCGTGGCGGCCTCGATGGCCGCGACTGCTCCATTTTTCTATGGCTATCGAAGGCTTTGCCAATCGGCCATTTTGGCACGGGCAGGCGCACCGAGGTTGGAGCAGACCCAACAAAATCCAAGGCCGCAGCGACTTTCGCTGGATGGGACGCCAACCTCCCTTGTCCGCCCATCACCGGTTCGGCTTCATCCCCAACTACTTGATGAAGTTGATCGTGCCAACCAATACGAGGTCCGACTCTGGAACCTGATCGGGAGGCAGCGGGAAGGGGCTACTGCGCTTGAGAAGGGCGAACACTTCCTCGTCCAGAAGCGGCTCCCCTGAGCCCTTCACTATCTGGGAAGAGATGACGTTCCCTGATCGATCGACCCGGAAGCGCACAACAACCGTTCCGTGTTGCCCCCGACGGACGGCGGCGTCCGGGTAGCGCTTAAAACGCTCAAGATGGCGGAACGCACCTCTATACCACCTAGCCCGTAGTCGCGCGATGGCGGCAGACTGCCCCTGCGACGCCGCGGGCGCCGGCTGGGCCTCGACGCGGGGTGGGGCTGCGGCAACCTTCTCCTCCGCCGCCTCCGAGGGCCTCCGCTTCTCGGGGGCGGCTTGCCTGGGTTCCTCCGTTTTCTCCTCCGGAGGCGGCTTGAGCAGGGCAATTTCGGGCTCGGGTGCCCGCGATGGGGGAACGGGCGGAAGGTCCTCGACCATCTCCTCCTGCACTTTCTCGGAGGCCGCCTGCCGAGGCAGCACCGCCGGCGCCAGGGGGCCGTGCGCAAAGTTTGGCGTGTCGACCCGAGCGGCCGCCGGCAGGGGCGCCAGCTCCACCGTCATGGCGCCGGCCGGGTCATCCGCCTCCTCCTCGGGCCAGTACATCAGCGCCAGCATCACTCCGCCCACGTGCAGCGAACAGACGACTGCTGCCGCGCCGGCCCAGCGGACGATGGTCATGACTCTGGCTCGTGCCCCCTAGCTGGCGGGCTCTTTCTCCGGCAGCCGTACCAGCTCCGGTGCGGGCGGCGGCCCGCCGCAGCCTCCACGCCTTCCAGCCCGACCAGGGCCACCTTGAGATAGCCGGCGGCCCGCAGCAGGCCCATCAGCGCCATCAGCTCGCCGTAGGATACACTTTTGTCGGCGCGCAGGAACAGGTGCTTGGCCCTGTCCGCGCCGGCAGCTCGTCTTTGGCCTGGCTCGCGGCTCCGACACCGCGGACCGGCGCCGACCAGCGTGCCGGTCTTGAGAGGCTGCGACCGGCAACCGGCCATTTTGGCACGGGCCGACGGAGGTTGTGTCGAGCCCGGCGGAACGCTGCGCGCGGCCGCTCGACCCAACGAGCGTCATTGCTTCGGCTTCATGCCGAACCCGATCGGCAGGACGTTGTCCAGCATCGGCTCGGTGAGCTGGTCGGGGGGAGTGGGCACCGGGCTCACGCGCCTGAGCAGGGCGACGGCCTCCTCGTCCAAGATGGGCGAACCGGAGCTTTGCGAGATCTCGACGCTGATGACGTGCCCCGCCCGATCGACCTTGAAGCGCACCAAAGCCACGCCCTTTACGCCACGCCGGCTGGCGGCATCCGGATACCGCTTGTTCCGCTCCAGCTTGCCGATCAGGGCCTTCTGCCAGCTCGCCTGCAGCCTCGCGAGGGTACGCAATTGGCCCGGTGACGCGGCAGGCGCGGGCTGCGCCTCCGCCCGCGGCGGGGCGGCGGCGTGCTGCAGCTCCTGCCGTTCCGCAGATTTCTCCTTCTCGGGGGCGGCCTCACTGGGTTCGTCCTTCTCAGGCTCCTTCTTTTTCTCCTCCGGAGGCGGCTTGGGCAGGGAAATCTCGGGCTCGGGTGCCGGCGACGGGGCGACAGCTGGAAGGTCCTTGGCGACCTCCTCCTCCGCCTTCTCGGAGGCTTCCGGCGTCGGCGGCACCTCCGGCGTCAGGGGGCCGTGCGCGACGTCTGGCGTATCGACCCGCGCTGCCGCCAGCAGCGGCGCCATCTCAATGGTGAGCGCTCCTGCAAAGTCCTCGGATTCCTCCTCCGGCCACTGCGTTAGGGCCAGCGTGACCCCGCCGACGTGCAGCGTGCAGACGAGGACGGCCGCCCCGCCCCAGCGGCCGATGCGCGACCGCCGCGATTCCAGGAGGTGTGTCACCTCGGTCATCGAAGGGCTACTGCGCCGGCCAGACCGGTGGGGCTTGTACGGGCGCCGGCGGCGACGCCCCCGATCCCTCCACGCCTTCGAGCCCGACTAGCGCCACCTTGAGATAGCCGGCGGCACGCAGCAGGTTCATCACCGCTGTCAGCTCGCCGTAGGACACGCTCTTGTCGGCACGCAGGAACAGCCGCTGTTGCCGGTCCGTCTTGGTGGCGACATCGAGCGCGGCGGCCAGGCCGCCGGGCGTGACGGGCTCGTTGCCCAGGGCCAGCGTCTTGTCCGCCTTGATGGTGATGAACACCGGCCGATCGGGCCGCGGCTGCGCCTTGGCGGTGGACACCGGCAGGTCCACCGCCACATCCACCGTCGACAGCGGCGCGGCCACCATGAAGATGATGAGCAGCACCAGCATCACGTCGATGAACGGTGTGACGTTGATCTCGTGGCTCTCCACGAGCTCGTCGCCGCCCTCCAGACCGCCGGCCATGGCCGCCCGCCTCCCTATTCCGCCGCGCGCGGCAGCTCGCGCTTGGCGCCAGCCGCACCTGAGCTGGCGCCCGCGCCGACGCCCCGGTCGAGGTCGCGCGAGACCAGCCGCAGCACCTCAGCGGCGGCATCGCCCAGGAGCCCCCGGTAGCCGCCGATCCAGCGCGCGAACTGGTTATAGATGACGACCGCCGGGATGGCCGCGAACAGCCCGATGGCAGTGGCGAGCAGCGCCTCGGCGATGCCGGGCGCAACCACGGCGAGGTTGGTGGTCTGCGCCTTCGAGATGCCGATGAAGCTGTTCATGATGCCCCACACGGTCCCGAACAGCCCCACGAACGGCGCCGTCGAGCCGATGGTGGCCAGCGCGCCGGTGCCCTTGTTCATGTCGCGCGCCGCAGCCGCCTCCAGCCGCGCCAGGCGCGAGGCCACGCGCTCTTTGATGCCTTCGCGTTGGGCAACGTCGGACGACAGCTGCAGCTCGTGGGCCGCCGCCGCCAGGAACGACGCCACGATGCCGCGGTGGCGCTCAAGGCGCGCCGTGGCGGCGGCGAGCGACCGCTCCTCGCTCATGGCATCGAGCGCGGTTCTCACCCTTCGCTTTGCGAGCAGCAGCTCGACGCTCTTGGCGAGCCATACCGTCCAGGTCACCACCGAGGCGAAGGCGAGCCCCACCATCACCGCCTTCACGACGATGTCGGCGGACATGAACATCGACCACGGCGACAGGTCGCGTGGCAGGTGCACCGCGCCGATCACGCCCGGCGAGACCGACACGGGCGGCGCCGCGCCCGGCGTCCGCGCCCCTGGAGCCGCATCGGCCGCCGTCTCGGCGGGAGCCGGAGCGGGCGCCTGCGCGCCCGCCGGACCGCCCAGCGCCAGCGGCGCGACAATGCTCACCGCCAGGAGCACGCGCAGGACGGCGCTGCCGCGCGATGGCCTGGAGGGCCTGGACGGCCTCTCGGTCTCTCTTACTGTCATGGGCACAGCGTCGTCTCTCCAGCCTTCTCGCGGTTCAGCCCCATGCGCTGCAGGGGCTGCAACGGAACCTTTGCCGCAGACGCTACACTATAACATCACGGGTCCGCGGCAATTCTAGGGTGACAATGATTCCCCACACAGCGGTTGCTAGGCACGTATCGTTCGTCGTGTTGGAACTCGCTTGCGCTCGATCCAACGCAGGGAGGCCCCGAGCACGAAGCGGCTCGGGGCCGGTACTCGTTCTATCCCCGAGCAAGACCAATGTGCGTCTACCAACGGACGCGAAATGCCCTTTCGGTTGGCTGGGGGACGACCTGGCTGTCCAGCAAGGACGGGCGCGAACCTAGTAATTCTCTACTTTGTAAGTCAAGTATTATGCGGCCACGGCCACCCGGCCTGGTACGGGAACGTTGCCGCAGACCTACACGAGACGGGTCAGACCCGTTTTCGCCAGTGTCGGGCGCGCGGCGTGGTTTTTCATCACCCGCAACCGGCCGACCAGCGCCCTATCGTCGCGTCTAACCCGATAACCTAAGTCATTGATACAACAGCTAGTGGCAAGGAAGCGCGAATGCATGGCGCGACAGCCGGCAAGCGGCAGACGTGCACGCCTCTTTCTCTCCCCACCCATTCCCGATTATTCTCTCTGGATCGAGGGGGGAGGCGGCCGGCGCCACGACGCGCCAGGCGGCCGACGATTCGTTGCCAGTCGAGTAAGGTCTGCGGGATGCGTAGCGTTTCGGGCAAGGAGCTCGAGCTGAAGCTCGAGCTTACAGCGGAGGAGTTGCAGCGTGTCGGCGCCCATCCGGCGCTCGACGACCTGACGGTCGGCAAGCCCGTCACGCACATCCTGCGCTCGATCTATTTCGACACCCCCGACCACCGCTTGCGCGCCCACGGCATCTCGCTGCGCCTGCGCGCCATCGGCGACCAATGGGTGCAGACCGTGAAGGGTGGCAAGGACGGCAAGGGGGGCATCAGGAACGGCGTCTCCAACCCCGACGAGCTGGAGGCCGTGGTCGCCAGGCCAGAGCCGGACCTCACCGCCATCGACGACGTCACTCTGCGCCGAACGATCGAGCGCGTGGCGCGGCGCTCCGCGCTGGAGCCGCAGTTCGAGACCATCGTCACCCGCACCACGCGCCAGCTGCATTCCGACAAGGGCGACCTGGAGCTTGCCCTCGACGAGGGCGTGGTGCGCGCCGGCGCGGCGGAGGACAGGCTGTGCGAGGCGGAGCTGGAGCTGAAGACCGGCTCGCCCGAGTGCCTCCTGGAGACCGCCGCCGCCCTGTTCTCCGCCGAGCCGATCCGCCTCGCCGACGCGACCAAGGCCGACCGCGGCTACGAGCTGGCCCTGGGGCGCAGCGACCGCAGCCTCGTGCCCCGGAAGGCACACAACCCGATCCT
>JBIOWI010000172.1:0-6121 GCA_044868325.1 Hyphomicrobiaceae bacterium
TGGCGCCGAGGCCACCTCCCCACAGTTGCTGTCGTGGTTTGAGGCGAGGGCGGTTCGGCGCAATGCTGCTTCGCAGCATTTGCGCCCTACGCGGGCTTACACAGGCACCGCCGTGCCCTTCGCCTTCAGGGCCGCATAGTAGGCCCACAGCAGGCGCGCCGCCACGCCGCGCCAGGGGCGCCAGCGCTCGGCGAGCGTCATCATGTCGTCCTTGCCGGGCCGCTCGGCGAACGCGAACGCCCGCTGCATGGCGACCTGCAGGGCAAGGTCGCCCGGCGCCCAGCCGTCGGCGCGGCCGAGGCAGAACATGATGTAGATATCGGCTGTCCAGGGACCGATGCCGACCACGGCGGTGAGCGCGGCATGCACCTCCTCGTCGCTCGCGCGTTCGAGAGCCGTCAGGTCGAGGCCGTCGCGGCAGGCGGTGGCGATGGCGCGCAGCGTGCGGATCTTGGGACGGGAAAGCCCGGCTGCGGCGAGCCTCCTGTCCGTGAGGCGCAGGAGCGTGGCCGGCTCGAACGGCTGGCAGGCGGCGGCCGTGCGCTCCCAGATGGCCGTCGCGCTGGCGATCGAGACCTGCTGGCCGACGATGACGCGGGCGAGCCCCTCGAAGCCGGCGGGCCGGCGGCGCAGCGGCGGATCGCCGGCCGTGTCGTGCACGTGGCGCATGGTGGGGCACTTGCGCCGCAGCGCCTTCACGCCGGCGCGGATGTCCTCCTCGGAGGCAATGATCCTCATTGCGGCACGGTCATCAGCTCGAGGAGATGGCCGTCGGCGGTCCTGAAGTAGACGCCGCGCCCGCCGCCCCAGTCGTTCAGCTTGCCGTCCTCCGCGCTCCAGGGCGTGCTGCCGTAGACGAGGCCGGCCTCCTTGACGCGCCCAAAGATCGCATCGAACTCCGCATCGGTGACATGGAACGCGTAGTGGTGGCTTTCGAAGCTCGCCTCGTCGTCGAAGAGGAAGGTCAGCGTGGCATTGACCTTGACCGGCGCGAAATGCTCGTCCCGGCCTTTGTAGACCAAGCCGAAGATCTGCGCGAACTGCTGCGCCGCGGCTTCCTTGTCGCGCGCTGGCAGGATGGTGTGGTTGAGCGTGATGGCCATGGATCGCCTCCAGCGGGTTTGCCTCGGCGGGTTCGTCGGGTTTGGACCGCGCTCCTAATTTGAGCGCGCGCGGCGCGCCGTCAAGCCGGTCCGGCGGTCCGTCCCGGCATCTCGCGCAGGAACGCCTCCACCTGGGCGGCTGCAGCCGACGGACACGCCTGAAGCAGGAAATGCGGCCCGTTCACCTCGCGGACCCGCACCCATGGGATGGCCGAAAATACGCCTGACGCCGATCTCGGCACCAAGTGCCGGGGGCGAGCGCGCGACAGAAAGCAGCGAAGAGCGCGCCCGTTCCGTCCAGCCCGGGAAGGAGCACCAGCGTCGGTCCAGAGCGGGGCCGCACGTCTGCCATGCGGCCGTCTCCTTCCGATCACGCCGCGTGGAACACCAGGGCGCGCAGCTCGATGCTCTCGCGCGGCGGAGCGTCGGGCGGCGTGGTGGGGTCGGCGAAGGCCGTGTGCGGCGCGAAGCGGGCGCGGCCATCGGTCTTGGAATCGTAGCACTTGAGCAGCAGCACCTCGTCGGCCTCCATCCGCGGCACGTAGTACCAGCGGTGGCGGGCGTCATAGGTCACGGAATAGGTCTCGCCGATGCGGTCCCTGTAGACGAGATCGGAGGGGATGAGCTGCTCGGGCCTCACGCTCGCCGCATCGCAGACCGCCAGCGGCATATCCAGGAGCGGCCCGCGCAGCGGACGCCAGAAGTTGACGATCTGCACCCGGCCGCGCAGCAGGCGCTCCGCTTCGTCCGGGAGCAGGTCGCGCACACGCTGCGGGCCGGATCTCTCGGTGTGGTCCACGTGCACGCGCGGCACCGGCTGTCGCAGTCCGCCGACCTGGCGGTCCTCGGCGCCCGGGATTCGCCGCCGCACCGTGTTGTCGAAGATGTGCACCCGGTCGGCGCCGGTCAGCTCCTGCAGCAGCCGCTCCGCCTCGGGGTAGTAGACCGCTCTGACCTGCGCCTCGTCGTAGAAGTCCCGCACGGCGCTGCGGTGCCGCACCAGGCCGAGCCCCTGCTCGTCGAGCGACAGCCTGCCGACGATGGGCCGTGCGTCGGCAACCTGGACCGTGTGCGGCTCGTTCACGGCCGTGCTGCGGGGCACGCCGGCTGGAGGCTCGTAGGTATAGGTGCGCGGCCGCTGCGGGGCCGGGGCCAGGTAGTTCAGCGCGGCCTCGACGGAGGCCAGCGCCTCGACGGTTGCGCTCTGCGGGCTCATCTCGGTTCTCCAATCGGCTCCAGCCGGCGTCCCTCTCCTGTGATGGAAGTTGGGAGCCGGCGCCGCCGGGCACAACCGAGAAGTCCTCACACGCCTCGCAAGAAATTCTCAAGCGCACGCGCGTCACGGCCCCAGCGGGGCCGATGCGGCGCCCGTAGTCCGACGGGCCCGTGCGAGCGCCGGCCGACGCAGAGTGTGAAACGAGGAGCAATCTGGCCTGAGCAGCCGGCGCGCTACTTCCGCCACGTGAACAGCGCCGACGCCGCGTAGTTCCACACCGCGCCCACCAGCGCGCCGGACATGCCCGACACCCACCGGGCATAGTTCTGCTCGACGAACAGGAAGTTGGCGATGCCGACGTTGGCTACGGCGCCGATGGAGCACACGGCATAGAAGCTCACGAGGCCCAGCAGCACGCGGCCTAGCCCCTTGAGCCGCTTGTCACGGTAGGTCAGGGCGTTGTTGAGGAAGAAGTTGCAGGCAATGGCGACGGTGGTTGCAGCGGTCTGCGCGGGGAGAAAGGCCACGCCGGACTTGAGCGCCGCGGCCAGCACTGCCATGTGCAGGAAGACGCCCACCGAGCCCACCGCGGTGAACATCAGGAAGCGCACCGGGACCCAGCGGCCGACCAGCTTGTCGAGCAGCAGCATCAGGTAGTCGAGCACCACCAGGCTGTCGAGCTTGCTCTCCCCATGCTGGCGCAGGCCGAACACGTAGGGCACCTCCTTGATGCGCGCCGAGGCGGGCGAGGAGGCGACGATGTCGAGCAGGATCTTGTAGCCCTCCTGCGAGAGCCGGCGCACAGCGGTGTCGAACACGTCGCGCTTCAGCATGAAGAAGCCGCTCATCGGGTCTGTGAGGTCGCGCCCCCTGAGCACCAGGCCCGACAGCTTCGTCGCCACCCGGCTGATGGTGCGGCGGCGCTGGCTCCAGTCGCCCAGCCCCCCGTCGGCGAGGTAGCGCGAGCCCACCACCACGTCGGCCTCGTCCTTGCGCAGGATGTCCAGCATCGGTCCGAGCAGCCGCTCGTCGTGCTGCAGGTCGGCGTCCATAACCGCGATGTAGGGGGCGAAGTTGCTCTGGATGCCCTCGACCACCGCCGATGCGAGCCCACGCCGGCCGAGTCGGCGCACGCAGCGCACGCGGGCATCCATGCTGCAGGCAAGCCGCAGCGCCTCGACGGTGCCGTCGGTGGAATCGTCGTCGACGAACACGACCTCCCAACGGATCCCGTCCAGCGTATGGGCCAGCTTCTCCAGGAGCGGAGCGACATTGTCGCGCTCGTTGAAGGTGGGGATGACGACAATGAGGTCCGGGCCGGCGGTGTCGGCCGGCACTGGCCGTGTCTCGGCTCGTGGATCAAACGGCATATCGCTCTCCCCCCGACGCCCTGCAAAAGGCAGGCAGTTTCATCATAAAGCTGTGGCTTAAAGTTGTGGCTTGCGAGGAGTGTCCTATCCGGTTTGGCCGGTGCGGAGTCAAGGTGCGCGGCGGCGATTGCGGTGGAGGTCTGATGCTTTGTCGCAGTGGTTGCCAGACCGCCAGAGGCTTGTTTTTGCCATGCTTATCGGAATGTTCTTGTTATGTTCTTAGTTGCCGGCTGCAGATTGCCATTGCCCTCACCCTACCCCGCTATAGCGGAGAAATCCGCGTGCGATACTCGCCGGGGCTGCACCCCACGAGCCGGCGGAAGCGGCGGTTGAAGGTCGAGAGGTCGCCGAAGCCCGCGTCGAAGGCAATTGCGGAGACCGGCGCGTTGGACGTGCGCAGGCGCACGGCGGCGCGGTGCAAGCGCGTGTGCAGCAACAGCTGGTGTGGAGTCATGCCCGCCACCTGCCGGAAGGTGCGCAGGAAGTGATAGGGGCTCATGCCGGCCTCGCGCGCCATGTCGGCGAGGGTGAGTGGCTCGTGCGCCTCAGCCTCTATGCGGCGGAGCGCGTGGGAGATGCGGCGCTCGTCGCGCCGGCTCGGCGCCGGCGCCTGGCGGGCGCCATCCGCCAGCGTTGCCGTCACCGTAGCGGCAAGGCGAAGCCCCAGCTCCTCCAGCTCCGCGGCGTCCTCCTCGTCACGGGCGGCCTCGGCGGTTGCGAGCAGGGGCAGCAGGCGGGGCAGCGGCGGCAGGTGCGGCACCGAGAAGGACGTGCGGCGTGCGCCGGGCACTGCGGCGACGATCCCCTCCACGACGTCCGGCGTGAAGCTGAAGGCAAGGCAGCGGTCGCCGGTGCCGTGCTCGTGCCCGCATTCGAAAGAGGCGCCGGCGTTGCCCAGGAGAAGGCCGCCAGGGGCGAGCACGGCCCGGCCGCGGTCGGTGCGGTATTGGAACGTGCCTGCCACGACCGCCGCAATGCTCACGGTGTCGTGCCGCTCCTCGAACGGGCGGTCGCGCGGGCCGGCGGTGCAGATCGCGTCGCTGACGCTCCAGCCGGGGCCGGAGGCCAGCACGCGCGAGGTCAGTGACACGGGATGCCCATGGGCCGCATTCATGGGCGCACTATAGCAATTTTTCCCAAGCGCCGGAGGAGGGGACGGCGCTAGCCATGCGGGACTCCTGACACGATCCACCGAGGAGACCCCCATGAGCCACGCCAAGAGCACCTTCGTCGACATCCTCCACAGCGCCGGCCCCGCCCCGGACCGCGCCGACAAGCTCGGCCTCTACGGCTTCCTGATCGGCAGCTGGGAGACGACCGTGATCGCGCACGAAGAGGACGGCAAGACGCACACCAACCGCGGCGAGATCCACGCCGGCTGGGTGCTGGAAGGCCGCGCCCTGCAGGACGTGTGGATGCTGCCCTGCCGCGCAGAGCGTACGCCCGACGCGCCGCCGCGGCAGCTGCCCGTCACGGGCAACTGGTACGGCACCACCCTGCGCGTCTACGACCCCGGCATCGATGCGTGGCACATCTTCTGGCACAACCCGGCCACACAGCTCTACACGCGCCAGATCGGCCGGGCGCGCGGTGCCGACATCGTGCAGGAGGGCCGGCACGAATCGGGCGCGCTGATGCGCTGGAGCTTCACCAAGATCAAGCCGGAGTCGTTCCACTGGCTCGGAGAGGTCTCCGCCGACGGCGGCGCCAGCTGGCGCCTGCAGGTCGAGGTGCTGGCCCGCCGGATCTAGGTTTCAGGTTTCAGGGACTAGGTTCTAGGGATCGGAGTGTGCTTCGAGGTCCCCTAAAACCTAATCCCTGAAACCTGAAACCTATGTCTCCAAACGTCGACACAAGGGGAAAGATATCCATGATCAACCACATCTCGATCGGTGTACGCGACATTGCGCGGGCCAAGCGGTTCTACGACGCGGCCCTCGCCCCGCTGGGCTACAGCTGCCAGAGCCAATCGGAGGGCTCCCTCGGCTACGGCAGCGACGCGTCGATCGCCTTGTGGATCAGCGCCGTCGAGAGGCCGGTGCCGGAGGATGGAGGGTCGGGTCTGCACGTCTGCTTCGACGCGCCCACGCGCAAGAGCGTCGACAAGTTCCACGCCGCCGCGCTGAAGGCCGGTGGATGCGACAACGGCAAGCCGGGGCTGCGCGCAGACTACGGGCCAGACTACTACGCCGCCTTCGTGGTCGATCCGGAAGGCTACCGGATCGAGGCCTATTGCGGCAGCAAGGCGTAAGGGGGTGTCAGACCCTCTGGGTCTGACACCGTGGCTCCAACACTGCGTAGTGCAATGGTGTCAGACCCAGAGGGAGGTAGTAGCAAAATTCCCGTGGGGTCTGGCGTGCATTGGGGCATTTCTGCGTGGCGAGGTTGAGATGAGGTGTGTTGCAGCGTCAATCGGGGCATTCGCAGCCCTG
>JBIOWI010000173.1:0-4868 GCA_044868325.1 Hyphomicrobiaceae bacterium
TACGACGACTATGTGGAGCTGCTGATCCAGAATCCGCGGCTGGGCCACACCTACAAGGCCTACTTCGGCGACATCTACCAGCTCGACCCCCGGCTGCTGCCGGCGTTCGACTATATCAGCCTGTTTCACGTGGGCGAGTTCCGCACGCCCGACAACGACAGCTACGGCGCCCTCACAGACCTGGAGATGACGCTGATCCTGGCCGACAAGGTTAAGGCTGGTGGCGAAATCCTCTTCTACACGGGATCGTTTGCCTACGACAAAGCGGAGGCGGTCTCGCGGGAGCTGGTCAAGCTCAGGCCGTTCGAGCCGGCCGCCGACTACAAGTCGCTCAAGGTCTACAGGAAGCGGGCTTAGATGAAACCGGCGCTGTCGATCTGGCAGGTCTACAAGCGCGCGCTGGCGATGCTGCTGGTGGAGCGCTCCCGCTCCGTCTGGGTCGTGGCGTGCGGCATCGCGCTGGGCACCGTTCCCATCGCCGAGCAGGTGCTGCTGGCCCGCGTGGTGGACGCGCTCGCCCTCGGCCAGGGCGCCTTCCCAATCATCGGCCTGTGGGCGCTGGTGGGCCTCGTCGGCATCTTCGCCGGCGTGGTGGTGGCGGTGATGGCCGACCGGCTCGCCCACCGCCGGCGGCTCGCCGCCCTCGGCCAGGCCTTGGAGCACGCCATCATCCTGCCCATCAGCTATCACGCCGAGAAGGGCTCGGGCGCCGTGGTGCGCACCATCCTCGCCGGCACCGACGCCCTGTTCTGGAAGTGGCTCTCATTCCTGCGCGAGCAGTTCGTGGCGCTCGTCGGCATCGTGGTGCTGATCCCCACCGCCATCTACATGAGCCCGATCATGTCGCTGATCCTGGCGGCATTGGCGGTGGCCTACGTGGCCGCCAACGTCCTGGTGGCGCAGAAGACCTCAACCGGCCAAGCCGCCGTCGAGCAGTATCACAACAACGTCTACGGCCGCGTCGGCGACGTGCTGGGCAACGTCACCGTGGTACAGAGCTACGCCCGCTTCGGCGCCGAGGTGCAGGCCATGCGCGCCATCATGGCCGACCTGCTCACCGCGCAGTATCCGGTGCTGACCTGGTGGGGCCTGCTCACGGTGGTAACCCGCATCGCCGCCACCATCGCCATGGTCGCCATCTATGCCGTCGGCGCCATCCTCGTGGGCCAGGGCCGCATCACGGTGGGCGAGATCGTGGCCTTCGTCGGCTTTGCCTCAGTCATGATCGGCAAGCTCGACCTGCTGTCCGGCTTCGCCGTGCGCATCTTCCAGTATGCCCCCACCTTGCGCAGCTTCTTCGACCTGCTCGACGCCACCGAGGGCGTGCGCGAGAAGCCGGGCGCCCAGCCGCTGACGGACGTGGTGGGCGAGGTGCGCTACGAGGACGTGAGCTTCCGCTTCAAGGGCACCGACCAGGGCGTCTTCGACCTGAGCTTCGCCACGCACGCGGGCAAGACCACCGCACTGGTGGGCCCCACCGGCGCCGGCAAGACCACCACGCTGGCGCTCCTGCAGCGCCTGCGCTCGCCGGACTTCGGCCGCATCCTCATCGACGGCCAGGACATCGAGGACGTGACGCTCAATTCCCTGCGCCACCAGATGGCCGTGGTGTTCCAGGATGCCGGGCTCTTCAACCGCTCCATCGCCGAGAACATCCGCATCGGCCGCCCCGAGGCCAGCGACGCCGAGGTGGAGGAGGCAGCCCGGCTCGCCGAGGCCCACGATTTCATCGCCAGGAAGCCCGGCGGCTACCAGTTCGTGATCGGCGAGCGCGGCGCGTCCCTGTCGGGCGGCGAGCGCCAGCGCATCGCCATCGCCCGCGCCATCCTCAAGAACGCGCCGATCCTGATCCTCGACGAGGCCACCAGCGCGCTCGACGTGGACACGGAGTCCCGCATCAAACGGGCGCTCGACCGCCTGCGCCGGGGCCGCACTACCTTCATCATCGCCCACCGCCTCTCCACCGTGGCCGACGCCGACACCATTCTGGTGCTGGACCAGGGCCGCATCGTCGAGCGCGGCAGCTTCCGCGAGCTGGTCGCCCGGCAGGGCCTGTTCGCCCACCTGGTGGCCGAGGGCGGCTTCAGCGTGCCGGGCGAGACGGCGGACGAGGTGGAGCGCGAGAAGGTGGCGGACCACGCGTGATCCAGGTGCTGCTCGGGCACGCCCAACCTGGAGACGACGGTCCACTACTGCTGAGTGAGCCGATTAGGCCCTTTTCCTACGGATCGTACGGTCGACAAGCGCCTCGAGCCGCTCGGCGTCCGGCTCCGCGAACCGCAGCCTGATCGGCAGCACACGGGTGGCCGCGGTGAGGCCGGCGAGGGCGCCATTGGCGCCTTCGAGGCGGGCTATGTCCTTCGCGGTGGAGACGAGTGCGGCGCCGTGGCGTTCGGCCAGGGCGAGGAGGCGCCGCGCATCCGTCTCGTCGAGGCGCTGGTGATCGCCGAATGCGACGGTCTCCACCACCTCCGCGCCCAGCGACCGCAGCATGGCGAAGAACCGTTGCGGCGCACCGATGCCGGCCCAGGCGACGACGCGGCTGCCCTGCAGCCAGCTCGCATCCCCGGCAACGACAGTGGCGCAGCGCAGCACCGGGCCGTCGAAGCGCTGCCGCAACCAGCCGGCAACGGCGGCGCCGGCATCGGGCCCGGCATTGGGCCCCGCGTTGGGCAGTGGCGCGTTGACGACGATGGCATCGACCAGCCCGAGCTGAAACCGCAGCGGTGCCCGCAACGGTCCTGCAGGCATCACACGGCCGTTTCCGAGGCCGCGGGAGCCGTCCACGACGGCAAGCGTCAGGTCCTTGGCGAGCTGTGGGTTCTGCAGGCCGTCATCCATGACGATGACATCGGCTGCCACGCTGCCGGCCGCCTCGATGGCCCTCTCGATCATCCTGGCGCCAGCCGCACGATCGCGGGCCAGCAGGGTCGGCGCCGCATGCGCCAGCAGCAGGGCCTCGTCGCCGACGGCGTCGGCGCCGTCTCCCACAGCCACCCAGCGCGGCCCGGCCAGGCTCCCGCCATAGCCGCGCGTCAGGACCGCAGGGCGCAGGCCGCCCGCCCGCAGGCGCCGGCACAAGTGGAGCGTCAGCGGCGTCTTGCCGGTGCCGCCTGCCGTCAGGTTGCCCACGCAAATGACCGGCAGGCGCGAGCGATAGGGGGCGGCACGGGCGTAGCGCGTCTGCGCCGCCCAGCCGAAGAGCGCAGCCAGCGGCGACAGGCACACCGCCATGACGCCCCCCATGACGCCGAGGGCCGCATCGGGCGCTGCCCCGTACCACCAGGACGGCTCGTCAATCCGCACGGGCCAGCTCGTCCTCGCCCGGCAGGTGGCGCAGCAGGGCCTCCACCGTGCGCGGCAGCGCGCCCGACAGACCGGCCAGCGCGCTCTCCGCACGCTCGCGCAGGCGGGCGAGCTGGGTCCCGTCGAGGAGGAGCGGCTCCACGGCACCCGCCAGCTCGGCTGCGGAACGCACCACGATGGCGCCGCCGCGGTCGAGCAGCGCCCGATACGTATCGGCGAAGTTCTGCCAATGCGGCCCGGTCACGACGACGGCGTCGTGGCGCACCGCCTCGATCGGGTTGTGCCCGCCTCGATCGACCAGCGATCCGCCGACGAAGGCAACCGAGGCGAGCTTGTAGAGCGTGCCGAGCTCGCCCAGCGTGTCGGCCACGTAGACCTCGCAGGCGCGCGTTGGCAGGTCTCCCGGCGCACGCCGCACGGCGGCGATGCCCTGCAGCTCGAGCCACTCGGCGATGGCCGGTCCGCGCTCGGGATGGCGCGGGGCGACGATGGTGATGAGGTCCGGAAAGCGCTGGCGCAGCTGTCGGTGCGCCTCCGCGACGATAGCCTCCTCGCCCTCGTGCGTGCCTGCCGCCAGCAGCAGTGGGCGCCCTTCGAGCGCCGCCTTCAGGCGCTCCAGCTCCAACTCGTCCACCGGTGGCGGCGGCGTGTCGATCTTGAGGTTGCCGGACGCCGTCGTACTGGTGGCTCCCAGCATCTTGAAGCGGCGCGCCAGCGCTTCGCTTTGCGCCAGCACCAGCGAGAAGCGCCCGAACAGCGATCGCGCCACGCCGCGGTTGCGTCGCCAGCGCCGGTACGACCGCTGCGTCATGCGTGCGTTGACGAGGGTGAGAGGAATGCCGCGCGCAGAGCTTTCCAGGATCAGGTTGGGCCAGATCTCCGACTCGGTGAACACGGCGAGGTCGGGCCGCCAGTGGTCGAGGAAGCTGCGCACGTAGCTCGGGACGTCCAGCGGCGCATACTGATGCCGTGTGCGCGGCCCCAGCCGCTGGGCGGCGAGCTTGGCCGAGGTGACGGTGCCGGTGGTGAGCAGGAACGAGAGCGAGTGCCGCCGCTCGGCCAGCGCCGAGATCAGCGGCAGGATGGAAAGCGTCTCGCCGACGCTCGCCGCGTGGAACCAGGCCAGCCGGCCGGCGGGGCGCGGGGCGCTCGGGCGGCCGAGCCGCTCCGGCAGCCGCGACGGGTCCTCCTTGCCCTGGCGGCGGCGGATGGCCAGGAGGAGTGGGGCGAGCGGGCGCGCCAGAGACGTGATCGCCCGGTAGGCCTTAAGGCGCAGGCCGGGAAGCGCGGCACAGCCCGGGGTCGCGCGTATCGGGTCCGTCCCGGCGCGTGCATAGGCCAGCGCCGTGGCCGCGTTCAGCGACCGCTCCAACGCCTGCCGGCAGGCCTCGATCTCGTCGGCGCGGGCGTCGCGCGGCACATGCACGATCTCGCCCACCGCAAAGCCCAGGTTCGACCAGGGCAGGTTGAGGGTCATGCGGCTCCAGGTGTTGAACGCCACGTAGCGCGAGGTGGTGATGGCGAGCGGCATGATCGGCTTGCCGGACGCGCGCGCGATCATG
>JBIOWI010000174.1:0-11500 GCA_044868325.1 Hyphomicrobiaceae bacterium
GTTGGTCGCAGCAAGTGAGGAACCGGAGACGGGATCGATCACTACGACTGCCGACGCCCGACTGCCGACGCCCGACTCTCCAGGCTCAAGCTTGGCTAGTCGAGGTAGGCCTGCGGCGGATGCCGGCCCTTGATCTGCGTCCGGTGCATGATGCGGCGGGCGTTGGCGGCGAACGGATCGCGCCGGTGCATGGTCGAGCGGTTGTCCCACAGCAGAAGGTCGCCCACGCGCCACCTGTGCGCATAGGCGAGCTCCGGCCGCGCGATGTGCGCCCACAGCGCGTCGAGCAGCGCCTCCGACTCGGCCGGCGGGAGGCCCTCGACGTAGGCGTTGCGCCGGCGTCCGAGATAGAGGGCCGGCGCGCCGGTGGCCGGGTGACGGCACACGGCCGGGTGCCAGGCCCCGGGCGCCTTGTGCGGGTCGTCGGTGGGCTCCACGCCCTTGCGCAGGTAGCCGCCGCTGTTATAGGTGCCGTCGTGCTTGATGCGGCGGCCGCGCACCGAGGCCTTCAGGTTCTCGGGCAGCGAGGCCCACGCCGCCTCCATGCCGCAGATCCAGGTGTCGCCGCCTTCGGGCGGGACCTCCAGGGCGTAGAGCATGGACGCATCGGGCGGCAGGTCGAGGTAGCTCATGTCGGTGTGCCAGACCGCCTCGCCGGCGCCCAGCGCCCCGATCGGCTGGCCCTTGTCGTCGAGCACGTTGGAGACGACGTAGATGTCGGGATAGCCCGTCGGGCTGATGCGGCCCTGCTCCTGGTTGGGCGGCGGATCGAGCTCGCCCAGCCTGCGGCTGAAGCTCAGGAGGTGGTCGTCGGTCAGACGCTGGCCGCGGAACAGGAGGGCGGAGCGCCGGTGCCAGGCGGCCTCGATCTCGGCGAACTCGGCATCGGTGAGCCGGGCGAGATCGACACCCGAAACCTCAGCGCCGACGGCGGGGGTTAAGGGCGCTATCGACAGGGCCATGGCTTGCGTCTCCTCGGCGGTTTCGGATCGCCTACCTTGGTGGAGAGTTTTCGGAATACGTCAACGGATCGACCCCTATGCAGCGACAATATCCGTTGCTGTGAAATCGTCCCCCTTGAAGAGGAGGGGGGCATCAACACGCTTCGCCAGCGCGTAAGCAACGCAATCGCACAGATTGAGCCGTGCGGTCGGATGGATACCCTTGCCATATCGCATGTAGGCGGCTTGCGCGGCGTGCGCCTGATCGCCATCGAATGGCACGATTTCGGCTTCGGCTGTCTCCAGAATCTCGGCTAGGTCAGTAAGGTTGTCCGGACCGCGCCTGATGCCGGCAATCAGCATGGCCTCGTACAGTGTGACGGCAGAGATCATTACGCGACCATCGTTTGCGAGCACGTCAAGAAAGCGGTCCCGCTCAGGCTCGCTGTTCAGGATCGCCAATAAGGCAGACGTGTCGACGACGATCAACTGGGCAACCCACGTTCGTCATAGCCAAGGATCTCGTCGGGCGTCCTCGGGTCGAGGATGGGCCGGGCTGCACTGCGTTTGGAGATTTCGAGCAGGCGCCGGCGCCTTTCTGCGGCGCTAAACCGAACAGGTCGGGCCATCGGCAGGCCCGCCTCCCGCGCACTTGCCTCTATGGCGTCGCGCACGATTGCAGCCAAGGGCTTGCCCTTCGCTCTTGCGACTTCCCTGGCTAAGCGTTCGGTCTCGGAATCGGCGGGTAGCGTCGTCATCATGGCGGCCTCCTCACGCTATTATAGCACAGGCAGTCAATGCCCCCGAAGATCCGCCGAGGTCCTGTCGCAGGGGCTGTGCAGCATTCCATCCTGGGCAGGACGAACTTCTTGACCATGAACGCGATCAAGCACCGCGCTCTGTCCCTTGCCGTGACTATGGACAGCTGCGCTTCGCCTGCGAAACCGGCCTGCGCCTCTTCGGCGCTGCAACACCTAGCTCATCGAGCAAAGCCTTGACCTCTTTCAAGTCAAGGGTCTCGAAGCCCTCAGTGAACCAGCTGTAGACCGGGGCGAGGAGGTCGCGGGCCTGGCGGCGCCGGCCTCGATCGCGCCACAGCCGGGCCAGGCTCGTCGCCGCGCGCAGCTCCCAGGACCTGGCCCGTTGCGCACGCGCGATGGCCAGCGCCCGCTTGAAACGGGCTTCCGCCTCCACCGCGTCGGCACCGGGGGCCGCCAACGCAATCTCGCCGGCCACCCGGTGGACCTCGGCCTCGCTCCACGTCGCCTTGGTGGCCTTCACAGCCGCTATTGCCTCGGCAATGCGGGCGCGCGCCTCGTCCAGCCGGCCGAGCCGGGCGTGGGCCTGCGCCAGGTTCGACAGGTAGCACGGCATCCACAGCGTCGAGCCCGTGCGCTGCCATGAGGCGAGGCCCGCGGCGATCGTCGACGCGGCCCTGGCGCCCTCGCCGGTCAGCGCCAGGAGCGAGCCGCTCTGCATCATGGCGAACGCCCTCCAGGCCGCCGCACCCTTCTCGTCGGCCAGAGCCAGCATCTCGGCCACCAGCGGGCGTGCCGCGTCGTAGTCTGCGGTCCACAGATGGACCCGCGTCGCGTGGGCCAGCGCGTACATCAGCGTGCCGGCCTGGCCGATTTCCCGCGCAGCCGCGATGGCGCGTTCCGAGTCGGCGAGTGCCGCCTCGGGATAGCCGAGCAGCCACAGCGTCCACGCCCGGTAGGACAGAACGACGACGCCCAGGTCCTGGCCGAAGTGGGTGGTGAGCTGACGATGCCCGGCGGGGTCGTAGAGCGCCATCGCGCGATCGTAGTGCGCCCGGCTGCCGGCAATATCTCCCGTGCACTGCAGGGAGGTGCCCATCAGGCGGTGTCCGATCATGAGCGGGCCGGTCGAGCCCTGCTTCTGCGCGAGCGCCATGAAGCGCGCCGCCATACCGAGCAGGGCATCGCCGTCGAACGCCACGTAGCTTCCTACCCAGGACCCGTACATGACCGCGAACAACGACAGCGGATCCTCGGGAGCCTCGCCCAGCGCCTCGGCTGCCTCGATGGACGAGCGGGCCCGGTCGAAGGCCGCCCGTGTTGCTTGCGACGCATAGCCGTTCGTGTGCATGAGCGCGTTCGCAAGGGCCACCTGCAGCTCGATCTGGCGGCGGCGCAGGTCCGGCGTGCCGGGCAGGGCCCCGATCTGGTCCAGCGCCCGGTTGAGCTGGACCGCGGCTTCCAGCAGCGCCGAGCGCTTCAGCGCCTGCAGCCCGGCCTTGCCCCACAGGTTGGCGGCCTTCTCGATCAGGCCGGCCTCGGTGGCGTGATGCGCCAACAGCTCCGGCCGGCTCTCGGCTATGGCCGGGAGCTGCTTCTCCAGAGCCTCGGCAATGCGGGCGTGCAGCCTGCTCCTCGGCTCGCGTGGCAGGGTCTCGTAGGCCGCGTCCTGCACCAAAGCGTGCTTGAAGACGTAGACGGCGGTTGCCCCGGTGCCCCGGCGAAAGACCAGTCCCGACCCCACGAGCGCGCCCAGCGCCTCCTGCAGCTCACCCTCGGGCCAGGGGCACACCGCGGCGAGGAGCTCGTGCGAGAACTCCCGTCCGATGACCGCACCGGTCTGCGCCACCTCCTTGGCCCGCCCGAGCCGGTCCAGTCGGGATACCAGCAACGCCGCCAGGGTGGTCGGCACCAGGTGCGACGGGTATGCACCCGCCAGCTCGTACCGGTCCGGACCTTCGCGCAGCGTCCCGCTTTCGAGCAGCGCCTTGGTCAGCTCCTCGATGAACAGCGGAATGCCGTCGGCATGCTTGAGGATCCTGTCGGTCACCTCTCGCGGCAGCGACTTGCCGCCCACGACGTAGTGAATGAGCAAGCCCGCATCGTCGCAGCCGAGGGGGAGAAGCTTGCGATAGGCATCGACAGGCCAGGGCGGCTCGAATTCCAGGCGCGCGGTGACAACCAGCATGACTGGGAGCCGCGGGACCGCTTCCACCAGCCGGCCGAGCAACTCCAGCGACGTCGGGTCGAACCAGTGCGCGTCCTCGACCAGCACGAGCACCGGCCGGCGCGCCGCCAGCCCCTCGATGCGCGCCAGCACGGCGGCGAGCGTCCGCTCCTTGCGCTGCTCCGGAGACAGCCGCTGCAAAGCCCCGGCGTCCCGCACCGGCAGCGAGAGAAGATCCGCCAGCAGCATCGCGGCTCCGGCTGCCGGAGCTTCGGCCGCCGGAGCTTCGGCCGCCAGAGCTCCGACCGGTTCCAGGAGGGCTGTCAGCTTGGCAAGCCGTTCCTCGGGGCTGTCGGCGCGGTCGAACCCTGCGGCCCGCTGCAGCTCACCGATCACCGGGTAGAGCGCGGCGTCGGTCTGGTGCGGCGCTCCGAAATACTTGAGGCAGGCATGCAGCTCGGCGGTCCTCTCGTCCTGGAACTCGGCCACAAGCCGCGACTTGCCGATCCCGGGATCTCCGGCGATGAGCACGACCCGGCCCTTCCCGGCCATCGTCTGCAACCAGCTTTGCCTCAGCAGCTCCATCTCCTCCCGACGGCCCACCAGCTCCAGCATGCCGGCCCGGCGCAGCGCGTCGAAGCGGCCAGCATCGTTGCGCTCTCCGGTCACCTGCCATACCGCAACCGGCGGGAGGCCGTCGCCCAAGACGAGGGGCTGCATCTCCCGGCACTCAAAGAAGCCGCCGGCCAGCTCGCGCGTGCGGCCGTCGATCAGAACGCCGCCCGGCGGCGCTGCCGACGGCAGATGCAGGGCCAGGTTGAGCGCCCGGCCCGTCGCCGCAGGCGCATCGTCCGACCCTGCGTTGGCCTGGACCAGCAGGGACCCGGTGGCGATGCCGATGTGCGGGCGCAAAGCGTCCGGAAGTCCCAGGTTGCGAACGGCATCGACCAGGGCGAGTGCCGCCCGCACCGCGCGCTCCGCATCGTCCTCCTGCGCCTGCCTGCATCCGAAATAGAGGAGCACGCCGTCGCCGGGGAGCCTTGCCGCGAGCCCGCCAAAACGGGCAGCCACATCGGAAGAGGCCCGGTGCACGCGGTCCATCAGGGCGCCCTCGTCCTCGGGGTCGAGCCTGGCCGGCAAGGCCGCCAGTGCGGGCATCCGGCACGCCAGCACGCTCAGCCGCCGGTGCTCACGCAGTAGCGCCGCGCTAGGCGCCTCCTTCGGCGCCTCGTCCGGCAGCGGGGCCGCCCTATTGACGCGCTGGACGCGGGCCGCGAGCTTGTAGCCCGCCCGCGGCACCGTGACGATGATGCGCGGGGGCTTGGAGTTGGGCTCGACCTTGCGCCGCACCCGCGACACCAGCATGTCGATGGCCCGGTCGTAGGGCCCATCTCCGCGCCTCGCGACGACGGCGCACAGCTGGTCGCGCGACAGCACGCGGCCGCCCGACTGGGCCAGCGCCGCCAGCAGATCGAACTCTGCAGGCGTGAGCGAGACCTCGCGCCCGCTCTCATCGAGAAGCGCGCGGCCCTCGAGATCCAGCGTTCGGCCCTCGAAACGCAAGAGCATGTCTGTCTCAGGGGGACCCGCGATCGCGACAGCGGCGCTGCAAGACCGGACTTTGTTACCGCCCCGTTACCTGGCCGAGATATGACCGTTACGGCGCCCCGTCAACATAGACGATCCACTGTGGGCGAGACGGGAGTCGGCGCGCCGCGCGCGGACTCCCTTTGGGCTAGGGGTGCGAGGCGGGCCGCGTTAAGCGTCGCACCCCGATGCCCGCGCGACGGCACCCGGCGGAACCGGGGCATTGCAGCATCGGAGGCTTGTGAGGGAGAGGGGTGGGAACCGGCCCCACTGCGGGCGAGACCGGTCCCCCCGTTGCGGCAGCGGTGCGGGCAACTGCCGCCAACTTGAGCATCTATAGCCTGCCTGCTTCCTGAGATGCAAATTTTCCCGGCTCAGGTCGGGCGAATAAGTGGACCGGCTCACGCAAGTTTGAGCGGCCCGGCCCGCTCGGCGATACGCCCGAGGGGCCTTTGACATCTGCCAATCCGATGCAAGAATGACTTCCGCGTGCGGCATCGATCCGGTCCGGCGCTTGCGCCCGCACGGCGTACACCCGAGTTGAGCTGAGCAACGGAGAGGCGCAGATGGCCTTCGCACCCGGCGAGACCGACGTGCTGCTGGTGGTCGACGTGCAGAACGACTTCTGCCCCGGCGGCAAGCTGCCCGTGCCCGAAGGCGACCGGGTCGTGCCGGTCGTCAACGCGCTCGCCCGCCGCTTCCGCCATGTGGTGCTGACGCAGGACTGGCATCCGGCCGGGCATCAATCGTTCGCCTCCTTGCATGCCGGGAGGCAGCCCTACGAGACCATCGAGGTCGCCTACGGGCCGCAGGTGCTCTGGCCCGACCACTGTGTGCAAGGCACGCCCGGCGCCGAGCTGCATGCGGGCCTCGACATCCCCCACGCCGCCCTGGTGATCCGGAAGGGCTTCCGGCCGCACATCGATTCCTACTCAGCGTTCTACGAGAACGACCACAAGACGCCGACCGGCCTTGCCGGCTACCTGCGCGAGCGCGGCCTCGACCGGGTCTTCGCCGTCGGCCTCGCCCTCGACTTCTGCGTGCGCTACTCGGCCGAGGACGCCAAGCGTCAGGGCTTCGACGTGGTGGTGATCGAGGACGCTTGCCGCGGCATCGACATGGGCGGCTCGGTCAAGGCCACACGCGACAGCTTCGCCGCGCTCGGCATCGCCACCGCGCGCGCCAGTGCTGTTGCGTAGCTTCTGTGCAAGCAAACAGGGCGCCGGCCCGTATCGCACACCGTCCTCGCGGATCACGTACACTCCCCCGCTGCCGTGGCGACCGCTACGCCCTATCCTCTCAAGAAGAGGCGTGCGTCCCTTGCCCTTCGGGTCGTCCAGCCCACTGGCACCTCCGTGGTCCATGCGGACACGTCTGAGTACCGGGAGATCGTCACCGCGATGTTACCGGCAGGTGATCACCGGGAGAGCGCACGGTGCACGATGGCACAGCGTGTGCGGAGAAATCTCGCCTACCAGAAACGGCGCACTAAAAGCACGTTACTCGGCATCAATGTCTACATCGACGAAATTGGGGTTGGCGAAAAAAGAACATGGCATAAAGATCGGACCTGGGTTTCCGCCCCGATAGTTGCACGGATTTTTGTGTTGGAATAGCTCATCAAAAACAACGTAAACGAAATCACTGCACACGAACGATCTTGCGGGATGCTTGACAGGATTGCCAATATGTACCGCTCGCCTGAACCGTAGCCACCATCTCGGCATGAAACTCAAACAACGCATTATAGAAGCGTAGTCATATGGTCTACCGATATGGACGCTCGCAGCCTCCGCAACAAGAGATCGATGCTCCTCCGTGAACCCAGGATATCTTATTGCAGCAAATGTCGTTCCCTCTGGGAGTAGAATGCGGAGTGACTCTCGCTTCACCCCCCCTGCTAGCAGCCTGTCCATGTCCAGCTGTGGCATGGAATGAACGATATCCCCATGACCAAGATAGATGGCAACATGAGTGAACTTCCGCGCGGCTGGCGGAAATTGAAATCTGTTTTGAAAGGCTACAATTGGCCGCAACGGAGATGTTGCGTCGCAAGTCAGAATGATATCCCCTATCTCCAGCGTCCGAATAAGCTTATCATACGTCGGATTTTCCGAGTAATCCTGTATTTTCCTATGCGCAACAAGCCGCTGGGGCGACATGCATGGTTATCTCCCCCTATAGGACGCGCCTACCAGTCGCGCCCGATCCAATGCCTAAACGATATAGCGTCTCGTCCTTTGTTCCGCCTACGCCTCCGTCCACCTGTTCTGCGAACCGAGACGATCACAGTATCAGTGGCGTCGGTCAGGAAGCGGACAGCCTCCCCCGCCTGAAACTTCTCGTGTCCGGCCTTGTAGTAGGGGTAGGAACGCGCCTTGGCGGGGTCCCAGATAATGACAGTACCATGTGGGAGAGTTCGAAGAACCTCGCCCTCTCTTCCATCGACGGCGGCAGTATCGACCACATCGATCACCATGCCCGCACCTCCCATCGCCTTTAGCACAATAACATCTCAGTATGCGTCGGTATAGCTTAAGCTGAGATATGGCTCTTTCTGTGGCGATGGGGCAACGGGAGTTGTCGTTCATCCATTGTTCCAGCCGACGCACTCAGCCTAGCGTAAACTCATTGAGGGAGGATTAGTTGCCCTGTTCGGCCCGGCCAGGGTTACTTCACTACCTGTTGACAGTGCAGTGCCGCCGCCAGTAGCAGCAGAAATCCAGAGACTTCCACGGGTCAACGCCAGCCCAGCGACGCGCCGCACCCGATCGCCGTTGGCGACGCGGCGGTTGTCCTCACGTCGCGCGCTCCCAGGGCATAGCGCAGCAGGTAGGGGCGGGAGATGTGGTGGTGGCGGCCCATCTCGCCGCGGCGGAGTCTGGAGAAGTATCAGTAGGCCTGACTAGACTAGTGCAGGCGCCGTCCAGGCTGCAGACCGTCTGGTGGTCTGTGCGCTCACTACAGCATCCTACAGCATCCGGCGGCTCTTGATGGCGGCGGCGAGTGTGCCCTCGTCGAGGTAGTCGAGCTCTCCGCCGATGGGGACGCCCTGGGCCAGGCGTGTCACCTTGATGTCGCGGCCGCGCAGCTGGTCGGTGAGGTAGTGGGCCGTGGCCTGGCCTTCCACCGTGGCGTTGAGCGCCAGCAGGACCTCATGCACGGGTGGGACGGCGCGCTCGATCAGCTTGCCGATATTGAGGTCGCCGGGGCCGATGCCGTCGAGGGGCGAGAGATGGCCGCCCAGCACGTGGTAGAGGCCGTTGACCACACCGGCCCGCTCCAGCGCCCACAGGTCGCCGATCTCCTCCACCACCACGATGAGGGACTGATCGCGCCGCGGGTCGCGGCAGATGGTGCACGGGCTCAGCGTATCGACGTTGCCGCAGGTCTGGCAGGCCACGATCTTGGAGGCTGCGTCCGTCAACGCCGCCGCCAGCGGCTCCAGGAGGTCGGTGCGCCGCTTGAGCAGCGCCAGCGCCGCCTTGCGCGCAGAGCGATGGCCTAGCCCCGGCAGCCGCGCCAGCAGCGCGACCAGCCGCTCGATCTCGGGACCTGCAGTGGCTTTGGCCAAGGGATTCCTGTTCGAACAAGGTTTCAGGGATCAGGGATTAGGTTTCAGGAGGATGGCGGATAATTCCCCTAATCCCTGAAACCTAATCCCTGAAACCTAAAAGAGCTTCAGCCCCGGCGGCAGCGGCAGGCCGCCGGTCACCTCCTGCATCTTGGACTGGAGGGCGGCCTCAACCTTGCCCTTGGCATCCTGGAAGGCGGCGAGGATCAGGTCCTCCAGCATCTCCGTGTCCTCGGGCTTGACGAGGCTCGGGTCGAGCTTCACGGCCCTCGGCTCCATCTTGCCGTTGAGCGTCACCTTGACGAGGCCGCCGCCCGACTGGCCCTCTACCTGCAGGGCGGCCAGCTCCTCCTGCATCTGCTGCATGCGGCCCTGGACGTCCTGGACCTGCTTCATCATCTTCATGAGGTCTTTCATCGGCGGCTCCGCTGTGGCGGGTGAGGTGGTGAGTGGTGAGATGGTGAGATTCGCGTTGGAATTCGAGGATGGCCTTGGGTTCTACAGCCTCACATGCGAGACGCGACGCCCGTTACGGGCGCAACCCAAATCTCGCCATCTCACCACTCATCATCTCACGATTTCATGCCCGGTAACGGCTTCAGCTTGATCTCGGCCCCCGGGAACTGCTGGAGAACTGCGGCGACGGTGGGATGGTCCTTGATCTCGCGCAGCTCCGCGGCCTCGCGCTCGCGCTGGACCTGGCCGATGGGCCGCTCGCCCGGCGCGTCGCTGAGTGCCACCACCCACCGCATGCCGGTCCAGAGGTTGAGCTTCTCGCGCAGCTCGTTGGGCAGCCCCTTGGGTGCGCCCGGCAGCAAGTGCAGCTCGATGCTGCCGACGGCGTCGAATTTGACAAGGCTCACTTGCTCCTCAAGGTGCACCTTGAGCTTGGCTTCGCGCCGCGCCCCTACCAGGTCCACGACGTCGACAAAGGAGCGCAAGACGGGCAGGCCAGGGCCACCCTCGCCAAGGTCGTCGATATCCTCATTGCCGGCGGCATCGACGTCGGCATCCCCAGCGCCAGCCTCGAAGCCGCTCTCGATGCCGTTCCTGCCCGGCGGCGAACCGGGAGCAGGCCCCACCTCCGCGAGCGCCCGCGTCGCAGCCCCCACGGGCTCGGCCTGTGTGGCCGGCGCTGCCACCGGTGCGCGGGCCGGCGCCGGCGTGCGGACCGCGCCGCCGCCCAGGGCTTTGATGATCTCATCCGGCGGCGGCAGGTCCGCGGTGTAGGCCAGGCGGATCAGCACCATCTCGGCGGCCGCCGTGGCGTTGGGTGCGTCGGCGGCCTCCTCCAGGCCCTTGAGCAGGATCTGCCAGGCCCGCGACAGGATCGCCGTCGAGAGCCGTCCGCCCAGATCGGCGGCGCGGCGGCGCTCCTCGGCGGAAAGCCCCTCGCCGGCCGCTTCCGCGCCCAGCACCTTGGCGCGCGTGGCCGTATGCACCGCCTCCGCTAGGTCGTTCAGGATCTGCACGGGCTCGGCGCCGTCGCGGTGCAGCTGGGCAAACAGCTCTAGGGCCTCGCCAGCCGTGCCCGCCAGCAGCCTCTCCACCAGATCGAAGATGCGCCCGCGGTCGGCCAGGCCGAGCATGGCCCGCACGTTCGCCGCGGTGACGCTCCCCTGCCCCATCGCCAGAGCCTGGTCGAGCAGCGACAGCCCGTCGCGCACCGAGCCCTGGGCGGCGCGGGCGATGAGAGCGACGCCCTCCTCGTCCTTCACCTCGCCGCCCTCCTTGGCGACGATGCTGCGGAAATGCTGCATCAGCACCGGCACATCCACCCGGCGCAGGTCGAAGCGCTGGCAGCGGGACAGAACCGTCACCGGCACCCGGCGCACCTCGGTGGTGGCGAAGATGAACTTCACGTGCTGTGGCGGCTCCTCCAGGGTCTTGAGGAGCGCGTTGAAGGCGCCCTTGGAGAGCATGTGCACCTCGTCGATGAGGTACACCTTGTAGCGGCACACGAGCGGCCGGTAGCGCGCGCTCTCGATGATCTCGCGCATGTTGTCGACGCCGGTGTTGGAGGCGGCGTCCATCTCGATCACGTCGGGGTGGCGGCCCTCCATGATCTCCGGGCAGTGGCGCCCGAACTCCGGCATGTCGATGGTCGGCTTGTCGATGCCATCGCACTCGTAATTCAGGGCGCGGGCCAGGATGCGCGCGGTGGTGGTCTTGCCCACTCCGCGCACGCCGGTGAGCATATAGCCTTGGGCGATCCGATCGGTGGCGAACGCGTTCTTCAGCGTCGTCACCATGGCGTCCTGGCCGATCAGGTCGTCGAAGGTGGCCGGGCGGTACTTGCGCGCCAGCACCACATAGGGCGCTGCCGAGGCGACGGCCTCAGCCGGTGCCGAGCCGCCTCCCGTCTTGCCTTGGTCTGCCGGTGGCGTCTTCCTTGCCATGCCTCGGTGGCCATCCCTCGGAATCGGGCCTCGCGGACGGGGTCAGACCCCTGGCCGCGGCGTTGTGGCAGAAG
>JBIOWI010000175.1:0-9047 GCA_044868325.1 Hyphomicrobiaceae bacterium
TCGGCCTCACCATCGAGACGGTGAGCCGGACGTTCACCAAGCTCAAGCTGGCCGGACTGATCGACCTCCCGCACAGCAGCTGCGTGCGTCTCCTCGACGTTGAGCGGCTGAGGGGCCTCGAAGGCGGCGAAGCGGAGGTCCAATGAGGCAGGCCCTGACTATTGCGCGATATGGGCCGCCAGATGGGTGAGGAACTCGCTGAGCAGCGTATGCGTCAGGTCGGCGACCGGCTCGGCAACGAGTAGGGGACCGCATATGCGGGAGCTCCTGAGAGCCTCCCCTTCCACAAGGCATTCCGGTTGGGGCTCAGCTGAGAGGTGCTCAATCTCCCAGCGCACGAGATTTCCGCAGCTCTCGGATCGCCTTTTGGCAGCTTCCGGATATCGGGCGTCGGTAATGCACGCTAGTGTTGCAGCATCGCGCGGGAGACCTTGGACCCGTGAGGAGAACCCTGGAAAAAGAACGACAGTCGGAGGCGTGACGGCATGTCGATCGGTCCATTTTGCCTCTGGCGGGTGGCTGCACTGCGGCAGCGCATCTCGCTGCGCATCTGCGGAGGCTGCGAGTTCGTCCGGCACGGTCGGCGTCCCCAGGTCGCGCGATGGGTTGCCCATTCCCCGGCAGAATCCCGTGCCGCGATACAGCCTTGGCCGTTTGGTTTGTGGATGGCGCTTGCGTTGGTGCTGCTGGCCGGCGTCATCGGCGCTGTGGGCAATGCTGCCGCGCAGTCCGCAGACGACACCGACGCACTCAACCGGCGGGTACTCGAGCTCTACGGAGCGGGCAAGTATGCAGAGGCCATTCCGCTGGCGAGGCGCTACGCCGAAGCCATGAAAGCCCGGCGCGGCTCCGATCATCCAGACTATGCCACGGCTCTCAACAACCTATCCCAGCTGCTGGTGGAGACCAACCGGCTCGCCGATGCCGAGCCACCGATGCGCCAGGCGCTCGCCATCGACGAGAGGAGCCTTGGCCCGGAGCATCCCAACGTCGCCCGCGACCTCGGCAATCTGGCCTTGCTGCTGAAGGATACCAATCGGCTCGCCGAGGCGGAGCCCCTGGTACGCCGCGCGCTCGCCATCGACGAGAAGGCCCGCGGACCTGAGCATCCCAAAGTCGCCCTCAGCCTCAGCACCCTTGGTGACCTGTTGGAGGCTACCAACCGGCTCAGCGAAGCCGAGCCGCTCTACCGCCGCGCGCTCGCCATCGATGAGAAGAGCTTTGGCCCCAACCATCCCAACGTCGCCAATCGTCTCACTTTGCTTGGCAGGCTGTTGCGGACAACCAACCGGCTCAGCGAAGCCGAGCAGTTCCTTCGTAGGGCGCTCGCCATCCGTGAGAAGAGCCTTGGACCCGAGCATCCCCACGTCGCCGGCAGTCTGAACAACCTGGCTGCGCTTCTGCAGGACACCAATCGGCTAGCCGAGGCGGAGCAGCTCTATCGGCGTGCTCTCGCTATGGGCGAGAAGACCTTGGGGCCCGAGCATCCCGACATCGCCGGCCGGCTCAACAACCTGGCGGGGTTGCTGCGGTCCACCAACAAGCTTGCCGAGGCCGAGCCGCTCTATCGGCGCGCGCTCGCGATATACGAGAAAAGCCTCGGACCGGAGCACCCCAGAGTCGCCCTCGGCCTCGGCAATTTGACCTCGCTGCTGCGGGACACGAACCGGCTTGCCGAGGCGGAGCCGCTGATACGACGCGCGCTTGCCATCGACGAGAAAAGCTATGGCCCCGAGCATCCCAGCGTCGCCACCGACCTCAACGACCTGGCTCTGCTCTTGGAGGACACCAACCGGCCGGCCGAGGCCGAGCCCCTCTATCGACGCGCGCTCGCCATCAGCGAGAAGAGCTACGGCCATGTGCATCCCGACGTTGCCGTCAATCTGGGCAACCTTGCGGGGTTGCTGCGAGAAGCCAACCGGTTGGCCGAGGCGGAGTCCCTCTACCGACGCGCGCTCGCTATCAATGAGACGAGCTACGGACGCGAGCATCCTTCCGTTGCCAGAGACCTCAACAACCTGGCGGGATTGCTGAGGTCCATCAACAAGCTTGCCGAGGCCGATCCGCTCTATCGACGCGCGCTGTCCATCAACGAGAAGAGCTATGGGCGTGACCATCTTTCGGTCGCCGCCAACCTCAACAACTTGGCAGAGCTTCTGCGGGCGTCCAACCAGCTGACTGAGGCCGAGCCGCTTTATCGCCGCGCGATCTCCGTCAACGAGAGGGCCCTCGGCCCTCATCATCCCAACGTCGCGATCAACCTCAGTAACCTGGCCGCGCTGCGGGCTGAGCTGGGCGATTGGACCGAGGCCGCCGGGCTCTACCGCCGCGCCAGGCCGATTCTGACCGGCGCTCACGGCAAGGAGGGCGGGGCCTTCGCCAAGGCGGCGCTGGTGCAGAACAGCAGGGTTTTGCGCGCTGCCGCGCGCGCCGTGTACCGCGCGGGTGGCGGCAGCCCGGCGGCGCGGGCGGAGGGCTTCGAGCTCGCGCAGTGGGCCCTGCACTCGAGCGCGGCCGATGCGCTCGCCCAGATGTCGGTGCGGTTCGCCAAAGGCACGGGGCCGCTGGCCGGGCTGGTGCGCGAGCGCCAGGAACTCGTCTCCCAACGCCAGGGCGAGGACAAGCGCCTGCTGGCCGCCGTCGGCAAGGCTGATACCAGAGCGGCGGACGCAATCCGCACCGCGGTCGCCGGACTTGACGCGAAGCTCGACGCCATCGACCAGCGGCTGGCCGCGCAGTTCCCGGACTATGCCAGCCTCGCCAGCCCCAAGCCGCTGGCTATTCCCGCGGCGCAGGCCCTTCTCAGGAAGGACGAGGCGCTCATCGTGCTCCTTGACGTGCCGCGAATCGGCAGGCTGCCCGAGGAAACGCTGGCGTGGGCCGTGACCAAGGAAGAGGCGCGCTGGGTCAGCATTCCGCTCGGGACCACCGCGCTCCGCGAGCGCGTGGCCAAGCTGCGCTGCGGGCTCGACCGCGAGGGACAGTGGACATGGATGGGGCAGAGCCAACGCTGGGAGGCCAAGGGCGAGCCCTGCCGAGCTCTTGCGCCCCACGGCCTCGCCGACGGCGAGCCCCTGCCGTTCGACCTTAGAACGGCGCACGAGCTCTACGCTCAGCTCCTCGCGCCGTTCGGCGATCTCACCAGGGACAAGCATCTCATCATCGTCCCGTCGGCGGCGCTGACTAGCCTGCCGTTCCACGTGCTGGTGACGGAGGCTCGGAACGAGGCCGCCCCGGCGGGTCTGCCCCGTGCGTGGCTGGTTCTCGCACACCCCATCACGGTGCTGCCCTCGGTGGGAAGCCTGCAAGCGTTACGCAAGCTGCCACCATCGCAGGCCAGCGACCCTTACATCGCCTTCGGCAATCCACTGCTCGATGGCGCCGCCGGCGATGGGGCACGCGCGAAGCTCGCACGGGCCAAACAGAGCTGCCCCCAGGAAGTCGAGAGCCCGCGCCGACGTGTGGCGGCGGCAGGCAGGGGCACGCCCGGCCTCGGTGACATCTTGCGCGGTGGTGTCGACCTCGCGCGGTTGCGGACCCAGGCGCCCCTGCCCGAGACCGCCGACGAGCTCTGCGCGGTGGCCAAGTCCCTGGGGGCTCTGGGACGCGAGGCGGATACCGTGTGGCTCGGTGCGCGCGCGACGGAGGCCAACCTCAAGGCACTGTCACGCGCGGGCACTCTCCAGCGCTACCGCGTGCTGCACTTCGCCACCCACGGCGTCCTGGCGGGCGAGAGTGAGACCATCCTGAAGGCCAAGGCCGAGCCCGCGCTGTTGCTCAACCCGCCGAAGGACGGTGCGACGCCAGCGGCGTTGGAGGAGGACGACGGCTTGCTGACGGCCTCGGAGGTCGCGCAGCTTGAGCTGGATGCCGATTGGGTGGTGCTGTCTGCCTGCAACACGGCGGCCGGCGGGAAGGGCGACGCCGAGGCTCTCTCCGGCTTGGCGCGCGCCTTCTTCTACGCGAAGGCACGCGCGCTTCTCGTCTCGCACTGGTATGTGGATTCCGAGGCGGCCGTAAAGCTCACCACCGGCGCGTTCGAGGCGCTCCGCGCCGACCCCAGGATCGGTCGCGCCGAGGCGCTGCGCCGGTCGATGGCCCGGCTGATCGAGGCAGGCCGGCTGGACGAGGCGCGTCCGGAATACTGGGCGCCGTTCGTGCTCGTGGGCGAGCATGTCAGATGAACATCGCTTTCTGCAGGAAGGAATCTTATCCAGCGTCAGCCTTCGAATAACTCCTTCTAAACCGTGGGTTGGTACGCGACGCGTCTGAGCATGAGTCGGCCATTTGGCTCGCCGGGGCGGCAGCTGCCGAGATCGAACGGCTCGCTGGGGCAGATTAACGCTGGCAAAAGTGCAGGGGCGGACTGTGGGAGAATGGTCGCCAGCGCCGAACGGGGCACACGCGCAAATACGTGCAGTCGCAGGTGCTTGAGCACGCGCGGCAGAGGGCGACACAATGAGTTGTGCTTAGTTCTGGTTGCAATGCCTTGGAAATCAATGCACTAGAAGTTCTCGCAATGCGAGATTTCATAGAGATGGAGATAGAAGTGGCAAGACCCAGCAGCATCGAGAGTATGTCGTATGCCGAGTTGGCGCAAATGCAGGCGCGCATCGAGCGCCTGAGAATCGAGAAGCAGAATGCAGAGCGCACCGAATTGCGGCAGCGTATTCTCGCGATGGTGAAGGAGCATGGATTTGAGATCCGCGAGCTCTTTGGCAAGGCCCGCAACGGCAAAGGCAGTGTAGCGGTCAAGTACCGCGACCCGCAGAACCCGGAGAATACCTGGACCGGCCGCGGGCGCATGCCCCGGTGGATGGTTGCAGCGACCAAAGGCGGGAAAGTGAAGAGGGAGGATTTCTTGGCCTAGAAATTGGTGCGGCGCGGGGTCGAAGGCGGCGCCGCGTGGGATAGTTCTTCCGCAACAGGTGTGGAGCTTCAGGGTAGTGATCTGCGACCTTGGCCGCCAAGTCGGCATACCGGTGCGCCCTGGAGTCGATGCGCCTCAGCCGCTCAACGCCTGACTAAGGCACGCTCGGAGCGCGCGATTCAATCGGCCCGGTGGATCGGATCGATCCACAACACCGCCTCGGGCTTCTCCACCGGCTCGATGTCGAGATTGACGGCGATCGCCTCGCCGTCGCTGCGCACCAGCACGCACTCCAGCGGCTCGTCGGGGCTGGCGTTGATCTCCTGGTGCGGCACGTAGGGCGGGACATAGATGAAATCGCCGGGGCCGGCCTCAGCCACGAACTCCAGCTTCTCGCCCCAGCGCATGCGCGCCCGGCCCCTCACGACGTAGATCACGCTCTCCAGGTGGCCGTGGTGGTGCGCGCCGGTCTTGGCGTCGGGATGGATCGTCACCGCGCCGGCCCACAGCTTCTGGGCGCCGACCCGTGCATAGGTGATGGCCGCCTTGCGGTCCATGCCCGGCGTCTGGGCCGTGCTCGGGTCGAGGCTGCCGGCGGGGACAACGCGCACGCCGTCGTGCTTCCAGCGCGGCTCCGCCCCGTGGGAATGCGCGTGATCGTGGCGATCTGCGCTCATGTCGTCCTCGTTCAGCACCTATGGTGAGTTGCAACTCGTGTGAAATATATAGCATTTTTGGAAAACTGCCTCGCATCTTTCTATCGCTTCAGTCGCGGTAGGGCCAGTGCGCACGCCCCCACGTATATCTGGTGAGCCGAATAACGGAGCATGCGCTGCACCGGCAGCAGCGTATCCACATTTGCCGGCACCGCTAAATGTAGCCTCAATACGGCAATTTGAGACTTCCTGATTGCAGCGAGCCAAAGCCCCTGCTTCTGCATCGGCGTAGCTTGGCATATCGCGCGCCGTTATCGCGAACAAACGGCGCCCCGAGATGCCCACCGCCATTGCGGCAAAGCGCTGTGAGCGCCGTTGTTCTTCTTCGCGTTCCCGCTCAAGTCTGGCCTGCTCTTCACGCTCCCGTTCGAGCCTGGCTCGCTCCTTGCGCTCCCGTTCGAGCTTAGCCCGCTCCTCACGCCCTCGTTCGAGCTTAGTCCGCTCCTTGCGCTCTCGCTCAAGCCTGACCCGCTCCTCGCGTTCCCGCTCAAGTCTGGCCTGCTCTTCACGCTCCCGTTCGAGCCTGGCCCGCTCCTTGCGCTCCCGTTCGAGCTTGGCCCGCTCCTCGCGCTCCCGTTCGAGCTTGGTCCGCTCAAGCATTGCCTGCTTCTCGCGCCCTCGCTCTGGCTTGGCCTGCTCTTTGCGCTCTCGCTCACCAAGCGGCAGCTCGCAACTGGAAAGGGAGATTGGGGAGAGTGGGCAGAGTATTGCTTCATAGGCTATGTCGAGCTTCCTCCCGGTAGAGAACCAGAAGGCGCCAATTAGAAAGACAAACACCAAACCTGCGACGGTGCCAAAAACGATCTTCTCAATTGGTGTCGAATTCCTTTTGTAAAGCACTCTCACTATCAGCAAGCTGAAAAGGGTGACGATGGTCCATAGGACGTACTCAATAATACGCATACGGCAGCTCCATCTGATGAAACTGCCCGACTACGAAGCAAGCACGCAGCGTACGCTTTCGACTCATCGTCACTGGTTGTTGACTATTGACAGAGCCTCGATTGCGAACATTATTAATACAACAAAGGTCGCTGTCGATCTACCTCGGTACGTCACCCGCAGTAAGCACGTCAGGTCTGGCTCGGCCCCGAAGCAGGCACCGCATAGGGCGACTTCTTCCGCGCCACATGCTGACCGATGCGGCTCTCTGCGGCCAGCGCGCCGTCGCGCACCACCACGCGCCCACGCACGATGGTCGTCACCGGCCAGCCGGTCGCTTCCAAACCCTCGTAGGGTGTATAGTCGGGGCCGTGGTGCAGGATGGACTGGGCGATCCTCACACGGCGGTCCGGATCCCAGATGGCGATGTCGGCGTCGGCGCCGATGGCGATGGTGCCCTTCCTGGGGTGCAAGCCGTACATCTTGGCGTGATTGGTGGCGGTGAGCGCCACGAACTGATTGAGCGTGATGCGGCCCTTCACCACGCCCTCCGAGAACAGGATCGGCAGCCGCGTCTCCACACCGGGGATGCCGTTGGGCACCCATCGGAAGCTGGTGCGGCCCTTCGGCGTGAGCTTGCCGGCCTCGTCGTCGTAGCGGAACGGGCAGTGGTCGGACGAGAACACCTGCAACACGCCCGTCTCCAGCCCCAGCCAGCACGCCTTCTGGCTTTCCTCGTCGCGGGGCGGCGGGCTGCACACGTATTTCGCGCCCTCCATGTTGAGGCCGTCGAGATCCTTTTCGGTGAGCACGAGATACTGCGGGCAGGTCTCGCCGAACACCTTGAGGCCCCGCTGCTGCGCCCAGCGGATCTGCTCCATGGCCTCGCCGTTGGAGACGTGCACGATCATAATCGGCACGTCCACCAGCTGGGCCAGGCTGATGGCGCGGTGCGTCGCCTCCCGCTCCACCGGGATGGGGCGCGAGGTGGCGTGGAACTTCGGCGCCGTCTTGCCTGCGCGCTCCAGCTGCTCCGTGAGGAAGCGGATGGCGTCGTAGTTCTCCGCATGCACCATGACGAGGGCGCCGGTCACGCGGGCGGTGGAGAACACCTCCAGGAGCTGGATGTCGGTGAGCATCAGGTCCTGGTAGGTCATGAACACCTTGAACGAGGTGTAGCCGTCCTCCACCAGCGCGGGCAGCTCCTGGCCCAGAACGTTCGGCGTGGGATCGGAGATGACGAGATGGAAGCTCACGTCCACGTGGCACTGGCCGTCGGCCTTGGCGTGGTAGGCCTTCACCGCCTCGCGCAGGCTCTCGCCTTTCTGCTGCATGCAGAACGGCATCACCAGCGTATTGCCGCCGAAAGCTGCCGCACGGGTGCCTGAGTCGAAGTCGTCCGCCATGACGATGCCGGGGCCGGACGGCTGGGAGAAGTGCACGTGGCTGTCGATGCCGCCCGGCAGCACCAGCCGCCCGCGCGCGTCGATCGCCTCCTCCGCCGCACCCAGGTCCTCGCCCAGCGCCACGATCCTCCCCTCCCGGATGCCCACATCGCAGACCACCGTGTCGCTGGCCGTCGCCACGCGCCCGCCGCGGATGATGGTGTCGAGCTTGGTCATGGTCTCCATCCTTCAGGCGTAGGGTGCAATAAGGCGATAGCCGCATTGCACCGCTGCCGCGTCGAGCGAGCACTGCGGGTCAATCGGTGCAATGCGCCTTCGGCTTATTGCACCCTACGATCCCCGATAGGTCGAGTAGCTCCAGGGCGAGACCAGCAGCGGCACGTGGTAGTGCCCCTCCGGCTCGGCGATGGCGAAGCGGAGGGGGACGATGTCGAGGAACGGCGGATCGGCGACGGCGACCCGCGTCGTGGCGAAATACGCGCCGACGTGGAAGTCGAGCCGGTAGCGGCCGATGCGCAGCGGCGCGCCGGCCAGCAGCGGCGGGTCGGTGCGGCCGTCGGCGTTGGTGACGGCCTCGGTGAGCAGCGCCTCGGCGCCGGTGCCGATCTCGGTGAGCTCGATGCGGAGGCCGGCGGCGGGCCCGCCGTTTGCCGTGTCGAGCACGTGTGTGGAGAGGCGCCCGTCGGTCTTCGGCTTGCCCGGCCCGTCCACCGCATCGACAAGCCGGAGCCGCGCGATCAGGCCGGTCTCGGCCAGGGCGGCGGCGCGCTCCGCATCCGGGCCGTTGCCCAGGCGGCGCTCGAAGCGATCGAGGATCGAATCGCGCGTGTGCCGGCGCACGCAGATGATGACCGGGAAGCCGAAGCGGTCGCGGTAGGCGTCGTTGAGCCGCTCGAAGCGGGCGACCTCCTGCTCGCTCAGCCGGTCGAGGCCGAGGTGGCCCTGCTCCCGGCCCGACTCTGCCGTCAGGGCGCCGGCGCGCGCCACCTTGCCTGCCAGCTCGGGATGGCTGCGGATGAGCGCGAGCTGCGCGTCGGCGGCAGCGGACGACACCGCGGCCTGCATGGCGGCATGAAGGTCCGCCACGGTGGCGAAGGGGCGCGCGGCGAAAGCGCGCTCGCCGACCCAGGGCGACCTCTCGTAGACGCCGCCCAGCGCGGCAACGAAGGCCGC
>JBIOWI010000176.1:0-3374 GCA_044868325.1 Hyphomicrobiaceae bacterium
CGCTCACCATGCAGCAGGGCGGCGGCATCGGCCACGACTTCTCCACCCTGCGTCCCAAGGGTGCGCTGGTCAGGAGCATCGGCGCCGACGCCTCGGGGCCGGTGAGCTTCATGGACGTGTGGGACGCCATGTGCCGCACCATCATGTCGGCCGGCGCCCGCCGCGGCGCCATGATGGGCACGCTCCGCTGCGACCATCCCGACATCGAGGCGTTCGTGGACGCCAAGGCCGACCCGGCCCGCCTGCGCAATTTCAACGTCTCGGTGCTGGTCACGGACGCCTTCATCGCCGCCGTGCGCGCTGGGACGCCGTGGGACCTGGTGTTCGAGGGCAAGGTCTGGCGCACCGTGGACGCGCGCGCCCTGTGGGACCGCATCATGCGCGCCACCTACGACTACGCCGAGCCCGGCGTAGTGTTCATCGACCGCGTGAACGCACAGAACAACCTCGCCTATTGCGAAGAGATTCAGTGCTGCAATCCGTGCGGAGAGCAAATGCTGCCGCCGTACGGAGCCTGCCTGCTCGGCTCGATCAACCTGGCGCGCCTGGTGGACAATCCGTTCACCGCCGAGGCGCGGCTCGACGAGGGGCGGCTCGAGGCGCTCACTACCACCGCGGTGCGCTTCCTCGATAATGCCATCGATGTCTCCAACTATCCGCTCGAGGCGCAGCGGCAGGAGGCCAAGGCCAAGCGGCGCATCGGGCTCGGCGTGACCGGGCTTGCCGACGCGCTGATCCTGTGCGGGGTGCGCTACGGCACGGCTGAGGCGGCGGCGCTGGCCAAGCGCTGGATGGCGACGATCGAGCGGGCGGCCTACCTTGCCAGCGCCGAGCTGGCCGCGGAGAAGGGCGCGTTTCCGCTCTACGATGCCGGGCGGTTCCTGGCCGCACCCAACGTCCGCCGCCTGCCGGAGGAGGTGCGCGCCGCCATCGCCCGGCACGGCATCCGCAACGGGCTCATCACCTCCATCGCGCCCACCGGCACCATCTCGCTGCTCGCCGGCAACGTGTCGAGCGGCATCGAGCCGGTGTTCGACTTCCGCTACGAGCGGCGCGTGCTGGAGCGCGACGGCAGCATCCGCATCGAGCAGGTGGAGGACCATGCCCACGCCCTCTACCGGGAGAAGCTCGGCCCCGAGGCGCCGCCGACGGACGCATTCGTCACGGCGGAAGAGCTCACCCCGAGCGCCCATCTCAAGATGCAGGCCGCGGTGCAGGCGCACGTGGACAGCTCCATCTCCAAGACCATCAACTGCCCGGCGGATCTGAGCTTCGAGGCCTTCAAGGACGTCTACCTCGAGGCCTACGACCTGGGTCTCAAGGGCTGCACCACCTATCGCCCCAATGCCGTGACCGGCGCGGTGCTGAGCCGCTCGGCGGCGATGCCGGCGGTGGCTCAACCGGCTGAGGTGCAGCCGGCGCAGATCGTGGCGGCAGATGCGGCCGCGGGGTCGCTCCCAGCGGGTGCGCCGTCGCCCGCCCCGTCCTTCCAGGCCGTGGCGGAGCCCGAGGCGCCGCTGCTGCCTGGGCTTGGCCTTCCCGGTCGCCATGGCGATGTCGTCTACATCGCCAGGCCGCTGGAGCGCGCGGCGGTGCTGGAGGGCGCCACCTACAAGCTGCGCTGGCCGGGCAGCGACCACGCGCTCTACATCACCATCAACGACATCGAGCGCGACGGTCATGGCGAAGGCGTGCCTTCGGGGCGTCACGGCGAAGGCGTGCCTTTGGTACGACGGCGGCCGTTCGAGGTGTTCATCAACACCAAGAACCTGGAGCACTACGCCTGGACGGTGGCGCTCACGCGCATGATCAGCGCCATCTTCCGGCGCGGCGGCGACGTGACGTTCGTGGTCGAGGAGCTGAAGGCGATCTTCGACCCGCAGGGCGGGCAGTGGATGGGCGGGCGCTACGTGCCGAGCCTGATCGCGGCCATCGGCGAGGTGATCGAGGGTCACATGATCCGCACCGGGTTCCTCCCCGCCGAGGCCCGGCGCGAAGCCGGCGCGGAGCGGATGGCCGTCTCGGGCAGCGGCATCCCGCCGCACCCCGCCGAGCCGGTCCCGCAGGCCGTGGCGGGCGGACGCATCTGCCCGCGCTGCAGCTTGCGCTCGCTTCAGCGCCGCGAGGGTTGCTGGATCTGCGATGCCTGCGGATATTCGAAGTGCGGCTGAGCGCGCGCAGGCGGTCGCAATGCGTCCCGCGGGGCGGATTTGCCGGGCTTGTGCGTCAGGTAAGGTTACCCGGCGGATCGAGGAGGCTTCGCTGGCGGCTTCGGCTATCGAGCGGGCGTGCCAGTCGGCAAGACAGAGTCGGCAAGCCTTGAAACGCCTGAGGTCCAGCCATATTTCGGCTGAAAAGATGGGCTATCCATCCTTGTTCAGTAGAGTCCCGCCAACCGAGCCATCAGTCCCTCCGCTCATGGCAGCCCGCGTCGTCAGTCTTGGCCGTCAGCCTGTCGCTCCGGCCGTGGGCCCCCGCCTCGAGCGGGTGCCGGCGCGCCGGCAGGTGTGGCAGGGGGCATCGGGCTGCGCCTACGCCCATCGTGTCTACAGCCTGATCGAGTGTCCGCCGCTGCCGCAGGCGAGCTATGTCCTGGTGCGGCGCGACGCCCATGGGCGGTGCCGGGCGCTGCGGGTCGGCGTGGGCATGAACGATGCGCCCACTCTCAACTTGGCCGAGGTGCGGCAGCGCGGCGCCCAGGCCGGCGCCAACGAGGTCCACGTCCACCTCGGCGCCACCACGGAGGCGGAGCTGCGGCTCGTCGCCTGCGACCTGCGCGCGGGCCTGTTCGGCACCCTCGCCGCCGCTGCCGACGCGGATCCTGCCGGGCTCTGACCGGCCTGCGTGCAGGCCGTCGTGTCGTTCGCCCCGGCACACCGAGCGCGCCGCCGCGCTCGCGTCCGTCAAGCACAAGCCCCCTTCGCATCGCTCCGCGACCTGCGCTGGAGTCGCGATGTCCGACCTAGCGGGCGTGGAGGGTCAAACACCGATCCTGATGTCCCAGACATCACTCTTGACCGCTGGCGCAAGAGCTGTTGTTTAGCGTCCCGGAAAGACCATGATCACCGCTGCACAATTGCGGGCTGCCCGCGCGCTCCTCGGCATCGACCAGCAGACCCTGGCCGGCATGGCGGGCGTGTCGCTGCCCACCATCCAGCGGATGGAGGCGAGCCAGGGCAACGTGCGCGGCGTCATCGACACGCTGATCAAGGTGGTCGAGGCGCTGAACGCGGCCGGCATCGAGCTGCTCGGCGACAACGTCAGGAGCGAAGGCGGCGGGCGCGGCGTGCGCCTGCGCGATCCGGTGGCACCGGCCTTCCGCGCCGGCTTGCCGTCTGGCACGGCGGCGCCGTCCCGCCCCAGGAAGGTGCGGA
>JBIOWI010000177.1:0-6897 GCA_044868325.1 Hyphomicrobiaceae bacterium
CCCCTCCCCACAAGGGGGAGGGGAATCCGCGCGGCGTTTGCTTCGCGGTCCAAGTTTGTGTCAGACCCCTTCACCGCCTATGGACCGACGATGAAGCTCCCATTGACGATGATGAGCAGTGCGGCGATCCCCGCCAGGACCGACCGCTTCCACGGAAAGCTCGAGGCCGCGAACGGGATGGCGAGGAGCAGCAGGTGGGCCAGCACTGCGCTCGAGCTGAACAGGATCGCCTCGTGGGGAACGAAAAGGACGAAGAAGATGCCCCGCGCCAGGGCGAAGGCCAGCAGGCCGAGCATGACGGGCGTCAGGTCGCCAAAGCCGTTCGCCCGATACCGCCGCGCCAGGCTCGCCCAGAGCACGACGCCGAACAGGACAACCAGGGCGGTCGAGACCGGGGAGGCGAGATAGCTCGCCAGCGAGCCCTCGAAGTCGCCTCCGTAGTTCTCGGACGGATTGGCGTAGGCGGTGCCGCGCGGCGACGGCGCGGCGATGCTGAAGAACAGCCACCGCACCGCGAACTCATAGAGGTTCCCAAGGCTGTAGTCGTTCTGGGAGATGTAATAGATGAGCATGCTGAAGTGGTTCGCCCCTTCCGCATGCACCTCACCGGCACCCGGCCGGCCTCGCATGATGAGCTCCAGGATGCCGAGCGCGATCGGGCCCGCGAGCGCGTGGCATGCGATCCACCGGTAGTGCCGCAGGGCCCAGCCGCTGCGCACCAGCGTGTCGATCGCGGGAACGGCGACGACGAAGCCGGCGACGATCTCGTTCAGGCAGGCAGCCAGCAGGATGGCGGTCAGGAGCGCCGCCCCGCGCAGCGTCCAGTTGCTTCTGAGGTTCAGGTAGGTGGCGAGGTAGAGCACCATCAGCGTCGCCGAGACGATTTTCGATTCCTCGAGGCTGGAGAAATACCAAATGCTGAGCGAGCTGGCGTAGATCGCTCCGAGCACTGCCACGTAGCGTTGCGGGACGACCGCCGCGAAGGCCCACAGGGCTCCCCACACGCCGATGGCGCCGGCCAGGGCGAACAACGCTCGCAGGAGATGCACCGGCGCGATCGAGGCCGTGAGGGGCTCCACCAGCTTCATCCAGCCAGCTGCCAGGACCACCGTCGTCGGGTGAAAGCGAAAGACCCGGTCGAGCTCGTAGTCCTTGTTGTCGGCAAGCTGCGCGAAGATGTTGCCCTTGGCGAGCTCCGTATAGAACCATGTGTCGGCGCCGAAGTGCGTCGTCCCATCGCGGGCGACGAGGAGGAAAGACGACAGCCAGTATAGGCCGAATGCGGCGAGCGCGATCGCGACGAACTGGAGCTGACGGCCGGCAGCGCCGGCCGTTGCGCCGGCTTGGGTCTCGGACGACCCGCCCGCTGCCGGGACGGCAAAAGGGTTCGTCATGCTCCCGCCCTCAAAAGCGATGCCGGACGCCTGGCTGAAAGCGGAAGCCGACGAGCAGGCTCGTCCCCCAAGCACGTCTCCAACCACGTCCTGGGGCCGATCTCGCTCCCGGTATCGTAGCCTGCCGGCATGAATGCTGCCCACTCCGGCCTTTCACCCACGGTTCATGCGGCGGGCCGCCTGGCCAGCCGCTACTTGTTGGTGAACCATTTGTCGTAGAGCCTCTGATATGTGCCGTCCTCGCGCAGGCCGAGGAGCGCGACGTTGACCTGCTTGCGCAACGGGTTGTTGCGCGGGAGCACGATGCCGTAGTCCTCCTTGCGGAAGGGGGAGCCCACCAGCTGCACGCGCCCCTTGCCCTCCCGGGCGGTGTAGAACAGCAGCACCGGAGCGTCGAAGACGACTGCGTCCACTTTCTTGTCGTTGAGAGCCTTGTAGGCGTCCTCGATCTTGGCCACCTCGGTCACGTCCGCCCTGAGCTCGCGCAGGACGCCGGCGGCGGTGCTGCCGCGCGTGGTAGCCACCTTCTTGCCCGGCAGGTCGTCCGGACCGTCGATGCCGCCCTGGATCTGCTGGACGGTCAGGGTGGCGGCGAGCTGCGCCGTGTAGAACGCCACGAACACCACGCCGATGAACATCCAGAGCACCGTCACAACGCGGGCGAGCCAGTGCCGGGGCTGCTGCTCCCCCTGGGCGACCAGGGTGGTGGCGGCCCAGTACAGGGCGTGGAGTATCCCGGGGTAGTAGTCCTCGGTCGGGATGATCCCGTCCCTCTTGCGTCGCTCGATGTACCAGACGATGTGCGCCGGCACGACGATCAGGAGCAGGGCGATGCCGAGCCAGACCAGGATCGCCGGCGAGAACAGGAGGGCCAGCAGGTCCCACAGCGGGTTGCCGTCGCCGTCCTGCCCGCGGCCCCGCACCATGATCTGCAGGCCCGCGTTGAGGATCGGCTGCGAGAAGTCGAACTCCTGCTCGCGCTGGGAGGTGATGGAGATCGCTGCCACCCCCACGTCGGCCTTGCCGGTGCGCACCTCGTCCAGCAGCGAGCGCACGTCCGGGGCGACCTGGTAGCTCGCCTGCAGCTTGAGCCGCTCGGCGATCCGCTCCCACAGCTCGATGCTGAAGCCCGACAGCGCGCCACCCTGCTGCTCGACGACCAGCGGCGGGAGCACGCGCGTCACCACCCGCAGCTTCTGCGCCTGCGCCTGCCCACCCGCCTGGGCCCAGGCTACGGAAATGGGCGCCAGGACCGCGACGAGCGCCATCGCAAGCCCGGCAACCAATGCCAGCCGGGTCGACCGACCAAGAGCAATCGACATTCCGCCCTCCCCCGAGGTCTACGGCGCCGTTCGGCTGTCCCTGCCGGGCTCCGTCTGGGCCGGCCCAGCACCGAACGGCGCTGAAAAGGCTAGTGCAATAGTGGACTGTCGGTTGCGAGGCAACGGTGTCGCGACGTCCGGCCGTCGGGCGGCCATCGGGCGTCGCAGGCGGCCGATCGGCGGCTCCCTAGTCGGGCAGTTCGAGGATGTCCCGCTCGGGCGGCCCTTTGACGGGCGGGCGCGACCGCGGCTCGGCGTGGCGCTCGCGCCGCACGCCCGGGAAAATGATGATCTGGGCGCTTCCGTCCCGATGCGGCTCGGGCTCCAGGTCCTCCCGCGCGGCGCCGGTGCGAAATTGTACGATGTGTGCCATCGATGTCCCCCGAACCGATGGCCGCCCGCATGGATGCGGCCGCTGGTCCCCGCTCGCCCGACGCTCGCACACCCCCCAAGCGAATCGCCCAAAGTTGAGCGCCACGGGCGTTAACAGACCGTTAACTTCCCGTCGGCCCCGTCCCGCGGCCGGCGATCAGGGCGGGGCGAGCCAGTCGTCGAGGAAATGCCGGCCGGCCCGGTCCTCCACGGTGACGATCCAGATGTCGGAGTCGAAGCCGATCTGGCGCTCCAGGAAGGAGTCCACCTCGGTTTCCGGGCAGGGCTCGGCCTTCAGGCTGGGCTGCCAGAGGCGGTCCTCGCGTGCCGCGTCGAGGCCGGCCGGCGCCGGGCCGAACAGGGTGGCGGTGCCGTCCAGCCGGCTCACCTTGATGTAGATCGCCCCCGCATCCTCGTCGCCACGGCGCACAAGCACGGCGTCGGCGCCTTCGACGCGGCAGCGTCGCAGGTAGGCCTTGACCCATATCTCCGCCTTCAGGCGCATGGTGGCTCCAGGGGGACAGAAATCAGAAGTCAGAAATCAGAAATCAGAAGTCAGAATACGCCGATTGGCTCCGATTTCTGATTTCCGATTTCTGATTTCTGATCACTGGTTCCTGTGCCGCCCGCCGCCGGCCATGCCGCTTTCCAGCCGCTCCAGGACGACCGCGGAAATGCGGCCCTTGGGCACCAGGCCCTGGTCCGCCTCGAAGGTGCGGATGGCGGCGACCGTCTCGGCGCTGAGCCGGCCATCGGCGGCCCCCGGCCGATAGCCGCGCGCCGCCAGCTGGCGCTGCACGTCCCTGATGACAGCCTGGGCCTGGGGCGAGCGCACCTCCGGCGGGCCGGCGGCCGCGCCGGCTGGCGGTGCGCCGAACAGCAGTTGCTTCAGCAGCTCCTGCGTAGCCTCTCCCGTGAGCGGCAGCCGATGCTCGTGCTCGTACGCCATGATGGCGGCCCGCGTTGCCGGGCGGACAACGCCGTCGGCGGTCACAGGCCCATGGCCGCGCCGGTTGAGCTCGGCCTGCACGGCGCGCACGGTGTCCGTGTCCGTGCCGGCGTCTGCCGGCGGGGCCTCGCCGACGGTGGCGACGCGCACCGTGCGGACCTTGAGCGCCTGGGCGTTCTTGGGTGGAGCCGCATCCCCGGGTGCGTCGGCAGCCGCGGGCTCCGCCGCCTTCGGCTCCGCGATCTTGGGGTCCGTGGCCTTGAGCGACGCCGTCGGCGGGATTGCGGGGGGCTGGTGCGATGACCGGCTTGCCTTGGCCTCCGCGGGCCGGCTGGGCTGCCGTTGCGGCTCGGGGCGCGCGGATGCAGTCGCCGCGGGCGACTTGGCCGCCACGCGGTCGGGGCTACCCTGCAGATAGAGCGCATTGCCCGTCACGCCGGCTGCCAACAGCACGAAGGCGCCAAGGGCCACGCGAGCCTGCCGCGGCGTCATTGCCGTCGTCCTCCTGCCCGGCATGTCTGCCTAGCGTTCATTATCGGAAGACCGTCGTTAACGTACGGTTAAGCGGTGCGTCCGCAACTCGGAAAAGGGCCGAGAGTGCCGTCTACCGGGAGGGCTTCCCGAACTTGAGAATGGCGCCGAGCAGGCCGGGGAACGTCTGCTCCAGCTCTGGCCGCAGCGCAACGAAGCAACGGGTGCCCTCCTTGCGGTGCTTGATGACGCCCGCCAGCCGCAGCACCTTCAGGTGATGGCTGAGCGTGGACTCCGCCACCCCGCATTCGAATGCGCTGGCGCTCCGCTCGGCTCCGCTGGCCAGGTCCGCGACCACGGACAGGCGCACCGGATCGCTCAGCGCATGCAGCACGCGCGCAAGCGTGAACTCGTAGGGGCCCGGATGGGGCAGCTGCTTAGCCTGGTTCATGGCGGAACGCTTAGCATATAGTTACATCGCCAGATGTCGGAAGGCGGGGGCGTCGGGCCAGAAGATGCGGGCGGCGGCGCTGACGCGGGAGGGATCGCCCGTGGTCAGGAGGAGGGGCGGGGCGGCGTTGTCCGGCGCCGCGCCGGTGGCGGCACTGTCGATAAAGCGCGGGTGGCGCTGCAGGTAGTCCTCCAGGCTGTCGGCCACCACCTCGGGCTGGGAGATCAGGCGCGTGAAGGGCGGCAGGTGGCGGCCGAACAGGTGCTCGACCAGGGGATAGTGCGTGCAGCCGAGGATCGCCCGATGCGGAGGCGCGCCGTCGGTCTGCTCCAGCAGAGCCCCGACGCCGCGCCGTACCAGCGCGTCCAGCACATCCTCCGGGGCGCCCTCCTCGATGGCGGGGACAAGCTCCGGGCAGGTCTGCTGCACCACCGTCACCTTCGGGCAGCGCTTGCGGATCTCCTCGGGGTAGGCATGCGAGGCGATGGTGCGCGTGGTGCCGAACACGGCCACGGTGTCGGTGTTGTACTTCTGGGGGTACTGCGGGGTCGTCACGGCCCATGGCGTCTGGGTGGCGGCCTCCACAGTGGGGGCGACGATGCCGAGGACGTTGCGGCCGGGCCAGCCGCTGACGGCCAGCCAGCTCTGCTGCAGCGTGCGGGCGGCCACGCAGGTGGCCGTATTGCAACCCAGCAGCACCAGCCGGCAGCCGCGCCGGAACAGGGCCTCCACGCCGCTGCGAGTCAAGGCCACGATCTCGTCGGACGGCCTGTCGCCGTAGGGCACGTTGGCGTGGTCGCCCAGGTAGACGAACGGCAGCCGGGGAAAACGCCCGATGAGCGCGCGGAAGACGGTGAGGCCCCCGTGCCCCGAGTCGAAGACGCCGATCATCGCTGGCCGGTTGTCCCTCTCAAAGCGGCGCTTGCTCCGCCCATGCACCGGCGATGCGCCGGATGTGCCGAGGCGGAGGCAGGGCCGCGGTGCCCTATGCCGGCTTCATTAGCACACAACCCGGGTCGGAGAACGGTTTACGCCGACCCGCGTTAACGCCGCTCAACCGACCTTCAACCGACCTTCTCCGGCGGCTCCGCCTCGCTGCGCGCCCAGTAGCCGGGATCGGTCTTGGCGCGGCGCAGCGCCTCCTCCGTCTCGAAGCCGGGCGCCATGGAGGCGTCGGTGCCGGCGAGGACCTGGTGGTGCTCGATGTCGAGCGTCCTGAGCCAGCGTTGCTGGCCCATGGTGAGCGCGATGAAGTAGCCGATCTCCACCAGCTCCGGCTCCGTGAAGTGCCGGCGCAGCCGCTCCCACAGCTCGTGGTCCGCAGGCAGGTCCCAGGTGATGGCCTCGGCCCAGGCCAGCGCCGCTTTCTGCCGGTCGCTGTAGCGGGTGGATTTCTCGAAGTCGAGGAGGTCGCGATAGTCCTCCTCCACCGCGCCCAGCCTGGCGGCCTTCATGGAGCGCTGGTTGCCGCAGTACTCGCACTTCACCGAGCGCGAGACGTAGAGCCGGCACAGCTCCTTGATGGCGTGGTCGGCAACGCCATTCTTGAACACGTCGCGCCAGCTATTGGCGAACGACCAGAACACCGCCGGCACATGCGCCCGGACCGCCTGGCTCTCGGGCCGAGGCGTACCCTCCCGGCGGCAGCGGTCCAGCTCGGCCAGCATGTCGGCATCGGTGATGCCGGCGGGATCGACGTAGCTGATGCGCGGACCTGTCATTGCCGTTTCCTCCTTGCCTTCTGCCCGGCGCCGTCGATGCGAACCTCTCGGCCCGTCCGGCCACACGCAGTAGATCATCAGGAGGTTCGTGGCGTAAAGCCGGAACGAGCCCGGCAGTCCGGCAGTCGGGCGTCGGCAGTCGGCAGTCGGCTATCGCAAGGAAGCGCCGAACGGGGTCAGCCCCCTCGCCTCCGACGCTGCAAGAGATAACGAACGC
>JBIOWI010000178.1:0-8840 GCA_044868325.1 Hyphomicrobiaceae bacterium
GCCGAGCTCCAGATCCATGGTCCCCGTGCCCTCTCGTTGTGTGGAGCCCGATTGTCGGAAGCCGGCAGCGCCGGTGTCAATTGGGAAGCGTAGGCGATCCCCTCGCACCCGATAGCGCCTGCGCACCGATCGGAGCCGGATGGACGGCGGCAGCCTATCGCGGACGGCCCAATCCACGGCCCAGGCGCCACCGCTCCTCCTGGACGCGGATCTCCGACAGGATACGGTCGAGCAGGAGGCAGGTGCGGCGGAACAGGTCGGAGCCCTCGCGGTAGTCGGCCGGGGCGAAGAAATCGCAGCGGCCGGCCCTGAACAGCTCCACGCACTTGGCCCTGCCCTTGCTCTTGCCGGCCGGGTACACTGCCACCGCGTATCCCCCGTTCTTGCGCATCACGGCCATGGAGGGCACGTCGGTGTCGCCGTCGCCGAAGTAGATCATGTTGCCGAACGGAATGGGCCGTGACGTCTCGGGCATGTGCTGGTTGATGCTCTCGCCAAGGTCCTCCACGCCCTTGTTGATGCGGAAGAGGTATTGGGTCTTGCCCGTATCCGTGATGACGCGCTTGGGATAGGGCAGGTCGTAGGCGTCGAACCAGTATTCCGAGGCGAACACGTTGTGGAAGCGCCTGTAAATCGAGGTGCCCTCCACGATCTCAGTGAGGCCCGATGAGACGAGGTAGTGCCTGAGTTGCACGCCATGGCGCTTGACGTAGGCGGTGATGGCATCGAACCAGTCTTCAACGCCCGGATAAAACTCCACCTGCTTGCCCTGGGCGACTAGAGCCTCGCGGTCGATCCGCACGCCTTTGTCTTTCGCCTTCTTGTACATGAGATGCATGTAGGTAATGAGCGGATCGGCGCGCTCGCGCTTCGCAAGCGCGTTGCTCTCTTCCCAGAAGGCTCGGGCATCGGCGCCAATCTGGGGCAGGAATGCGTACTCCTGCATGGGCCGCGGCGACAGCGTGCCGTCGAAGTCGTAGACCAGCGCGATGGTCTTGCGGTCGAACTTGGGTGCGGCCGCCCGGCGGCCTGCCCTTCCTTCGTCCGGCGCGGTCGGCGCCGCTGCTGCCTCGCCACCCGATCTGCGGCGCCCGTTCGCACGCTCAACCATTGCGGTCCGTCCAATACTTGGTCCGACGCCTAGCTTCTACCGATTCGGACGGCGATTCGAGGAGGAGGCCACACAGCGCCCGGCTTGCGGCGGTAACGAACCCTGGTGGCGAAGCCATGGCGGGCAGTTGCGGCCAGATATTCACACAATTTATGCGAGTGACCACGTCATTCTGGCTGTCGCAATATGACAGATGGGTGACATCGGCGTGACGCTCGCCTATCCTCCCGCGCTCACGGAAATCGGGGGTGCTACCGATGAGCGCTTATCATGCCGCTAGCGATTCGGGCCAGATTCTGCCGGCGTGGTCGCCGCGCTGGCCCCGCTGGTGGCTGCTCTACGTGATCGTGCCGCTGCTCTTGCTGGTGGCCGTCATAGCGGCGAACAATGCGAGCGACGCCATCCGCTATGCGGTTTGGGAGTCTCCCGTCGGCATCATGGAGAGCGGCATCGGGGGAACGGCGCTCGCGGCCGGCGTCATCGCCCTCGTGGCGTTCTTTCAGCCCGCCATCCGGAGCGATTGGACAGTGAGGGGCTGGCTGCTGGCGTTCGTCATCGCCATGATCTACTTCGCCGGCGAGGATCTCAACTGGGGGCAGTACTACCTCGGCTGGGAGACTCCCGAGTATCTCATGCAGATCAACCGGGAGCAGGAGACCAACCTGCACAACATCAACTCCTGGTTCAATCAGAAGCCGCGCCTGATGGTGGAGCTGTGGCTGCTGGTGGCCTGCATCCTCGTCCCCCTCGGCTGGCAGCTGCCGCGCCGGCTCACCCAGCGGTTCCTGCCGGCTATGCTCTGGCCCGACGGTAGGCTGGTGTTCGTCGCGGCGCTGGCACTGCTGGTGCTGGCGACCGACTGGCTCTCGAAACGAGGCCTTTTGCCGCGCACAGTGCGCTGGAGCGAGGTGGAGGAGGTCTTCTTCGCCTACGGCTGGCTGATCTACAGCGTCATGCTGCTCATGCGGGTGCGCTTCCCACGGTGGGCAGCCTCGGGCTGAGCCGACGCTGGCCTCACTTCTTGGCTGGTGCGGCCTTCGCCGCGGCCCCCTTCGCGGCCGGGCCCTTGTCTGCCGTTTGGCCCGGCGCCGTCGGCCCGGCAGCCGTGGGAGCGGGCGCGGTGGAGACCGGCTGAACCGACAATCCGAACACGCGCCAGCGGCCGGCCACTGGCTGGAACAGCAGCTCGAAGTCGATGCGGACCGGCTGGCCGGGGAAGTGGCCCTTGATGCGCAGCATGTTGGACTGCGAGTCGACGGCCGGCGCCTCATCGAGCTGCGGGGCGAGGATCGATACGGCGGCCAGGTCGATGCCGCGCTGGGCGAGGCCCGCGAAGAGCACGCCGAGCCGGGCGGCGGAGTTGGCGTCGCGGAAGCCCGGCGCGGCGCGGTCGCGCAGCACCGTGAAGTTGCCGGTCTGCACCGCGTCGTTCAGGCTAATGAGCGTAGTGCGGATCAGCAGCACGATGCCCTCCGCATCGGGCATGGCGACTTGCGGCGCGCGTGCCGGCGCCGCCTTGGGGTCGGCGGCCTTGGGGGCCTGCGCCGCGGCCGGAGCGGCGGCGGTCAGCAGTGCCGCCAGAGCCAGAACCGCGCAGCCGCCGATCCTGCCGCTGCGTTTCGGGAGAAGGCCCACGTATCGCATCGTCTGTTCCGCCACGGAGGTGTCAGACCCTCTGGGTCTAACACCATTTGCAAGAACCGAAGTTGGAGCCACGGTGTCAGACCCGGAGGGTCTGACACCGTTGAGATGAGCGTCACCAGCCGAAGGTGATGCCGGCCCGGCCTGCGGCCATGTTGGTGTCCGGCGCGAAGCTGATGCCGGCGTCGAGCACCACCGAGGAGGTCGGCCCCGCATGCCCGCGCATCAGCACGCCGGCCCCCGAGAGCCCGACCGCGCTGGAGCCGTCGAAGTTACCGTAGCCCACGCGCATGGCGAAGGTCTGCCCCGGCAGCATGATCGGCTGCGCCAGCGACAGCGACATGGCGATGCCGTCGGCCAGCTCCTTGTCGCGCTGCGCCAGCCCGTTGATCTGCGACTGCAGCCCGCCGAGGTCGGCAAGCGTGGCGAGCCCCAGCTCGCCGGCGGTATGGGCCGCCAGGTCGCCGGCCTCGTTGGTGGTGACGAGCTTGGTCGGCGCTCCTTGCGCGTCCTTGCTGGCCTGCGATGTAAGGCCGCCCATGGTGTAGGTGTTGGAGCTCGTGCCCAACGCTACCTGGTTGTCGCGTGTGGTCTGCGCGCCGGCGCCAATGGCCGCGGAATTGGCGTGATCGGCCTTTGCCCCCGCCCCCAGCGCGGTCGAATGTGTTCCGTTCGCCTCACTGTTCTCGCCATAAGCCGAGCTGCTCAGGCCTCTCGCGGTGCTGAAGAAGCCATAGGCCGAGCTGCGCTCGCCACTCGCATTGCTGCCGGCGCCATAGGCCGAGCTGCCACCAGCACTCGCCGTGCTTTCCCGGCCATAGGCCGAGCTGGACTGGCCGCTGGCCGTGCTCTTGGAGCCATAAGCCGCGCTGAAGTTGCCACTCGCCGTGCTACTCTCCCCGTAGGCCGAGCTGTCCTGCCCGCTCGCGGTGCTGAAGCTGCCATAGACCGAGCTGTTCTCGCCGCTCGCGTTTGCTTGATAACCGCTGGCCGTGGCGTTGGAGCCCGCGGCCTGCGCCTGCGAGCCGAACGCGGAGGAATTTGTGCCGATCGCCCTTGCCCCCGCGCCCGCCGCGGTCGAATTCGTTCCGTCGGCCCTTGCCGACGCGCCCACCGCAGTCGAAAATGTTCCGTTAGCCTCGCTGTTCTCGCCATAAGCCGAGCTGCTCAGGCCTCTCGCGGTGCTGAAGAAGCCATAGGCCGAGCTGCGTTCGCCACTCGCATTGCTGCCGGCGCCATAGGCCGAGCTGCCGTCACCGCTCGCCGTGCTTTCCTGGCCAAAGGCCGAGCTGGACTGGCCGCTCGCCGTGCTCTTGGAGCCATAAGCCGCGCTGAAGCTGGCACTCGCCGTGCTGCTCAGCCCGTAGGCCGAGCTTTCCTGGCCGCTCGCCTTGCTGCCGGTGCCATAGGCCGAGCTGTTCTCGCCGCTTGCCTCGGCTCGGAAGCCGCTAGCCGTGGCGTTGGCGTTCGTGGCCTTCGCCTCCCGCCCGAACGCGGAGGCATTCGCGCCGGTCGCGTTCGAGGCCGCACCGACGGCCGTGTTGCCGACGTTGCTACCACTTGCGTCGGCATTGTCGCCGATCGCGATGTTGCTGCTGTCGTCGCCGCTGGCGTTGGCCGAGCCTGTTGCGATGTTGTTGCTACGCGCGCCGCTGGCGTTGGCATGGGCCCCGGTCGCAACGTTGTTGCCGGCGAGTCCGCTGGCGTTGGCCTGGAAGCCGCTCGCGGTGTTGGTTGCAAGATTGCCGCTGGCATTGGCTTCCTTCCCCATCGCGGCATTGTGACTGAGGTTGCCGCTGGCATTGGCGTCCGTACCGACGGCGGTGTTGCCGACCGGTGCATTGAGCGCTGCGTTGCCTTTGGCGTTGGCGTTGGTGCCGATGGCGGTATTGCCGACCGGTGCAAACAGGCCGCTGGCATCGGCATTGCTGCCGCATGCGAACCCGTTTCCAGAGACACTCGCGCCGCCGTCGCCGCCGCCAACCGCCTGGCAAACGAATTGCGCCGATGCCGGACGCGTCTCGCCGAGTATGACCGCGGCGCCTAGAGCCAACGCTAACACAATACGAGAGTCAGTCCGCACAGTATCCCCCTTTTTCGCCCGCTGGCACCGCAAAGGCCAGTCTGGTAGGGGACATTAGACAGTGTTGAGCCGAATGTGATTGCCTCAAAGTCCCAAGTCTTGCCTGTGCGTCCAAGCCCGCCGATTGCCCGCCGCTGTTGCCCGACCGCCATACCGGCTTGCCGTCGTGCGCCGCGCCTCGGTAGCCGCGGTTGCTCATGCATCGCCGATGATCCGCGGTGCCGCCGCAGCGCCGACCTCAGCCGCCGAGCCTACGGATCCAGGCCGCATAGCCGCCGCCCGTAGAAGCCGCATCGCCGGCGTCCAGAGGACGGGCGGCGCCGGCTTCGCGCGCCTCACGCGGGCTGTAGCCGAAGGCACGACGGAAGGCCCGGCTGAAGTGGGCGCCGCTCGTGAAGCCGTGCTGCTCCGCGACCTCCGCAATGCGGCGGCGGTCGCGCGGGTCTGTCAGGATGGCGTGGATGCGCCTGAGGCGCCGCTGCTGGATGAAGGCGGCAACCCCGCCCATGGGCTCGCAGGCGGAATAGAGAGTCGACCGCGACAGCCCCAAGGCGGCGCCGACCCTTTGCGGGGACAGATCGGGCGCATGCAGATGGTGGTCGACGTAGCGCCGGATCTCGGCGATCAGCGCCCCTTCGAGGGGGGCACGGGCGCGCTCCACGGCATCGCGGGATGGGGCCAGGCATGCCGCCACGAGGCCCAAGGTCGCGTCCGCGACCCGGCGGGCGTCGGAGACCTGGAGACGGGGAACGTTGGCGGCGAGCTCGCGCAGATGGCTGCGGAGCAGGGCCGCCATGCCGTTATTGACCACAAGACCGTGCATGTCGAAAGGTGCCAGCATGTCGTCGAGCGTGTCGCGCGGCACCACCAAGCTGATGTTCGCGATATCGGTCATGTACGCGTCGCCGGGGTGCGCCATGTCGAGCACCACCACGCTGCCGGGCTCGACCGTGACGGTGCGTCCGCCGGCGTTGCCGGTCCAGCGCCCGGCCTTCTGGAGGCGGACAATGTAGTGATCGAAGTGGTCTGTGCGGACGGCGCGGGCCGAGCGCACCATGCGCTGAGGCGTCGCGCGCACCTCAGCCAGCAGCGCGGTGCCAAGGTGCCAGGTGCATCCCCGGGCCCCGAAGCGGTTCGGGTCGCGATCCTCGGGCAGGATCACCTCATGTGTCGCCACTGCTTCACGCCAGAGCGACAAACGCTCGTGCGGCCGCATCTGTTCGGTGTCGACGACAGTGGTTGGTAACGTCGCCATGAGAGGGCCTCCCCCCAGACCCAAGCGTGGACCGCAATCATGCCAAGTTTCCATCCGTATTGATACGATGAAAGTTGCATTGCGCGGGTTGCGTTCAACCGCCGAGCCGACGGACCCAGGTCGCGTAGGCGCCGCCCGCAGACGCCCGCTCGCCGGCGTCCGCAGTGCGGGGCGCGCCGGCCTCGCGTGCCGCACGCGCCTCGCTCGGGGCGTAGCCGAAGGCACGGCGGAACGCCCGGCTGAAGTGTGCCCCACTGGTGAAGCCGTATTGCTCCGCGATCTCCGTGATGCGGCGGCGATCCTGCGGGTCGGCAAGGATGGCGTGGATACGCTTGAGCCGCCGCTTCTGGATGAAGGCAGCAACCCCGCCCACGGGTTCGCAGACGGCATAGAGCGCGGTACGCGACAGCCCCAAGGCCGCGCCGATGCTGTGCGGCGACAGATCGGGCGAATGCAGATGGCGATCGATGTAGCGCCGGACATCGCCGATGAGCGCCGCTTCGAGGGGCGCGCGGGCGCGCTCCACGGTGTCGCGCGACGGAGCCAGGCACGCCGCCACGAGGTTCAGGGTGGCGTCTGCGACCCGGCGGGCGTCGGAAACCTGGAGGCGGGGAAGATTGGCGGCGAGCTCGGACAGATGGCTGCGGAGCAGTGCCGCCATGCCGTTGCGCAGCACGAGACCATGCATGTCGAACGGTGCCAGCACGTCGTCGAGCGTGTCGCGCGGCAGCACCAAGTTGATGTTCTCGATCTCGGTCATGCACGCCTCGCTGGGGCGCGCCATGTCGAGCACCACCACGCCGCCGGGCTCGACCGCGACTGTGCGTCCGCCGACGTCGCCGGTCCAGCGCCCGACCTTCTGGAGACGGACGGTGTAGTGGTCGAGCTGGTCGGCGCGGACGGCGCGGGCCGTGCGCACCAGGCGCTGGGGCGCTGAGCGCGTCTCCGCCAGCAGCGCGGTCCCGAGGTGCCAGGCCTTTCCTCGGGCCCTGAACGTGCGCGGGTCGCAATCCTCGGGCAGGATCACGTCATGCGTCGGCACGGCGTCACGCCAGAGCGACAAGCCCTCGTGCGGCCGCATCTGTCCGGTGTCGACAACAAACGTTGGTAGCGTCGCCATGGCCGGTCTTCCCCCCACACCAGCCCAGACCGCAATCATGCCAAGCTTCCATCCGTAGTGATACAATGAGAAAGTTGTATTGCGCTGGTTGCGTTCAAACCTCCGAGCCGGCGGACCCAGGTGGCGTAGGCGCCAGTCCACGGCCCCGGCTCGGCACCGGTCCGCTGTCAGCGGAGTGTCATGTTCTCGGCGCAAGCTGAGGGCGGAGGGCACATGACAGTCCGCGTCGCCCAGATTTCCGACACCCATCTCAGCCGCGAGAAGCCGTTCTTCGTCGCGAACTTCAACATGGTGGCCGCCGCGCTGGCAGCCTCGGCACCCGACTTGGTCGTGAACACCGGGGATGTCTCCCTCGACGGCGTTGCCGAGGACGACGACCTGGCCGAGGCGCGCCGGCTGCACGAGGCGATCGGGCTGCCCGCACGGTTCATCCCCGGCAATCACGACGTGGGGGAGAGCCACGATGTCCCAGGCTCGAAGGAGACGCCCATCTCGATAGCCAGTCGGGAACGGTATCTGCGCCATTTCGGCGAGGACTTCTGGCAGATCGACGTGCCGGGATGGCGCCTCATCGGCGTCAACAGCCAGTTGCTCGGCAGCAATCTCGGGCCAGCCGCGGCGCAGCTCGATTTTCTGGCGAAGGCCGCAGAGAGCGGCGAGCGCCGGCTGGCGCTGTTCGTGCACAAGCCCCTGTTCGATGCGTCGCCGGACGAGGCCGCCGTCACCGGGCGGTTTGTCAATCCCGAGGCCAGGGCGCGCCTTCTTGCAGCCTTCGGCGAGCGACGGCCCCTCGTGGTCGCGAGCGGCCACGTCCATCAGTACCGCTCGACGCTGGCCGGCGCCGTGCGCCACGTCTGGGCGCCGTCTACGGGGTTCATCATGCCGGACTCGCACCAGCCTCGCTATGGCGAGAAGGAGGTCGGCTACGTCGAGCACCGGTTCGAGCCGGACGGCTCTCATGCCGGCGTGCTCGTTCGCGCGCCGGGCCTGCAGCGCCTGAATATGGCCGACTTCGCGACGGCGGCCTATGGCAAGCTTGTCGACCGGACCTAGCGGAAGCGGCGCTGCGGCGGGCGGCGCTGGCCGCCGGTGGTGGGCGCGCGGGTATCCTTGTGGCGGAAATTGATGCGGCCCTTGTCCAGGTCGTAGGGCGTCATCTCCACCGTGACCTTGTCGCCGGCAAGGATGCGGATGCGGTTCTTCTTCATGCGGCCGGAGGTGTAGGCCACCACCTCGTGCCCGTTCTCGAGCTTGACGCGGCAGCGTGCGTCGGGGAGCACCTCCACCACGACGCCTTCGAACTCCAGCGGCTCTTCCTTGGCCATGCAGTCTCCTGTCGTCCGGGGCTCCACCCCGCGCATTGCCTCGGACGAGTTGAATATAGGAGGCGTGGGCGCAGACCCGCCCCGGGGGCGCGATTTTGACCGCCCGCTATATGGGCTGCCTTGGCCATCGGCGGCAAGCGAAAAAGGCTGGTAACCCCCGAATCGGACAGCATCAGCGGAGCCGGACGGGCTCGATGCGGAGGCGGCGCCCGTCAGGGTTGGGGAAACTTGCGAGTAGGATCGCGGTGGCGACCGGAGAGATCGGAGCGGGTGGCCGGAGGCCTCCGGCCACCCTCACCAGCTGG
>JBIOWI010000179.1:0-15125 GCA_044868325.1 Hyphomicrobiaceae bacterium
CCAGCTGATGGGCATCGACAACCGCCACATCTTCTCCCTGGCGATGGCTGTGGCGATGGTGGTGATCGCCGTCTCGGCCCTCTACCTCGGCATGCGCGCCACCTTCGACCCCACCATCGGCCCTGCGCGCCTGATCTACGCGTTCGAGGCGGTGATCATCGGCGGGCTCGGCAGCTTCTGGGGCACGCTCACCGGCGGCATCATCATCGGCGTCGCCCAGACGGTCGGGGGCAAGATAGAGCCCGAGTGGCAGATCCTGGCCGGGCACATCGCCTTCCTGGTTGTGCTCGTGCTGAGACCGTGCGGGCTGTTCCCGCGCGGGACCGAGTAACCGCCCATGGGCCTCGGCGAACCAGGGATGGATTGGCGGCGGCAGACCGCATCGAGCCGCGCCGCCGACGCGCTCGCAAGCCGCGCCCGCAAGGTGCTGGTCGGCATTGGGAGGCGGGTGAACGGGGTCAGCCGATCACCAGCTGCGCCGACCCTCGATGACGAAACGGGAGCGTGCCGCAGGGTCTCCTCCCCCCTTGTGGGGGAGGGACAGGGTGGGGGGAAATCCCCAACATCGAATGTCGGGGTTCCCCCCACCCCTAGCCCCCCCCCACAAGGGGGAGGGGAATCCGCGCAGCGCTTACCTATAGCCCACCAGCTCAACTCACGTTTCAGCCAGACAGATGAGGCCTGGCTGGGCCGCGACAGCGGCGTGCCCCAAGGCCGCTACCGCATCGAGGTGGCGACGCCGCGCTCGCGCGCCTTCGCCGCGATCGGCGCCTGCCTGCTGGTGGCGCTTCTCGCCCTGCCGGCGTTCGGCAGCCGCAACCTCATCAACGAGCTGATCTTCGTCTTCACCATGCTGGCGCTGGCCCAATACTGGAACCTGCTCGCGGGCTATGCCGGGCTGGTCTCCGTGGGCCAGCAGGCGTTCGTGGGTCTCGGCGGCTATCTGCTGTTCGCGCTCACCATCCACCAGGGGCTCGATCCGCTGGTCGCCATCCTGACGGCGGGTGTCATCACCGCAGTCCTGGCCGTGCCGACGGCGCTGGTGGTGTTCCGCCTGCGCGGAGCCTATTTCGCCATCGGCACCTGGGTGGTGGCCGAGGTGTTCCGGCTCGTGCTCGCTCAAGTCAAATGGCTCGGCGGCGGCACCGGCACCTCGCTGCCGCCGTCCGTCACCAACGAGGTGGCGGGCATTGGCTGGGTGAAGGCTCTGTTCGGGGTCTCCACCTCCGCCGCGCGCGACATCATCACCTACTGGGCCGCCCTGACGCTGGCAGCCGGCACCATCCTCCTCGTCTATCTCATCCTGCGCTCGCGCTATGGCCTGGCGCTGGCGGCCATACGCGATTCAGAGCGGGCGGCGGAGAGCGTGGGCGTCGACAATTTCAGGACCAAGCTCAAGGTCTACATCGCCGCCGCCGCCGGCACCGGCATGATCGGCGCGCTCATCTACCTGCAGAAGGCGCGCATCTCGCCCGATGCGGCATTCTCGGTGGCCGATTGGACCGCCAACGTCATCTTCATCGTCGTCATCGGCGGCATCGGCACCATCGAGGGGCCGATCGTCGGCGTGCTCGTCTTCTACGTCCTCCAGACCAACCTAGCCCACTGGGGCACCTGGTATCTGATCCTCCTCGGCGCATTCGCCATCGCCATCATGCTGTTCGCTCCCAGAGGGATCTGGGGCTACCTGGCCGAGCGCCACGGCCTGGTGCTGTTCCCCATCCGCCGCCGGCTGGTGGCCAATGTCGCCCAGGGCGATGGCGTGCGGACAACACAGTCGCCGCATGACCAGCCAACGTCATGGGCCGGCGAGGAGACGTCCGTCTGCCTCTGGGGCGGGCTCAGGCTGCCGTAGGGTGGGTTAGGCCCGAAGGGCCGTAACCCACCATGTCGGAGACTGCCAACGGTGGGTTACGCCGCTTCGCGGCTAACCCACCCTACGGCAGCGGCTACGGTCTGTACCGGTTCGGGAAGCGCACGCCCTCAAGCAAGCCGTGCGGGTAGTAGTCCCAGCCGATGTAGACGGCAACGAAGATGATCGTCGCGATGATCGCGCCGACGATGGCGTTGCGCGTGAGCGAATGGCCGATCAAGGAGGACACGAAGGTGAGCGCGGCGAGCAGTCCGATGGCCGGCCACGGCAAGGCTGAGAAGTCGATCGGCATGAGAACGCTCCTGTCAGCTGGTCCCAAGAAAGCGCGACCTTATCAGATCGGGGGGGTCCGGCGCGACGAACATGGCATCAGGTCGTCCGCGGCCATGCTCCGCTCGCCGCGTTGCATAGGCCCAGGGGAAACGCCATGTCCACCCAATCGCTTAGCTGAGAATACGGACATCTCAGGCGCGTTGCCTGGCTACAACATTAACAAGCCAACCTGCACGCGTCGCAACCCTGAACGTACGAGACCACCCTCGCGACGACCCTCGAGCATTATCGCTAAGGGCTGACCCCGTCTTCAGGCAGCAGCCAGCTTCTCGGCCTGGACCAGGAAAGCATCGAGCGTGCCGCGGCTCTCCGGGCCCATCACGGCGATGGTGCGGCTCTGCGCCTCGCGCCACACCGGAAAGCCCTGCTGGATGGCCTGGGCGCCCTTGGGCGTCAGGTGCAGCCCGCGTCCGCGCCGGCCCGCCGGCGGGTCCATGGTGATGTGGCCATCCTTCAGAAGCCGCTTTAGGTTGCGCGACAGCGTGGACTTCTCGATATCGAGGGTGTGCCCGATCTCGACCGCCGTGATGCCGTCCTGCTGGGCGAGCTGGGTGAGGAGCGTGAACTGGCTGACAGTGATGCCGAGCGGACGCATGGCATCGTCGTAGACGCGCGTGATGATCCGGTTGAGCTGCCGGATGCGCGTGGAAAGGCATGTCGCCGACGTATTCTCGGCGATCTCGGTGATGTTGTTCGGCGCCGTCACGCCGCCATGGGTCATGATGTTCATGGGGCATTCCTCTTTGCCCAGACTCCAAATGGGGGAATGCCTCGATTCGGGTGGGCCTGTCACCCCATACGGGCGGCGTCGAAAAAGCGAGATGGTGAGGTGGCGAGATTGTGACTATCGGATATCGGATATGCTCAGATATGAAATCTCATCGTCTGCGATTCGGCGAATCACGCGCAGACCGAAACTCACCACTCACCACCTCACTATCTCACCGATATTGTCCATTGGCACGGCCCTGTAGCCCAGCGGGGCGTCGGCGGGGGCCGGACTGGAGATGGCGTCGCTGTAGAGCGTGCCCTCGTGGAAGAAGTACGCGATGACCGTGCGGTAGCTGCCGATCTTGTCATGCTCGGGCGTGCGCAGCACGCTGCGGGTCGTCGCCACCACGCTGGCGATCTCCCTGTTGGCAATCCCCCGCTGCAGCGCCCCGTCGTCGAGCATCTCCTCCAGGATGCCGGTGGCGATGAGCGCAAGATCGCGACCGATCCACTCCGTCACCGAAGGGCGCTTCTCGATCGCCGGTATCGACAGGGCCTGCAGCCGCAGGTTTTGCGTGCGCGAGAGCGCCCGCGGGAACGGACAGTGCGGGATCGACGCCGCCAGGCTGTCCAGCAGGTTCCCGGGCGGGTGCCAGCCCAGATCGCGAAGCCGCCGCTGCCATTCGAGGTTGGGGCTGTCCTCACCCCGCTCCCACCTGGAGATCGTGCGCTGCGAGACGCCGATGAGCGACGCCATGCGCCCCTGGGTCAGCCCATGCCGCAAACGATAGCGCCTGATCAGAGCGCTCCAGTCGTCAGACGACAACAAGGAACCTCACTCCGCCCGCAAACACCACTTGACGTTGAATATCTATATTAGACGCCATTAGACGTTGAGTGCCTTATGACGTTTCCATTACAACGCCACGGTGACGATTTTCAGGCGTGAATCGTGCACCGATCAACAGTTAACGAGCGGGAGCGAACCGTGGCCTCCAATAAATTCATGCACCGGCCAATCTATCTGCAGGTCTGCGATGCACTGACTGAACGCATCGCCAAGGGTGAGTGGAAACCGGGCCAAGCTATCCCCAACGAGATCGAGCTGGCACGCGACCTGGGCGTCAGCTCCGGCACCGTGCGCAAGGCTCTCGATCTCTTGGAGAGCAACCGCATGCTGACGCGGCGCCAGGGCCGCGGCACCTTCGTCACCGACCCCGCCGCCAACGGGCTGGCCGACCGATTCCATGCCATCCGCGGTCCCGGCGGCGAGATCCGCACCGGCACCATCGAGGTCACCGACATCGCCCAGGTCGCTCCCAGCGAGGAGGAGCGCGCATGCCTGCGCCTCGACAAGGGCGACCTGATATGGCGTCTGCGACGCATCCGCCGCGACCGCGAGCGCACCTTCATGTGCGAGCGGATCGCCCTGCCGGCCAGGCTGTTCCCCCAGGTGAGCGCCGACGCCTCCAGCCGCATCGTCGCCCTCGCGCACCGCAGCGGCCTGATGCTGGGCGCCGCGAAGGAGCGCATCCTGCTGGGCTCGGCCTCCTCGGAGACGGCCGCAACGCTCGGCATCGAGCTGGACACGCCCGTGCTCGTCCTCGACCGCGTGGTGCACACGACGGACGGGCAGGCCGTCGAGTGGCGCCGCGCGGAATGCCACCTGGGCGCCGGCTACTACCTGGCCCCCATCACCAACGGCACCGCATCGGCGGCGTGAGGCGGCAACGCCTTTCCACGGTGCGGGAAGCCCCTCTCCCCGGCTTGCGGTTGGCCTGCGGGGAGAGGGAGCTGTCGAGCCGCTACTTTGCCGTCGGCCCGCTCGGCTTGTATCGCGGGGTCTCGCAGGGGGCGTCGCGGCCGCCGCGGCCCCAACGGCGGGTGCCGGGGCCGTTGTCGCAGCTCCACAGGCCGATCCCCTTGCTCTTGGCCTCGGCCTCCGGGCCTTGGTAGTAGCCGCCCGAGAAGCAGGTGTAGTCGGTGGCCCAACCGCTGCGGACCATGCATTCGCCAACGTCTGTCCCGTCGTCGGTCCAGCACTCCGAGATGTAGACGTAGCGGAACCACTCCTTGTCGGTCCTCCACACGCGGCAGGTCACTGTCTTGCCGTCGATGCAGCGGCGCAGCGCCGACCGCACCTCGGCCGTGGGCCTCCAGCGCCGGCCGTTGCGGGCGCAGGACGTGTTGCGGTCGGGCGTATCGACGCCCCACAGCCGGAAACGGTCCGACTTGATGTCGTACGACTGGCCGTCGACCACAGTGGCGGAGCCTGCCACCTGATCGCCCTTGCGCAGGGACTGCGCTTCCGCCGCGGCTCCGAGGACGACGAGCAGGCCAGCGGCCGCGAGGGTTCCGGCCGCCTGCAACCGCCGCGGGGCGCAGAAGGCCTGCCGCCCGGAGCCCAGCGCAGCCAAACGTGCCATCTTGCGTTCCCCCGGAATGACCTGCACAAGCGCGCGCAAACAAAAAACGTTTGCATCATGAGCGCTTCCGTGTAGCACCGCCGCCCGGCCCCGGCAATCAACTCGCCGCCTCGGCGGCGCTCTCAGCCACGATCCTCTGCTGGCTGCGCAGGCGCGCCGCATCGAGCAGCATCTGTCCCGCCCAGCGGTAGACGTTGCGCACGCGCAGGAAATCCCGCATCAGCCGCATGCGCTCCCGCTGCTCGCCCTCCGGCATGAGCAGCGCCCGCTCCAGGGCCTCGGCCATGTCCTGGGCGTCGTAGGGGTTGACCAGCAGCGCCTCGTTGAGCTCGCGCGAGGCGCCCGCGAACGTGGACAGAATGAGCACGCCCTGCTCGTCGTCGCGTGCCGCCACGAACTCCTTGGCCACCAGGTTCATGCCGTCGTGCAGGCTGGAGACGATGCAGGCGTCGGCCGCACGGAACAGCTCGTAGACCTCGCCGGGCTCGTGATGGCGCGCCACCAGCACGATCGGCTTGTAGCCGTCACCGCCATGCCGCGCATTGATCTCCTCGGCGAGCCGCTCGGCCTCCTGCTGCAGCGCGCCGTAGGCCGCGAGCTTGCTGCGCGTCGGCGCCGCCGCCTGGACGAACACGAGGCGGCCCTTCCAGGAGTGCCGCAGCGTCAGCAGGCGATCGATGGCCTGCATGCGGTCGAGGATGCCCTTGGTGTAGTCGAGCCGCTCGATGCCCACCACGATACGGGCAGCGGGCGGGAGGCCGAGGCGCCAGCTGACGGCGTTCCGGCACTCGGGCACCGGAGCCTGCGCCGCGAGCACCGCGGGCGGCCATTCGATGGAGATGGGGTACGGCCGGATCATCGTCTCGCGCCCGCCCACCGTGACGGAGCTGTGCTCGCGGTCGATGCGGCTCTCGACGAAGCGGTCGGTGCCTTCGAGGAAGTTATTGCAGTGGAACTGGGTGTGGAAGCCCAGGATGGTGCTGCCGAGCAGGCCGTGGATGATCTCCTCGCGCCAGGGGCAGATGCCAAACGTCTCGGCGTTGGGCCAGGGAATGTGCCAGAACGCCAGGATGGTGGCGCCCGGCAGGCGCTCGCGCACCATCCGCGGCAACAGCGCAAAGTGGTAGTCGTGCACCAGCACGATGGGGTCGGGCCGGCTCGCCTCCCCGATCACCGCGTCGGCGAAGCGCCGGTTGATGGCCACGTACTGCTGCCAGTCCTCGTGCCGGAAGGTGGGCCGCACGAAGGCGATGTGGCACAGCGGCCAGAGCCCCTCGTTGGCGAAGCCGTAGTAGTAGCCCTCCTGCTCCTCCTCGGTGAGCCAGACGCGGCGCAGCGTGTACGCCGGATTGTCCGGCGGCACACGGATGTGGTCGCGCGCATCCACCGTCTCGCGGTCGGCCGACCCACTGCCGTGCGCGATCCACTTGCCGCCGCAGGCGCGCATGACGGGCTCCAGCGCGGCGACGAGGCCGCTCGCGGGGATCTGCAGCGCTACCGATCCGTCGATTCGGTTGTGGATGTAGGGCTCGCGGTTGGAGACGGCGATCACCTCGGTCCCCGGCAGGCGCTCATCGAGCAGCCGGTGCAAGGTCTGCGGCGACCATTGCACCTGCAGGCCGTCGCCTTCGATGCGATCGTTGCGAAACTCCCTGATGAGCGAGCGCACTTCGAACGGCACAGGCAGGCCGTTCGGCGCCCGGGACCTTGGCTCCAGGCCGCGGCGTGCGTCGGCGATGGCGGTACGCACCGTCTCGGACCAGGCGCGCAGCACGCCCAGCACGCTCGCCAGCGCGAGGAGCCCGATGCCGAGGATGACCGTCACGATGGCAATGGCTGTGAAGAGTCGCGCCCTGGACGCACGCTCGTCGACGAAACTGAGGTCGTGCAGGATGATGAGGTCGCCACGGGTCGAGGCCACGCTCACTGGGAACGCGCCAACCAGAAGACGCTGGCCGCCCTCGTAGATCCTGGCGAACGTACCGCCCTTGGCGCGATCCGGACCGGGACAGGTCACACTCTTAGGCATGTGCTTCGTGGCATGCTCAAGCCGCCCGCCTTCGCCGCAATAGCCCACGGCCATGAGCCGTTCGTCCTCGGTCAGGCGCTCGAAAAAGGGAACGAGATCGGCCCCGGTCGCGAAGGCCAGACTGACCGTGACCTGATCCTGGATGGAGTTGAAGACGAGATGCGATCTCAGCTCCACGTCGCGCTCCGACCAGCGTTGGACCACTGTGGAGGTCACAGGCGCCACCGCGAGGATCACCAGCGCCATGCCCGCCAGCGCGAGGGCCGTGTAGACGGCAAGCGGATTTCTCAGATTGCGCTTGACAGAGACGAGGACACTTCTGACAGAGCCAAGGGCACTGGACAGTTCCATCCGTAGGATCGGCGCGTCCCCCGTGTTGGACTCCGGTTTGCGGTCAGCTACGGCGTCGGATTGGGCGAGAACAAGGCACCGCCGCCGTTGCCTACATCGAAGCGAGACAGGTGGAATGGCTCGACAATCCGGCGTTCTGGCTGCCACGGTGCACAGGTCGCGTGCTGCGGGAACCGAACGGGCGGCTTCTGCGTTTTCTTTGATTCAGCCGCTGACAACGTCGCACTCGCAAGGCCCCTGGCTGCGCAGCTGGCGCCCCACAGTCCCGCAAAAAGCCTAAGCTGCCCCGGCCCATGCGTCTCCTCGTCACCAGACCCGAGCCCGATGCGCTCAAGCTCCGTGCCGTGCTTGAGGAGGCCGGCCATGAGGCAGTCGTGGAGCCGCTGCTCAGCCTCTCCTTCGACGATGCCGATGCCATCGACCTGGACGGCGCGCAGGCGCTGATAGCCACCAGCCGCAACGCCCTGCGTGCGCTCAAGGGCGGTCCGCTGCTGGGCGAGGCGCGGCATCTGACGCTGTTCGCGGTCGGCAGGGCGACAGCCGCCGAGGCCCGCGCGCTGGGCTTCGAGACGGTCGTGACAGGAGCCGGCACGGCGCCCGAGCTGGTAGCGCACATCGTCTCCGTGCTCGACCCGGCTGCCGGCGTCCTCGTCCACCTGGCGGGCGACAGCCTTGCACACGACCTGGCGGGCGAGCTGGAGGCGCACGGCTTCCGCGTGCGCCAGCCCGTGGTCTACCGCATGCGTGCGGCCACCGCCTTCGCCGACACCACGGTCGAGGACCTCGCCACTCATGCGATCGAGGGGGTCATCCTGATGTCGCCCCGCACTGCCGCCGTCTATGCGCGCCTGGTGGCACGGCACGGCCTCGCCGCGGCGGTGCGCACGCTGCCCCACTTCTGCCTGTCGGAGGCGATCGCGCGCCGCCTCGAGCCGCTTGGACCGGTGCCCAGGCGGGTCGCCGAGACCCCCGGGCTCGAAGAATTGCTTGCTCTCATAGACAAGAGCACTGCACAATCGGACGGCTAGTCACGGGCCGGGCGGGGGAGCGTCCAACAGGGGCAAGGCGTCTGTGCATTCTCTTTAATGCAAAGCGGCGAGCATCTGTGGCCCGCTGCCCCTGCTGCCCGGATTTCAGCCGATGACCGACAAGACGGACGACACTGGCAAAGGCCCCTACCGGCCCGACGACGCACCGAAGCGCCCCTACGCCACCATCGACGTCGAGGCGACGGAGATCGGCCGGGAGCGGGCGGGGGCGGGCGCGCCGGGCAGCCCCCCACCGGGCGGCCGAAGGCCCGAGCCCAAGGGCGGCGCTCTCCCCCCGCCCAGGTCGGACCTGCCCGCGAGGATATGGGCCGGGATTGTAGGCGCCTTGGCAGCCGTGTGGAGCTTCGGACTGAGCCTGGCGCGCAACAATACGTTTCTGTCGCACGCAGCAGCCGGAGTTGCAGGGGCCGCACTGACCCTGGCGATCGCCGGCCTGCTCGGACTCCTCGGCGTCGGCCAGGGCAGCGAGCGTGCATCGGCTGACCTCGCCACACGGCTTGCGGCGGTCGAGAAGGCACAGCAGCAGCGCCCGGCCGTGCCGGCGGACGTAACGTCGAAGCTCGTCGGCACCGACACGCGCCTCGCCAAGCTGGAGGAGCGGCTCCAGGCCGCGCAAGCCAAGCTCGCCGCCGATGCCAAGGTCCTCGAGGCGCGCATGCCGGCGCCGGATATGGCAGAGCGGATCGGAAAGCTCGAGGCGGCGATGGCGACCCTCTCGGCCGAGGACAGGTCCGGCACGGCCAGGGGCGCCGTCGACCAGGAGATCGCGCGCTTCAAGAGCGAGGCCCAGAGCCTGCGGCAGAGCCTGGACGCCCTGAAAGCCTCTGTCGAGGAGCGTCTGAAGGATGCGGCCAAGGCCGGCGATATCGCGCCGGTCATGGCCCGGCTGGCCGCCTTCGAGCGCGAGCTGCAGGGGGTCCTCAAGACCGAGGGCGCGCGCGCCGCCGGCACCCAGCAGGTGCTCCTGGCGCTGGAGGTCTCCAACCTCAAGCGCGCGCTGAGCCGGGGCGACAGCTATGCGCGCGAGCTGGATGCGGTGAGGAGAACCGCAGCCGGCAGCGTCGATCTCTCGGCTCTTGAGCGCGACAGCCGTGCTGGTGTGCCGACGCTCGGCGCGCTCACGCAGGAGTTCAGGCACTCTGCCAACGCCGCTGTCGATGCCGAGCGCGAGCAGCCGGACGCGTCGGTGCTCGGCCGCCTCATGGCGGGCGCCCGCTCGATCGTGCGCTGGCGCAAGGCCAGCTACGGCGCGGACGACACCAGCGTGGAGGCCATCCTCGCCCGCATGGAGAGCGCGCTGAAGGATGGCCATCTCGCAGAGGCCCTGGCCCAGGGCAAGCGGCTGCCGCCCAGGGCGGCGCATGCCGCGGCAGACTGGCTGCGCAAGCTGGAGGCGCGCGCCACCGCCGACCGGGCCATCGCCGACATCGAGGCCGCGCTCAAGGCGTCGCTGGCTGGCGGACGTCCGGCGGCGCCGGAGGGCTCGCGATGATCCGCATCGCCCTCTACCTGGCCGGCATCCTGGTCCTCACGGTGGGCCTGCACTGGCTCGCCAGCCGGCCAGGCACGGTCAGGATCGAGTGGCTCGGCCAGATCCTGGAGCTCAGCGTCTACAGCGGCATCGTCATGCTGGCGATGCTGGTAGGTGCCGTGCTCCTGGCATGGGCCGGGCTGCGCCAGGTGTGGCGTAGCCCGGCGGCGCTCTCGCATTTCTTCGACCGCCGCCGCCGCCAGCGCGGCCTCGACGCGCTCACCGGCGGCATCATCGCCGTCGGCGCCGGCGACCGGGCGCTGGCCGCCCGATACGCCGCCCAGGCCCGCAAGGCCCTGCCGCACGAGCCGCTGACGCATCTGTTGCGCGCCCAGGCCGCACAGATCGGCGGCGACCGCGCCACCGCGCGCCGCATCTTTGAGGCCATGCTGGCCTCGCCCGACACCGAGCAGCTGGGCCTGCGCGGCCTCTATCTTGAGGCGGAGCGGGAAGGCGAGCACGAGGCGGCGCGGCAGCTCGCCGAGCGGGCGCTGCGGCTCAACCCCAGGCTCGGCTGGCCGGTGGACGCGCTCTTCGATCTGCAGTGCCGCGCCGCCGACTGGCAGGGCGCGCTGGACACGCTTGCCGTCGCCGAGCGCCAGCGTCTCGCGGAGAAGACGCCGGCCCGGCGCCGGCGCGCCGTGCTGCTCACCGCGCAGGCCCAGGCCCTGGAGGACGATGCACCCGACAAGGCCCTGGAGCTGGCCATGGAGGCGCACGGTCTCGCCCGCGACCTGGTGCCGGCGGCGGCCATCGCCGGGCGCATCCTTGCCTCGCGCGGGCGGACGCCGAAGGCAGCGCGTGTGCTGCTGAAGACTTGGCGCCAGGCGCCCCATCCCGACCTTGCGGTGGCCTACGCCTACGCCCGGCCCGGCGACAGCCCGCGCGACCGGCTCGACCGCGTGCGCCATCTGGCCCGCCTCACGCCCAATCACCCCGAGGCCCTGATCGCGGTGGCCACAAGCGCTATCGAGGCGCACGCCTGGGACGAGGCGCGCGAGGCCCTGAAACCGCTCCTCGAAGGCCGCCTGACGCAGCGCGTGTGCGCGCTGATGGCGCGCATCGAGGGCGAGCAGTACCGCGACGCGGGGCGCGTGCGCGAATGGCTGGCGCGCGCCGCGGGCGCGGGGCGCGACCCAGCCTGGATCGCCGACGGCGTCGCCTACCCTCGCTGGAGCCCGGTATCGCCGGCAACGGGCCGGCTCGATGCCATGCGCTGGGGCGTGCCGGCGGCCACCGCCGTCGAGAGCGCCGCGACGGCCGCCGCGCTCGCCACCCGTCTGGAGACGCTGCTGGGGCTGGGCCAGGCCAGCGAGGCGCGCGTCGAGACGGCGCCGCGACCCGAGCCGCCTCTCAAATCGGCCCCTGCCTTGATAGAGGAGGAGCCGCGCGTCGTGGAAGCGCCTGCGAAGCTCCTGCCGGCGACCTCGCCCGCGCCGGCCGCAGTGCCGGTCACGGAGCCTGCCCCGGCCGTCAGCGAGCCGGCGCGAAGGGACGTTCCGGTCGTTGAGCCGGCCTCCACCGCCTCCACGAAACCCGGCGTCGTCCCAGCACCGGCGAGCCGCCCGCGCCCCACCAAGCCGGCGGAGCCGCGGATCTTCGTGCCCCCGCGCGCGCCCGACGACCCTGGCACCGACGCCTCCGACCTCGACGATCTCTCAAACTATCCCACCAAAGCTTAAGCCGGCCGAGTCATTCGCCCGTTCGCTGCCTACTCCGGCAGCACGTCGCGTCCGAGCGGCGGCATGGTGTGCACCAGCGACAGCGACTTGACCATGTCGTCGATATCGAGCGGCACGAAGCCGAGCGCCAGCAGGTATCCGTCCGGGCCCAGCGCGGCGCTCGACGTGAACTCCACGCCGAGCCGGCTCAGCCCGCGGACGGCGTCGAGCCTGGCCTTGTTGACGTAGAGGTAGAGCGTGCGAGTGCCCGGGTACTTGCCGCCATAGGCGTTCCCCGGCGTCGGCTCGGCGCCGTCCACGAGCACCGCCCGCAGGTGCGCCCGGTTGGCATCGAGGAACCGGTAGCTGAAGACGCCCAGCGCCCCGGGATTGGCGGGCAACTCACGGGCGATCTCCTCCTCGCTCACGTGCACGGTCACGGCGGGGTGGTCGTCGCGCATGAGCCGCAGCGCCCCTGGCAGCGCACCGCCCGGCCAGCGCCTGGCAACGGCAGGGTTGCCGAGCGCGCCCTTGTGGAGGAGTAGATCCTGCAGCGCCTCGCGCGAGCCCGACTGCGCCGTCAGCACGCGTACGTCGATCCGGGCGTTGGGAAGCGTGCGGTCCACCTCGACCCACTTGCGGTGCGGATTGGGCGCAAGGCCGCCCGCATCGTCGGGCAGCAGCCTGGCGAGCGCCACGAACAGCTGTTGCGACGTGAGCGCCTTGACCGCGCCGGCCTTGGCCTGCGCCACCACCAGCATGTCGAGACCGACGGGGATCTCCACGAGGTCTCTCACGCCATTCCTTTGGCACACGTCGAGCTCGGCCTTGCGCAGACGACGGGTGACGCTTGCCGCATCGGGATGGTCGGGGCCGCTGCCGGCACAGAGCTGGGCGAGCCCCAGCGTGGTCCCCATGTTCTCGACGATCGGCGCCCGGCCGCCCGCCGCTTTGGCCGCCCGCTGGGCCACCGCCTTGGTGAAGGGTTCGCCCGCGGTGGAGGTGACGATCCACATGAAGTCGCGCGCTGCAGCCGGCCGCACCGGCAGCATCAATGCCGCCGCGACGGCGGCCCCCAGTATCCAGCGTTTCATCCCCTGTCCCCATCTTTATTGGCGCCGGAGCGCAGAATCTTGCCCGGGACGCGCAGCGCGCGCCGAGTATACGGTCGTGCACCGTCGTCGTCTGCAACATAGAGGTTGCTCAGGTGCGCGAGAGCAACGGCGGCAGCACGGCAATATTGCGCCGCACACCATGGACGCTCTTGCGCGCGCCCACGAGGGCGCGCGCCCACTCGGCGCAGGAGAACGAGTACCGACGAAAGCCGTGTCACCGCGCTCCGTCGACCAGCGGCGCGATGCGGTCGATGCGGTTGGTCCAGATGCCGCCGGCATAGCCGTCAGGCAGCCGGCGGAACATTGCCTCGTCGTCGATGCCGCGCGAGAACCCGCCGTCCCATGCACCGGCCGCGAAGACCTCGGTCCCGGACGACTGCATGCGCGCAAGGAATCGGTCGGGCCAGCCCCACAGCCAGGGTGCGACGTTGATGGGAACGATGAGCAGGCCGTCCCGGCAGGCAGCTGGCACCCATCCGCTCCAGCCGATGCCAATGTAGCTCAGGAGGCAGCGCCGCACGCTGGCGCGCGACATGGTCTTGAGACGCGGGAGACGCGCCCGCACGGCCGCTACGGGCCGGTCGCCGCCGTAGATCATGACGCGGGCGAACTGGGGCCGCGGGAGCTGCGCAAGGCGGTCCGCGAGCTTCTCGCCGTCCGCGGGCTCGTTGCTCTTGATGTCGATGAGCAGCCGCCCGCCCGGGAAGGCCGCCAGCACCTCGTCCAGCGATGGCAACAGGCCCACGCCCTTGCCGCGGAACGGATAGGTCCTGCCGCCGTCGGTCGTGTAGCCGTAGCCGATGTCGAGCGACTTCAGCTCGGAGAGCGTGCGCTCGCGCGTCAGGCCCGTGCCGTTGGTCCGGCAATCGAGCGTCCAGTCGTGGATGACCGCGAAATGCCCGTCGGTCGTCGGATGGATGTCGAGCTCGACGATGTCGGCGCCGGCCTCGAAGGCCGCCCGCATGGAGGCGAGGGTGTTCTCCAGGTAGCCATGCTCCGGCCGATGGATGCGAGCGGCGGTGCAGGTATCGCCTTTGAGGCCCTCGGCGGGGAACGTCTGGTGCAGGCCGCGGTGCGCGAGCAGCGTCGGTTTGCCGGCGACCGAAGTGCTGAACAGGTTGGTATTGTTAAGAAAAACGAACGCCCCGAGCGCAAGGACGAGCACAGATCCGATCCAGAAAGCCCCCCGCATGTCGCCTCCTTTTGCGAGGCGTGCGACGTGGAGGCCAATGATGGCAGGATTGCGAAACGGGACGGCCGCGAGAAGCGCGCAACCCCTCCTTGCCTCCCCGGGCAGTCGCTGCCTTCATCGACGCCCTAGCGCGCCCGCGGGTCGCGCTCGGCCATTTGTCTCGAAACCCGACGCTGCCACTTGAGCTTCACCAGGATCGCCCTTTCGAAGCTGCCGTTCCACTCCACCGTGAGGCCATGTCGTTCGAGGGTCTCGACGATGGCTCGGCCGATGCGCACACCTGCGGTCTGGTCTCCCGCCAGGTCGCTGTAGGCCAGGTAGAGGTCTCCATATACAACGGCGCCTTCCGTGCTTTGGAAGTGAAAGAAGGTGTAGCCGATCGCCTTTGTTCCGCTCTTCTCCGCCGCCTCGATCTCGTCTCCGATCTCGGCATGTCCGCAGTTATTGCAGCAAGCAAAGTTCTGCCGGGCCACGATCCCGCTCCGATTCAAATCGGCGAAGGCCCGATCGAGCCGGTCGCAGTCGGTGACCGCCGGCCACTGCCGCTGCACATCGAGTTGCTCGGCAAACGCCTTGTCGGTCTCCACGCCGGCAATGCGCCTGAGCATAGCCGGATCAAGCGGGGCGTCGCCAAGATCGTCCGCGAAGCAATCGATGACGGCCTGCTCGACCTCGTTGGCGTCAAGGAAGCCGACCGCAACCTCCTTGCGAATGTACTGCCGCATCTCATCGACTAGAGAAGCGGAGCTAGCTTCTGCCATGGCGCCTCCGTGAGGTTTCAGACCCTCCTCCGGTCTGACGTTACGACGGCACTTGAGCCATGGTGTCAGACCCGGAGGGTCTGACACCATCAC
>JBIOWI010000180.1:0-4477 GCA_044868325.1 Hyphomicrobiaceae bacterium
TACAGGGCTGCGAATGCCCCGATTGACGCTGCAACACACCTCATCTCAACCTCGCCACGCAGAAATGCCCCAATGCACGCCAGACCCCACGGGAATTTTGCTACTACCTCCCAGAGGGTCTGACACCCCCTCACCCAAATCTCCGCACGTCCACGAAATGCCCCGCGATCGCCGCCGCTGCCGCCATGACCGGCGACACGAGGTGCGTGCGGCCGAATCGGCCCTGGCGGCCCTCGAAGTTGCGGTTCGAGGTGGAGGCGCAACGCTCGCGCGGCTTGAGCTGGTCGGGGTTCATGCCGAGGCACATGGAGCAACCGGCCTCGCGCCAGTCGAAGCCCGCCTCCTTCAGCACCTTGTCGAGCCCTTCGGCCTCGGCCTGCTGCCTCACCAGGCCCGAGCCCGGCACGACCATGGCGTACACGTTGGGGCTCACCTTCCGGCCCTGGGCGATGCGCGCCACCTCGCGCAGGTCCTCGATGCGGCCGTTGGTGCAGGAGCCGATGAATACCCGGTCGAGCTTGATGTCGGTCATCCTGGTGCCGGGGGCGAGGCCCATGTAGTCAAGCGCCCGGCGCATGGAGGCGCGCTTGCCCTCGTCCTCCACCTTGTCCGGGTCCGGCACCGCACCCTCGATGGACACCACATCCTCCGGCGAGGTGCCCCAGGTCACGATCGGCGGCAGGCGGGCCGCGTCCAACTTCACTTCGCGGTCGAAATGGGCGCCCTCGTCGCTCCTCAGCGACTCCCAGTAGCGCATGGCCGCGTCCCAGGCCGCGCCCTTGGGCGCCTTCGGCCGGTCCTTCAGGTAGGCGAAGGTCTTCTCGTCGGGGGCCACCATGCCGGCGCGGGCACCGCCCTCGATCGACATGTTGCACACCGTCATGCGGCCCTCCATGGAGAGGGAGCGGATGGCCTCGCCGGCGTACTCGATGACATGGCCGGTGCCGCCGGCGGTGCCGATCTCGCCGATGATGGCGAGGATGATGTCCTTGGCCGTCACGCCGTCCGGCAATCGGCCGTCCACCGTGACGCGCATGTTCTTGGCCTTCTTCTGCACCAGGGTCTGGGTGGCCAGCACGTGCTCCACCTCGGACGTGCCGATGCCGTGCGCCAGCGCCCCGAAGGCGCCGTGCGTCGAGGTATGGCTGTCGCCGCACACGATGGTGGTGCCGGGCAGCGTGAAGCCCTGCTCCGGGCCGATCACGTGCACGATCCCCTGGCGCACGTCGAGCTCGTTGTAATACTCGATGCCGAAATCCCTGGCGTTGCGGGCGAGCGTCTCGACCTGCAGCCGGCTCTCCGGATCCTCGATCCCGGCCCGGCGATCGGTGGTCGGCACGTTGTGGTCCACCACCGCCAGGGTCTTCTCCGGCGCCCGCACCTTGCGCCCCGCCAGCCGCAGCCCCTCGAAAGCCTGCGGGCTCGTCACCTCGTGCACGAGATGCCGGTCGATATAGAGGACGCACGTGCCGTCGGGCTGCCTGGCGACCACGTGGTCGTCGAAGATCTTGTCATACAGTGCCTTGGGATGCCCCTGGGGCGCGGCGGTGCTGGCCATGCGCGCGATCCTTCTCCAGCCGAGCGTCGTGCTCTTGGAAAGCGTGCCCGCTTCGGCGCCCCCTCATAATGCGCCGCGCGCCCCCAGTCTACGCCCCAGTCTACGCGTCGCGTCTACGACGGCAGTTGGGCGCTGCGCACCGGGTGGCGCCGCATCAGGTCGTCGATGCGCGCCCGCTCGCGCTTGAAGTCGGCGAGGTCCTTGCCCTTCAGCTGGCGGTCGTTGGGCACCGGGATGGTGCGCGGGTTGACGTGGCTGTAGGTGCCGTCGAAGCGGTTCCGCACCAGCACCTCGAAGTGCAGGTGCGGCCCGGAGGACAGCCCGGTCGAGCCCACGTAGCCGATGATCTGGCCCTGCCGCACGCGCACGCCGGAGGCCACGCCGGGCGCGAACTTGAGCATGTGGGCGTAGCCGGTTTTGTAGCCGTTGGCGTGGCGGATACGGATGTAGTTGCCGTTCTCGCCCTTAGGGCCCGCCTCCTCGACGATGCCCACGCCGGCGGCCATGATCGGCGTGCCCATGGTGCAGGCCCAGTCTTCGCCGTAGTGCATCTTCTGGATGCGCAGGAGCGGGTGCATGCGCGGGCCGAAGCCCGAGGTGAGGCGCACGTCCTCGCCGCGCACTGGGCGGCGCATCAGGAACTTCCGCGCCGTGTTGCCGTCCGGGTCGTAGAAGTCCACGGTGCCGTCCGAAGTGCGGAACCGGTAGAACTTGCGCGTCTCGCCGCCCGCGGTGATGAACGTGGCGAGCAGGTCGCCGATCTTGCCGTCGACGCCGGCGTCCTCGCCCCTCAGGTCGAAGAACAGCTCGACGCCATCGCCCACCCGCACCTTCTGGAAGAAATTGGTCCCCGGCGCATGAATGCGCAGGATCAGCAGGATCAGGTCCGAGGGCACCCCGTGCTTGGCGGCCAGCGCGTAGAAGCTGGCATAGAGGCTGTTGTCCTGAGCCTGGTCGCTGTCCGGCATCGCCACGTGCGCCACCCGGTCGTCCAACCAGGTCGCACTCGGCACGTACTCGCCGGTGCCGTTGCGGGTCACCGTCACCTTGTGGCTGCCGTTCTCGTCGAGCACGCTGAACCGAACCAGCTCCCCGCTCGGCCGCCCTGGCAGCGGCAGCGCCAGGCCGCGGATCTCGTAGCCCGGCTGCAGCTCGCTCTCGGCGAACACCGACCGCGTCGCATCCAGCATCGCCCGCGCCTGCCAGGTCTGGGCGCCCAGCCGCGTCAGGATGCGCTGCAGCGTATCTCCGCGCTGCACCTTGAGCGGAGCGATCTCGCGCACGCCCGAATCGTCGGCCGCCTCCGCCTCGTACACCGTCTTCGGCAGCGCCGTAGTCTGCGGCGGCAGGACATCTGCCAGGCGCTGGCTGCGGCCGGCTAGCAGCTCCGCCCCGGACTCGGCCGATTCCTCGTCGGCGGCCTGGGCGCGGGCGACCAGGCGCGCGACCTCCTGGGCGTCCAGCTCCTGGCCGTCCTCGCTCGGCAGGATGCCGTTGAGCTCCAGGAGCCTGGTCGGAGCCCCGGCCTCCTGCCCCTCGCTGCGCTCGCCGCCCTCGACCGGCGCCGTATCGGCATAGAGCTTGATGGGGTTGAGGGCCGGCACCGAGGCCGCCTGCTTCCTGGAGACCGGGCCCAACCGCCCCGCCAGCCGCACGTAATACTTGTTCATCGTGTACTCGCGCGTGCCGCGGCGCTGCTTGACCGGCTCCGCAATGTAGTTCCTGAGCGCGATCGCCCCGGTCGGGATCAGAAGCCTGTCTGTCTTCGGCAGCGACCAGCGCAACCCATCCGACCGTGTGGCGGGAAGCTGCAGCGCCAGCGCGGCCTGCTGCAGCCGCTGCTCAAGGCTGGCCACGTCCTGATCCTGGGAGTCCATCGATCCCGTCACAGCCACCAGAATGGCCAGTGCCCCCACAGCGGCGGCCAGGCAGGTGCTCAACACCCAGCGGAAACGGCCGCCCCGCCGGCCGTCGGCGTGGTCGCTGGCATACATCTCCGGCAGCAGGGCGCCCCCCCGGCCGGCATAGGCGTGCGGTCGGCTGCGGCGCGGAGCCGACGCGAAGCGGGGCCGCACCCGGCCCAGCGGAGCGTGACGCGTGAAAGCCATTTCCCCCGATCCGTTTCCCGGATTGCCCCCATCCGAGCCGCACTCTACGCGCGAAATACGGCGGCGGCAAAGCCAAGCCCACGCTTGACATGTGATGCCGCCGACCCCAGATCGTGCTTGGCGGATGGGGCTGATTTGCGGCATTTGTGTCACTATTTTGAACGCCTTAGGCCGAGAATCGAAATATTTTCATTGAGGGGTTGACACTTGCCCCATATCGCGACTATCTACCCCCATCTCGCGACGCCATGTACTGGCGAGCGGCGAGAGGGCAGCAACCTCCTGATAGACACGAGACCGTGTCTGGGACAGCCAGGCACCAAGTCTCGTTCTTCTCGCGACGGGGAAGGCGCAAGCTAACCTTGAGCGCGAGCGGATCGCTGACCACGATACCCCGCTCTTTGACAAGTGAATAGAAGAAAGGGAAACGCAGGCGGCGGAGTCCTGGCGGACCCGACGGGCGCGCAAGCGCTTGAACGGTCGAAGCAAGAACTCTGGCGATCTCTGCGTTTCAAGCCATCACCATAAACGTCTGGGCTCGAGGCAACTTGAGCTAGGGCGTTTTGTGTGAAGGTGCCCGTTACGCAGAGATTCCTTGGATTAACCTCCAAGCCAAACCAGAATCGAGCTTTCAACATGAGAGTTTGATCCTGGCTCAGAACGAACGCTGGCGGCAGGCCTAAAACATGCAAGTCGAACGCTCCAGCAATGGAGAGTGGCAGACGGGTGAGTAACGCGTGGGAACCTACCCTTTGGTTCGGAATAGCCCAGGGAAACTTGGGGTAATACCGGATAAGCCCTTCGGGGGAAA
>JBIOWI010000181.1:0-2655 GCA_044868325.1 Hyphomicrobiaceae bacterium
AGCCCACCACCGCGATCTTGCCGGCGCCGCCGCGGAAGCGGCCCATGGCCGACATGGCGATGTCGGCGAAGAAGTCGGCGCCGCCGGTGCGGGCCAGCACCTGGCCCAGGATGGTGAACGGGATCACCACCAGCACCGCCACCTGCAGGATCGTGCTGACGATGCCGTTGGTGTCGAGGCCCAGGTAGACCAGCAACCGTTCCGGCGACACCGGGCGCGTCTGGAACGCACCGGAGAAGTGCGGGCTCAGGAAGATGTAGACCGCCATCGCCACGACGATGCCGACGAAGCCGAGCCCCGAGATGCGCCGGCTCGCCTCCAGCACGAGCAGGATCAGGATGGCGCTGCCGACCAGGCCCTCGAGCGGTATCAGCGGGATCTCGAAGGTGAGCCGCTCGTAGAACAGCGCGACCCAGCCGCAGATCAGGAGGGAAAGGCCGGCGGCGACCCAGTCGAACGCCCGCGCCAGAGGCGCCCGGCTCCCCACCAGGGTCCAGAGCACGGACGCCGCCAAGATCGGAAAGAGCGCCAGCGGCACGTCCTCCGAGCGCATTGCGCGAAAGACGATGTAGGCGGCGAGCCCAACCGAGGCGGCGGCGCCGGCCCAGTCGAAGCGCGACCGCCGTGCCGGCTCGGTGACGAAGGCGAGTGCCAGCGACAGGCCGAGACAGACCGCGAGCAGCTGCTCGGTGTAGAACGCCAGGCCGAGCACTTGGCGCGGCACGTTGAGCACCCACAGCGCCACGGTCGCCACCAGCAGCGCCTGCAGTGTATTGGCCGCGACCACCGTCGCCCGCGACGCGGCGGCAACGAATTCCGCCGCGCTCGGGACGATGCGCTCCTCGCTCACTGGATCGACTGCGGCTGCAGGCCCTTGTCCTTGAAGTACTTCAGGGCGCCGGGGTGGTAGGGGATGTCGTACTGCTTGTAGAGCCTCGCCGCCGAGAACTCGCGCAGCGCCGGCTGCACCGCGACCAGGTCGGCCTTGTTGGCCTCCATGGTCTCAACGATCTTGTAGACGGTCTCGTCCTTCACCTTGGCGTTGGTGAACAGCATGTTGTCGTAGCTGTAGACCTTCATCTTCTCCGGCACGCCGATGAACACGGGGCCGGGGCTCACCTCGGTCAGATAGCCGTATGGGAAGAGCTTGCGGCTGGCGGCCATGCCCGCTTCGGGGATCTCCAACGCGCGGAGACCGCCAACGGTGGCGTCGGCCTCGCGCACCTTGGCGGCGCCGAACGCGAACATGAAGGTGTCGGCGTTGCCGCCGAGGAAATCGTCGGCGCCCCGGATCACGTTCGGCACCGGCACCGGCTTGACCTCCGCGATTGTCAGCCCGGCGGTGGAGAGCATGGCGTGGACGATGGTGTCGATGGTGCGCATGGCCGAGTAGCCGGCGGTCACGCGCTTGCCCTTGAGATCGCCCATCGTCTTCATGCCGCTGTCTTTGCGCACGAAGAAGGCCACGCGCAGGGCGTGGATCGAGCCGATCAGGCGCAGGTCCGGCTGCTGGCCGGCGGCCGTGCCGCCCTTGGTGACGTTCACCACCTCGGCGATGTTGGCGATGCCCATCTCGGCCTCCGCCCGGCCGACCATGGGAATCAGCGTGGTCTCGCCGGCCGTGGGCTGCACCAGCACGTTGAGGCCGGCCTTCTCCTTCAGAACCTTGGCGATGGCCGAGCCGGTTGTGTGGTTGAGCGTGCCCGGCTGCATGGTGGCGATGCCATAGGTCTGCGCGGCGGCGCCGACTGCACCGAAGGCGGCCATGCCGGCCACGAGCGCAGCCTGCGCCCAGAGGCTCTGCCATCGCGATCTCGCACGCGCGGCGGAACGGTCCTGTTGGCTGGACATGGCTGCACCTCCTCCCAAAGGTTCACTGCTTCAAGGCTTTGTGTACTGGTAACGTTAGCCTCGGGCGGCCGCAAGTAGCTGCGGTCCATTGCAGAAATCTACTGTCCCCAGAAAGACTTCGCGGCCAGAGCGCACTCCGCTGCGGCGCAACCGCATCGGTCGGTCGCGCATGGCAACCATCGCCCGCCTCCAAGCGTTTAGCCTTTAGTCGCACGTCCCTCGCGGGACTGCGTGACCCAACTGTGGAGGTTCAATCATGTCGTTCAAGAGGGGCGCGAGCGCAGCTGCCCTGGCTTTGACGCTCGGCCTTACCGCAGCTGCGGCCCAACAACAGCAGGTCTCTCCGCCCGCGGTACAACCCGAGACCCCGAAGACGCCGGTGGCCGGCCAGATCGTGACGCAACCCGAAGGGAGCATTCTCGCGCGCGACCTCATCGGCCAGACCGTGAACGCGCCGGACAACACCAAGATCGGCAACATCGGCGACTTGGTGTTGAGCAAGGACGGTCGCACCGTCGAGGGCTTCGTGATCGGCGTCGGCGGCTTCCTCGGCATCGGCGAGCGCAGCGTGGCCCTCAAGATGGACCAGCTGAAGATCGCCGCGGAGACCGACGGCAGCGTCAAGCTCACCTCCGATCTCAAGAAGGACGAGCTGGCGAACGCTCCGGCCTTCAAGTCGCGCAAGGACATCGAGGCCGAGAAGCGCGCCGCCGAGCGCCCGGTGCGGCCAACTCCCGGAACGGGTACGGGCGGCGGAGGCGGAGTGCGATAGCGTAAGGGCGGCAGTCGGGGGTCGGCAGTCGG
>JBIOWI010000182.1:0-4587 GCA_044868325.1 Hyphomicrobiaceae bacterium
GTGGGGGGAACCACGATCTGCGAGGTTCGGGATTTCCCCCCACCCTGTCCCTCCCCCACAAGGGGGGAGGGGACCCCTGCGGCGCGCTCTCGTATCGTTATCGAGGGTCGGTGCAGCCGGCCTGACACCTACCCCGCCCGGTCGGAGATCTCGATGCGGAAATGGGTGCCGCGGTCGGCGGACATGAGGCGGATGGCGCCGCCGTGGGCGGTGACGAGCTCGTGCGCCACGGCCAGCCCGAGGCCCGTGCCGCCCTTGCGGGCCGAGCCCTGGAAGGCCTGGAACAGGTGGGCGCGCGCCTTCTCCGGCACGCCGGGGCCGTTGTCGCGCACGTCGATGGCGACGCGGTTGCCGGCGCGCGCAGCCGAGACGCGGATGTGACCCCGGGCCCCAGCCGACTCGCCGCCGCCCTCCTGCTGCTCGATGGCCTGCAGGGCGTTGCGGCACAGGTTGCTTAGGACGCGATAGAGCTGGTCGCGGTCGGCGTCGATGTGGAGGCCGTCGTCGATGTCGATGGTCCAGTCGATGCCGTCCCCATCCCTGGGCAGCCCCAGGCCGTCTCCCACGTCGGCCACCAGCGCGCGCAGCGGCGTCAGCTCCCGCCGCGACGGCGCCTCCTCGGCGCGCCCGAACCGGAGCGTGGTCTCGCACAGGCTGATGGCACGGTCGAGCGAGGCAATGAGCTTCGGCGCAAACCGCTGCACGGTCGGGTCCGGCAGGCTGCCCAGCCGGTCCGAGATCAGCTGCGCGTTGGCCAGCATGTTGCGCAGATCGTGGCTGATCTTGCTCACCGCGAGCCCCAGTGCCGCCAGGCGGTTCTTCTGCTGCAGCGTATGGTTGAGCTCGCTCTGCATGTGGGCGAGGCCGCGCTCGGCGATGCCGATCTCGTCCCGCCGCTGCGACGGCACGATGATGCGGCTGGCGTCCTCCGGTTGCTGGCTAAAGCTCAGGATGTTGCGCGTGATGCGCATCATCGGCGCCACGAACATGTTGTTGAGCGCGAGGTAGACGAGCGCCGCCGTGATGACCGAGATGATGATGGACAGCCCCAGGATGTTGAGGCCGTAGCGGATCATTGCCGCTTTCAGCGCCGACTCGGGGAGGACGACGAGGATCTTGTCGCCGGCCACCGGCTCGCCGACCACGGCGATCGCGCGGTCCCCGTCCGAGAGGAACACGGCCATCGCATCCCAGATCAGGCGTGCGCGCAGCGCCACGTCGTTCCAGAAGCCGCCCGCCCGGCTTGCCGCGGTCAGGTCGTACTTTGCGCCGATCGTCTCCTGCCGATCGGGCGGCAGCACCAGCGTATGCTGGCCGTTGCGCAGCCAGGACACGGCGCGCACCTGGGCGGTGCGCAACAGCTCGGTGCGCAGCGGATCGGGAACCCGGCCCTCGCCCCTGTCCTGGGTGGCGAGGGCGGCGAGCCTGGCGGCCGTGAGCCGGTCGGACAGCCAGCTGATGCGGTAGTTCGCCACAGACGGGACGAAGATCAGCACCTCCGCCAGCATGACGAACAGCAACGTCAAAAGCAGCAGCTTGGCCGAAAGGCCGAGCCGCTCTCTGATGCCTCCGAGCATCCGCCTAACCGCCTTGAGGCGGCGCCAGAGCCGGCCGGTCCAGCTACGCGCCTCCTCGATCATGTCGCGCGGCACACGCCCACCTCGCTGCTTGCCTCGCGGTCCTCATCCGAGCTTTGCCAGCCACCCGACGGTCTTGCGCACCAGCGGGCTCGCCGCAGCTGCGGCATAGTAGCCGAAAGCGGCGCGCTTGTTGATCTCGGACAGTGTCGGATAGGGTGAAATCCATCGCGTCATCGCCTTGATGTCAAGCCCTTGCGATACGGCCAGCGCCCACATCTGGATCAGCTCGCCCGCCTGCTCGCCGACAATCCCCGCCCCTTTGATCCTGCCGCCGGCGTCGGCGACGACCTTGACCAGGCCTGCAGTGGCGCGCTCGGCGTGCGCGCGGTCGTTCTCGCTGTACGGCCAGCGATAAACGCGGATCCGGCCGCTGCGCTTGCGGGCCTCCTCCTCCCCGAGACCGACATGGGCCAGCTCCGGATCGGTGAACGTGACCCATGGGACGATCCCGTCGTCCACGGTTGCCGGCAGCCGGAACAGGACGCGGCGGATGACGATGCCGGCGTGATAGTTGGCCACGTGCGTGAACTGCGGGCCGCCGACGACATCGCCGATGGCCAGCACCCGGCTGTTGGAGGTGACGAGCCCCCTGTTCACCTTGATGCCGCCCTCGTCGTACTTGACGGCCGCCGCCTCCAGGTTCAGCCCGGAGGCGTTGGGCTTGCGCCCGGCGGCGACGAGCAGGTGCGTGCCCTGCACCACCGCCGCCTTGCCGCCTTCCGAGATGTAAACGTCGATGAGGCGGGTGCCGCCGCCGATGCGCTCCACCGTGGCGCCCTGGCGGATCTCCAGCCCCTCCGCCTGCAGGCGCTTGACGACGATCTCCGCCAGCTCCGGATCGGCGCTGCCGAGCGCCTGCCTGGCCTCGATGACGGTGACGCGGCTCCCCAGGCGCAGGTGCGCCTGCGCCAGCTCCAGGCCCACCGGTCCGCCGCCGATCACGATCAGGTGGCCGAGCTTCTCCCGGTTCTGGAAGATCGTCTCGTTGGTGAAGGAGTGGACCTTGTCGAGGCCGGGGATGGCCGGAATGAGCGGCGACGAGCCGGTGGCGATCACGAACCGCCGCGCCTTGATGCGCTCATCGCCCGCCAGCAGCGTGTCGCGCGTGATGAAATGGGCGTTGGCGCGGACCACCTTGACGCCCATCCCCGCGAACCTCTCCACCGAGTCGTTGGGGGCGATGGCGGCGATGGTGCCCTGGACGTGGTCGCAGACGGCGGCGGGATCGACGGTCGGATCCACCGGCCGGATGCCGAACGGCGCGGCCGTGCGCATCAGGTGCGCGCGCCGCGCCGCGGCCAGCAGCGCCTTGGAGGGCACGCAGCCGTAGTTGAGGCAGTCGCCGCCCATCTTGTGCTTTTCGACCAGCGCGACGGTGACGCCGAGCTGCGCAGCTGCGGCCGCCACAGAGAGGCCGCCGGAGCCGGCGCCGATCACGCAGATGTCCACGCGCGTCTCGATGCCCGGCACGCTGCTGCTCCTCGCTGTGCTGGCCGAGAGGGGAGCGCCGTCCCGCTTGCCCGACTGGCGCAGCCACCGCCGCCCGACCGCCAAGTCGCTTGGCAAGTCGCTGGGCAGGTCACTTGGCCGCGCCATGGCTTCTCCTCCATCGCTTCCATTTCTTGAGGCCGACCGGCATCAGGGCGACCAGGCCCACCAGAGCCAACGCCAGGATCAGCTCCCGGGTGAGGAGCGAGTGGACGTAGAGCTTGAACGGGCAGGCCTCGGCACCTTTGGCGGCGACGCATGCCGTATGCGCGGTTTTGGCCGCCATGATGACGCTGTCGAGGCCGGCCCCGGCCGAGGCGAACGCGAAGGTGGCGGGAATAATGCCGATCACGGTGCCGAGCACGAAGGTCTTGAGAGGCACGCCCAGCACCGCGGGCGCGATGTTGACGAACCAGAAGGGAAAGGCGGGCACCAGGCGCAGGAACAACAGGTAGCTGAGCGCATCCTTCTGGAACCCCTCGCTGAGCTTGGCGAGCCAGGGCCCCGCCCGCTGGCTCAAGGTGTCGCCCACCGCGGTGCGGGCGATCAGGAACACGATGGTGGCGCCGAGAGTGGCGCCTGCCATGGCGGCGAGCCCACCGAGCAGCCAGCCGAACAGCAGCCCGCCGGCGACCGACATGATCAGGCCGCAGGGCAGCGAGAGTGCGACCAGCAACGCATAAATGGCGATGTAGGCCAGCACCGACAGGGTGGCGTTGGCCGCGAGAACCCCGTGGAAGCGGTCGCGCTGCGCCACCACGGTCTCCAGCGTGACGTGGTGATGCCAGCCCTGGGCCAGGGCCAGCGCCATCGCGGCGATCACGAAGGCCAGCAACCCATACCGCCGCAGCAAGGCAAGCGCTGGCGGGATCTTGGGCCGGGCCTGCATGTCAGCGAGCGTCCATCGTCATGTCCTGTGCCAGCCCTCGCGTCTTTGGGGCCGCGCCTGCCTTGGGGCGGACCGCAGGCGGCAGCGCCCGCACTTCGCCGTTCGGCGAAGCGCGCACAACCGGGAACCGTTGCCGCCAGCAACAATACCTGCTGGCGGGTGCCTTGCGTTGCCATGTCAAGCATACGTGACGCGCCGCGACCAGAATTGATGAAACCTTAGGCGTCGGACGCCCTGGGGCGGGCTCCGGCAGTCCCTCGTGTGGGGCTGCAGTCGCGGTGTGCGGTAGACGACACAGCTGCATGAAGCCGTCGGGGTTCGCTGGGACGGCACGGTTACTCCGGCCGGATGTCGGCCGGGCAGACGCCTGACGCGAAGCTCGCGCAGCGGGCGCCGACAGTCCCCTGTCCCCGCTTGCGGGGAGAGGGCTAGGGTGAGGGGCAGCCCCAAGCGAAAGCCTCTCCACGCCGGGCCGAGAGGTCTTGCTCCGGCCGCGACCAAGCTGTTGAGAGGTTGGAGCCTCTTGCTGCCCCTCACCCCGGCCCTCTCCCCGCAAGCGGGGACAGGGGA
>JBIOWI010000183.1:0-5131 GCA_044868325.1 Hyphomicrobiaceae bacterium
CCGATCTCGCCCGCAACCTGCGCGCCGGCAACCATCGCTCGGTGATGGACAACCAGAACCGCTCGGTTGAGTTCGCGCTGCTGCTCACCCTGCCGGCCGCCGTGGCGCTGGCGGTGGCGGCCGAGCCCATCGTCCGCGTCCTGTTCGAGCGCGGCGCCTTCAAGGCGGCCGACACGCTGCCCACCGCCGCCGCACTGGCCGCCTTCGCCTTCGGCCTGCCGGCGTTCGTGCTGATCAAGGTGCTCCAGCCGGCCTTCTTCGCGCGCGAGGACACGCGCACGCCCATGCGCTACGCGGTGTGGAACATGGTGCTGAACGTGGCCGGCTCCGTCGCTCTGTTCCTCCTGTTCCAGGCCCTGGGGTGGATGCCGCACCTGGGCATCGCCATTGCCACGACGCTGTCGGGATGGGCCAACGTCTATCTGCTGTGGTCCGCGCTCAAGGGCCGCGGCCACTTTGCGTCAGACGACCGACTGCGCCGCAACCTCGCGTTGATCAGCCTGTCCAGCGCGGTCATGGGGGCTGCGGTGTGGGCGATGGCGGCCCTGCTCGCCTGGCCTTATCTGGAGACTTCCGTGGGCGTCGCACGCCAAGTCGTCGCGCTTGGCCTTGTGTTGACCGCCGGTCTTGTGATCTATGCGCTGGCCATCCAGGCGACGGGCGTGATCCGCTGGGGCGAGTTCCTGCAACGCCTCGTCGCGCGGCGCCAGCGCCAAGCATGAGGGAACGGTCATGACGGCCGCGAAGTTCACCCCCCGCGTCTTCTCCGGCATGCAGCCGACGGGCAACCTGCACCTCGGCAACTACCTGGGCGCCATGGTGCAGTGGGTCGATATGCAGAGGACGCACGAGTGCATCTTCTGCGTGGTGGACATGCACGCCATCACCGTCTGGCAGGACCCGGCCGAGCTGAAGGACCAGATCCGCGCCGTGACGGCCGCCTATATCGCGGCGGGGATCGACCCGCAGCGGAGCATCCTGTTCAACCAGAGCCGGGTGGCCGAGCATGCGGAGCTGGCCTGGATCTTCAACTGCGTGGCGCGGCTCGGCTGGCTCAACCGCATGACCCAGTTCAAGGAGAAGGCCGGCAAGGACCGCGAGAACGCCTCGGTGGGCCTCTACGCCTACCCGGTGCTGATGGCGGCCGACATCCTGGCCTACCGCGCCACCCACGTGCCGGTGGGCGACGACCAGAAGCAGCACCTGGAGCTGGCCCGCGACGTGGCCCAGAAATTCAACAACGACTTCGGCCAATCGATCCGCACGGCCGGCATCGAGGACGGCATCTTCTTCCCCCTGCCCGAGCCGGTCATCATGGGGCCGGCCACGCGCGTCATGAGCTTGCGCGACGGCACCAAGAAGATGTCGAAGTCCGACCCTTCCGACCTGTCGCGCATCAACATGACGGACGATGCGGACACCATCGCCCGGAAGATCCAGAAGGCGAAGACCGACCCCGAGCCGCTGCCCGGCGACGAGGCGGGGCTGGAGACCCGGCCCGAGGCCGACAACCTCGTCGGCATCTATGCCGCGCTCACCGGCAAGTCCAAGGCCGGCGTCCTGAAGGAGCACGGCGGCGCCCAGTTCTCCACCTTCAAGAAGGCCCTGGCCGAGGTTGCGGTCTCCCGCGTCGGCCCGGTCAACGCCGAGATGAAGCGCCTCCTCGCCGACCCGGCCGAGATCGACCGCCTCCTCGCCGACGGCGCCGCCCGCGCCCGCACCATCACCGCACCCATCGTGGCTCAGGTCAAGGACGTGGTAGGGTTCCTGCGCTAGGAAGGTGTCGGACCCTCTGGGTCTGACACCTATTAACGCATTGGCACAAAAAGCATCCCCGCCTGCGCTGGGAATGGGCACCGTCGTCTATTGTTGGCGGCGGCGACCCGTGGCAGCATGCGGCCCATGACAAGGAAGCGCCGGGTCTTCGAGCAGGGCCACGCCCGCAAGCTGTTGGTGATCGTGGACGAATCGCCCGAGGTTGAGGGTGCGCTGTTCTATGCCGCCGGCCGCGCCCAGCATACCGGCGGGCAGATCGCGCTGCTCTACGTGATCGAGCCGGAGAACCAGTTCTGGGACGCCGTGCGCCAGGCCCAGCTCGACGAGCAGACCAACAAGGCGCGGGCGCTGTTCCGCCTGTACCGCCGCAAGCTCGGCAACGCCGGGTACGACAAGGTTACGTTCGAGGAGGTGATCCGCGAGGGCAAGCTGGTGGACGCCATTCTGCAGCAGATCGAGGAGGATGAGGACATTGCCGTCCTGGTGCTGGGCGCCTCGAAGGAAAGCGCCGGTCCCGGCCCGCTGGTGTCCAGCCTGGCGACCGGAAGCCGGGCCGGCAAGTTCCCGATCCCCATCACCATCGTCCCCGGCGACCTCTCAATCGAGGAGATCCAGGCCCTGGCGTGAGCCGGCGCGAGCGTGGCGAGCGCCGAACGCCGGGCACCGCAGGGTCAGCAAGCTCCTTTTGTCCGGGAGCCTCATAACACTTTAATGTTGCGGGACCAGCGCGTCCGATCCGACACCGCAAAATGACACGTAGGCCCGGTTCGGTTAACCTGGGCGTTGGAGAGTGCCCATGCCGACCGCCCTTCGCCGCCCTGAGCCCACGACCGTAGAAGCCTTCGACGCGTTCGTCGAAGCGCAAGCCGATACGGCATTGTTCGAGCTGGTCGAGGGCGTCATCGTCATGATGACGAACCCCACCGAGGTGCACGAGCAGATCGCGGCCAACATCGGCGCGCCGCTGAAGCTCGCCATGGACGCGCGCGGTTGTCGCACCTATCAGGGCGGCATGCGCGTACAGCGCTCGGACGATCCGCGCGAGACGGACAAGACGCGGCCGGATGTGGTTGTCCGCTGCGGCGCGCTGGGTGCAAAAAACTACATCACCGACCCACTGGTGGTCATCGAGGTCCTGTCGCCATCGACGATCGACACCGACCGCGGGCCGAAGCTCGACTTCTACAAGTCGCTGCCGACCGTCCGACACATCGCGCTGATCTACCAGGATCAGATGCGAGTGGAGCACTACCGGCGCGGCGAGCAGGGTTTCGAGCTCGACGCCCTGAAGCGCCCCGAGGAGGCTCTCCACTTTGAAGCCGTCGAGTTCCGCATCGATCTGGGGCGCATCTACTTCGATGTCACGCTGTAGCGAAGCGCGCCGGCGACACGGCAACCACGCGGCATGCGATGCCGAGTCCCGTTGAAGCGAACGCTCTCGTCAGCCGGCATCTGGGCGTTGAGATTCTCGACTGCTTGGCGAGCAAGCATGCTCTGCCGTTCGAGGTCGTTGCCCGCGTCATTGCTGCCGCGCCGCCGCAATAGACCGGCTACGGAGCCCAATCGCGAAGGTCCTGGCACCCGCGAGGCGAGATGATAGACTGCGCGGCGAGGGGCCTCCGCCATGACGCCAGCCGCCGCCAGACACCGCAAGGTCAGCAAGTTCCTGAGCCTCGTGCTGCGCCATCGGCCGGAGCGCATCGGTCTCGTACTCGATGTCCAGGGCTGGGCCGATATCGACGCGCTCATCGCACGCGCCGGCGAGAACGGGATGGCGCTGACGCGGGAGGAGATCCTCGACGTCGTCGCAACCAGCGACAAGCAGCGGTTCGCGCTGGACGACTCGGGCCGCCGCATCAGGGCTAACCAGGGCCACTCCGTCGACGTGGACCTGCGGCTGGAGCCGCGCGAGCCGCCGGCAATTCTGTTCCACGGCACCGCCGAAACCAACCTTGCCGCGATCCGCGCCGAAGGCCTGAAGCCCGGCCGCCGCCAGTATGTGCATCTGTCGCCCGACCCCGTCACCGCCACGGCGGTCGGCCAGCGCCACGGCCGCCCCATCGTGCTGCGCGTCGCCGCGGGCCGCATGTGGGCCGCCGGCTTCGAGCTCTATCGCTCCGAGAACGGCGTGTGGCTGACGGACGCCGTGCCGCCCGAGTTCATAGACTTCCCCGAGCCATAACCCCCAAAAGGAGGAAACCCCGCCATGCGCGCCGCCGTGCTGACCGAGGTCAACAAGCCGCTCGAGATCCTCGACCTGGAGCAGGAAGGCCCCAAGACGGGCGAGGTGCGGGTGCAGGTGAAGGCCGCCGGCGTGTGCATGAGCGACTGGCACATCATGAACGGCGACTGGCCGCTGCCCTTGCCTATGGTGCTGGGCCACGAGGCCGCCGGCGTAGTCGTCGAGCTCGGGCCCGAGGTGCACAACGTCAGGAAGGGCGACCACGTCATCTTCTCGTTCCGCCCGCACTGCGGCCGCTGCAGCTACTGCTCGAAGGGCCGCACGGTGCTGTGCTCGGGCCGCAACGACACCCCGCGCTGGCTCATGCACGACGGCACCGCGCGCCTCAAGCTCAACGGCGAGCCGGTGAACCAGATGGCGCGCATCGGCACCTTCTCCGAATACGTCGTGTGCCCGGCCGAGCAGGTGGTGAAGGTGCGCGAGGACCTGCCCTGGACGCATGCCGCCATCATCGGCTGCAGCGTGGCCACCGGCGTCGGCGCCGTAGTGCGGCACGCCCAGGTCGAGGCCGGCGCCAGCGTGCTGGTGATCGGCTGCGGCGGTGTCGGCCTCAACGTGGTGCAGGGCGCGCGGCTCGCCGGCGCCGGCACGATCATCGCCTGCGACCTGCTCGACAACAAGCTCGAGTATGCCCGCGAGTTCGGCGCCACCCACACTATCAACGGCAAGACCGAGGACACGCTGAAGCGCGTGCGCGAGCTGACCGGCGGCCTCGGCGTGGACTACGCCTTCGACGCGATCGGCGGCGAGGCCACCGCCAAGCTGGCCGTAGACGCGGTGGCGCCCGGCGGCCATGCCGTGCTGGTCGGCATCCCGGCGTACTCGACCACCGCATCGATCTCGCCGTTCCAGATCGTCTACGGCGAGAAGAAGATCACCGGCACCTACTACGGCTCGATCCGCCCGGCGGTGGATTTCGGCGTGCTCGCCGACCTCGATATGACGAAGCGCATCGACCTCGACTCCCTGATCAGCCGCACCTACACCTTCGACCAGATCAACGAGGGCTTCCGCCTCCTCACCTCCGGCCAGGTCGCCCGCGGCGTCATCGCATTCTAGGTGCTCTAGGTGTCAGACCCAGAGGGTCTGACACCTCTCTTGTGCACCAGCCTA
>JBIOWI010000184.1:0-4257 GCA_044868325.1 Hyphomicrobiaceae bacterium
CGCGCATGACTCGGGGCCGATGCGGATCGCTACTCCTTCATCGCAGTGGACTTGCACCACCTACTCCTCGCCGGTATCACCGGCGCACTTGGGTTACGGCCCTTCGGGCCTAACCCAAACCTACGCCAACCTCACGCGCTGGTGCCCTTCTCGCCCACCCGGTCGGAGTAGATCCGCAACGGGCGCGCGCCGCCCTCGGCCACCTCGGGGCCGATGACAACCTCCTCCACGCCTTTGAGGCCGGGCAGCTCGAACATAGTGTCGAGCAGGATCGCCTCCATGATGGAGCGCAGGCCCCGGGCGCCGGTCTTGCGGTCGATGGCCTTGCGGGCGATCGCCTTGAGCGCGTCCTGGGTGATGGTGAGGCGCACGTCCTCCATCTCGAACAGGCGTTGGTACTGCTTGACCAGCGCGTTCTTCGGGACGGTGAGGATCTGCATCAGGGCCGCCTCGTCCAGGTCCTCCAGCGTGGCGATCACGGGCAGGCGGCCGATGAACTCAGGGATCAGGCCGAACTTCAGGAGATCCTCCGGCTCCACGCCCTTAAGGACGTCGCCGGTGCGGCGCTCGTCGGGGCCCGTCACCTTGGCGCCGAAGCCCAGCGACGAGCCCTTGCCGCGCCGCGAGATGATCTTCTCCAGGCCGGCGAAGGCGCCGCCGCAGATGAACAGGATGTTGGAGGTGTCGACCTGCAGGAACTCCTGCTGGGGATGCTTGCGCCCGCCCTGCGGGGGCACTGAGGCGATCGTGCCCTCCATGATCTTGAGCAGCGCCTGCTGCACGCCCTCGCCCGACACGTCGCGGGTGATGGACGGGTTGTCGGACTTGCGCGAGATCTTGTCGATCTCGTCGATGTAGACGATGCCGCGCTGCGCCCGCTCGACGTTGTAATCGGCGTTCTGCAGCAGCTTTAGGATGATGTTCTCCACGTCCTCGCCGACGTAGCCCGCCTCGGTAAGGGTGGTGGCGTCGGCCATGGTGAAGGGCACATCGAGGATGCGGGCGAGCGTCTGCGCCAGCAGCGTCTTGCCGCAGCCGGTAGGGCCGACGAGCAGGATGTTGGACTTGGCGAGCTCGACATCGTTGTTCTTGGAGGCGTGGTTGAGCCGCTTGTAGTGATTGTGCACCGCAACCGAGAGCACCCGCTTGGCATGGTCCTGGCCGATCACATAGGAGTCCAGCACCGAGCAGATCTCCGCCGGGCTCGGCACGCCGTCCCTCGATTTCACGAGGGTGTTCTTGTTCTCCTCGCGGATGATGTCCATGCACAGCTCGACGCATTCATCACAGATGAACACGGTCGGACCGGCGATGAGCTTGCGAACCTCGTGCTGGCTCTTGCCGCAGAAGGAGCAGTAAAGGGTATTCTTTTCCTGCGCTGCCATCAGGGTTTCTCGCTGGGTCCTTCTGCGACCGCCCGACGCGGACGCGGGCGGGATCACTGTGCCACCGGATTGCGGCGCCCCTGGAGCGGGCTGACGCCGGTCGGCGACGCGGCTTCAATCGATCTGAGCACGCCAGGGCCGCCCAGATCAAGATTCCTTTGACATCTTTGCGAACGCGCCCGGCTCCCGCTTTCCGGCGGCGAAGCACACGCCCGCAATCGGCCAAGTCCTGCGCCTCACCGGGGGCGCACCGGAAAATGCAAGCTAATCCTGCGGTTGTAGCCCGACTGGGGCGGTCCTTGGCGGCGCCGGCCCTCCAGCGCCGCGCCGGCAGCTAGGACATTTTGCCTCCGGCGAGCATGCCCTGAGCCTCGTCCCGCTTCTCAAGGACCTTGTCTATAATACCGAACTCCTGAGCCTGCTCGGCGCTCATGAAGTAATCGCGGTCGAGCGTCTTTTCAATGATGTCGTATGTCCTCTTGGTATGCTTGACATAGACTTCATTGAGCCGCCGCTTCATCTTGATGATATCTTCAGCGTGGCGCTCGATATCGCTGACCTGGCCCTGGAAGCCGCCCGAGGGCTGGTGCACCATGATGCGCGCGTTGGGCAGTGCGTATCGCATTCCCGGCGTGCCTGCACACAGGAGCAGCGACCCCATCGAGGCCGCCTGGCCGATGCAGAGCGTCGAGATCGGCGGGCGGATGAACTGCATGGTGTCGTAGATCGCCATGCCCGAGGTGACGACGCCACCGGGCGAGTTGATGTACATGGCGATCTCCTTCTTGGGGTTCTCGGCCTCCAGAAAGAGCAACTGCATGCAGATCGAGGCCGCCACCTCGTCGTTGATGGGGCTCGACAGGAAGACGATGCGCTCCTTGAGGAGGCGCGAAGGAAGCGTGTACTGCTCCCAGCCGCGGTTGGTCTGCTCGACCACGACGGGCCAGAACGTGTCGGTGATGGGAAGAGCTGAGCTGTCCATCGTCGCCCCTCCTGGGCTCGCTGCCGCCTGACGTGCAGGCAAAGATTGGGTCCAACCGGCGCGCATTCAAGCCGTCCTAGCGCTTGTCGCCGTGGTCATGGCCATGGTGGTGGTCGTGATCGTGGTGCTCATGATCGTGGTGGTGATCATGATCGTGGCCGTGGTGGTCGTGATCGTGCTCATGCCCGTGCTGGGCCGCCGCCTCGAGCCAGCCTATGTCGTCCTCGACGGGCTTCATCAGATCCTCGACCGACACCTTCTTCTCGGCGGGCTTAGCCTGCGCGACGATGTGCTCGATCACCTTGTCCTCGAAGATCGGCCCCTTCAGCTCCATGACCGCGCCGGGGTTCTTCTCGTAGTATTCGTAGACCAACCGCTCTTGGCCCGGGAAACTGCGGGCGCGGGCGATCAGGGCGCGCTTCAGCTCGTCCTGCGTCACCTCGATCTTCTGCTTGTCGCCGATCTCGCCGATCACGAGCCCCAGCCGCACCCGCCGCTCGGCGATCTTGCGGACGTCGGCCCGGCGCTCCTCCTCCGACTTGGCCGGCTGCCCCTCAGGGGGGTTCGCAGGCGCAGCACCGAACCGGCTCCAGATAGCGTTGAACTCACCCTCCACCAGCGCCTCGGGCAGCGTGAAGTCGTGCGCCTTGTCGAGGGCATCCAGGGTTTGGCGCTTGAGCTTGTTGAAGGTCACGCTGGAGTACTCGGCCGCGATCCTGCCCCGCAGCATGTCCTTGAGCTGGGACAGCGACTGCGCCCCGAGCGTCCTGGCGAACTCGTCGCTGGCCTCGGGCACCACCGGCTTGGCCACCGCCTTGATGTTGACGGTGAACTCGGTGTCTTTGCCGGCCAGCTCCTTGGCGGCGTACTCGTCCGGGAATTTGGCCGCGACCACACGCTCCTCGCCGGCCTTGGCACCCACGAGCCCCTCGGCCAGGCCCGGGATCAGCCGGCCCTCGCCCAGCACCAGCTCGGACTCCTCGGCACTGCCGCCCTCGAACGCCTCGCCGCCCACGCGGCCCACATAGTCCACGGTCAGCTGGTCGCCCATGGCGGCCGGCCGGTCCGCCTCCACCTCGAAGCGGACCGAGGCCTGACGCAGGTCGCCCAGAGCCTTCTCGATGGCCTCGTCGCTCACTTCCGCAACCTCGCGCTCGAGCTTCAGCGCCGTGAGGTCTGCCACCGCGATGTCGGGCAGGATCTCGAACGAGAGGGTGTAGGCAAGGTCGCCGTGGCCGGCGAGCACCTTCTCCATCTCCTCCTTCTCGTTCGAGCCGAAGTCGATGGTCGGCCGGTTCGCGGGGCGCTCGTTGCGGTCGGAGATGGCCTTGCGGCTGGTCTCCTCCACCGCCTGCTGCACCACCTCGGCCATCATCGAGCGGCCGAACAGCTTCTTGAGGTGGGAGACGGGCACCTTGCCCTTGCGGAAGCCCTTGAGCTGGACCTGGTCCTTGACCTCGTCGAGGCGCGACTGGAAGCGCTCGCCCAGCTCACCCTGGCCGATCACCACCTTCAGCTCACGCTTCAGACCCGCGGCGCTGGTCTCGGTAACTTGCATCTTCTCTCGCCTCAACTATCCAGCCGCTCGAGGGTGGCTTGGTGAACTGTGAACGGGTCCGCCGCGGGCATGCGTGGTGCGGGCGGAGGGACTCGAACCCCCACGACTTGCGTCACAGGAACCTAAATCCTGCGCGTCTGCCAGTTCCGCCACGCCCGCGAAACCCAGCGAGACCCCGGGCGCTCCGCCACCGGCAGTGCCCCAACCATCGCCGGACAGCAAGCCCGCCGCGACGCCTGCGCTGTGGGTTGGGCGCACATATATCGGCGCAAGTCCCACATGAAAAGGGGGCGCAGGTGTCAGACCCTCTGGGTCTGACACCATATGCCTCC
>JBIOWI010000185.1:0-8875 GCA_044868325.1 Hyphomicrobiaceae bacterium
TGCGTGCCGGAACGGGTGAGACCCCTTCCCCCAATGTTTGTCGGACCGGGGTCAGACCCCTTTCCTCAAACGTTGCAGCTCAATCTCTGACGCAGTCGAAAGGGGTCTGACCCCGCACCACCTCATAGCGGCTCGATGCGTATCATTTGTGGCACCTCCGCCACGTGCCCGTCACTGTGAATCGCATCGAGCGCCGCGCGGATCGCCTCCTCGGTGGTCTCGTGCGTGATGAGGATCACCGGTGTGGGCGCGCCGGGCTGCCCGCGCGCGTTGATGCCGATCTGCGCCCCGCGCGGACGCCGCTGCACGATGCTCTCCAGCGACACATGCCGTTCGCCCATGCGCCCGGCGATGCCGGCCATGGCGCCTGGGCGGTCGTAGACGGCGAGGCGCACGTAGTAGGCGCCGTGGTGCCGCCCGAGAGTGGCCCGCGTGTAGGGCTGGAGCTTCGCCGCAGGCACGCGGAACGGATAGGGCTTGGCCCCGCGGGCGATGTCGAGGATGTCGCCCATCACAGCGGAGGCGGTGGGAGCCGCCCCGGCGCCGGGACCGACCAGCAGGAGGTTGCCCACGCTGTCCCCGTCGATGGCCACGCAATTGGTGACGCCGGAGACCTCGGCAATGGCCGAATGTTGCGGCACCATGGCGGGGTGCACCCGCTGCTCGATGCCGCTCTCCGTCAGAAGGGCCACGCCCAAGAGCTTGATGCGGTAGCCGAGATCCTCGGCGGCCTCGATGTCGGCCTGTGTGATGCCCTCGATGCCCTCCACGTCGATCTGGTCGAAGGCGACGCGGGTGCCGAAGGCGAGGCTCGTGAGCAGGGCGAGCTTGTGGGCAGTATCGAAGCCACCGATGTCGAACGTGGGATCGGCCTCGGCGTACCCCTTCTCCTGCGCCTCCTTGAGCACGTCGGCGAAGGCACGGTGCTCGTCCTGCATCTTCGTGAGGATGTAGTTGCAGGTGCCGTTGAGGATGCCGTAGACGCGGCGGATGCCGTTACCGGCGAGCGACTCGCGCAGCGTCTTGATGACCGGGATGCCGCCCGCGGCGGCCGCCTCGAAGTTGAGGGCCACGCCCTTGTCCTCGGCCAGGCGCGCCAGCTCCGCGCCGTGCCGCGCCAGCAGCGCCTTGTTGGCGGTGACCACGGGCTTGCCGGCGGAGAGCGCCGTCTCCACGGCAGCCTTGGCGGGGCCATCGTCGCCGCCGATCAGCTCGACGAGGACATCGATGGACCGGTCCGCCGCCAGGTGGACGGGGTCGCTGAACCAGGGAATGCCATTGAGCCGGACGCCGCGTGTCTTGTCGCGGCTGCGCGCACTCACGCCGGCCACCACGATGGGACGGCCCACAGTCTCTGCCAGGCGGGGCGCATGGGCCTCCATGAGCCGCAGCAAGCCGCAGCCCACGGTGCCAAGCCCTGCAAGCCCCAATCTCAGCGGCTGACTCATGTGGCGAAGCTAACGCGATGCCGTTTGTGCAATGGGTATCACGTTATGCATGGTTTTCGGCGAGCGGGCGAGGAACTTCTTGACGTTGCGCGCGGCCTGCCGGATGCGGTGCTCGTTCTCCACCAGCGCGATGCGCACGAAGCCCTCGCCATACTCGCCGAAGCCGAGTCCTGGCGAGACCGCCACGTCGGCCTCGTCGATCAGCATCTTGGCGAACTCCACCGAGCCGAGCTCCCGGAACGCCTCGGGGATGGGCGCCCAGGCGAACATGGAGGCCGCTGGCGCCGGGATCGGCCAGCCGGCGCGGCCGAAGCTCTCGACCAGGCAGTCGCGCCGCGCCTTGTAGACCTTGCGGATCTCCTCCACGCAGTCCTGCGGCCCGTTGAGCGCCGCCGCCGCGGCCACCTGGATCGGCGTGAAGGCGCCGTAGTCGAGATAGGACTTCACGCGCGCCAGCGCCGCGATCAGCCGCTCGTTGCCCACGGCGAAGCCCATGCGCCAGCCGGGCATGGAGTAGGTCTTGGAGAGCGACGTGAACTCCACCGAGATGTCCATCGCCCCCGGCACCTGCAGCACCGACGGCGGCGGGACGCCGTCGAAATAGATCTCGGAATAGGCGAGGTCCGACAGGATGATGAGATCGAGCCGCTTCGCCAGCTGCACCGCGTCCGTGTAGAAGGCGAGATCGGCGACCTGCGCCGTCGGGTTCGACGGGTAGCTCAGCACCATGGCCAGCGGCTTCGGGATGGAGTGGCGCACGGCCCGCTCCACGCCGCGCAGGAACGCGGCCAGCGGGTCCTTGACGCTCACCGCATCGCCGGTGGCGGGCGCAGTGGTCGGCCCGGTGGTCGGCCCAGTGGTCGGAATGTGGCGGATGGCGGCGCCCGAGATGATGAAGCCGAACTCGTGGATCGGATAGGTCGGGCTGGGCGCCAGGATCACGTCGCCCGGCGCCGAGATGGCCTGCGCCATGTTGGCGAAGCCTTCCTTGGAGCCCAAGGTGGCCACCACCTGGGTCTCGGCGTCGAGCTTCACGCCGAACCGACGGGCGTAGTAGGCAGTCTGGGCCTTGCGGAGGCCGGGAATGCCCTTGGAGGCCGAGTAGCGGTTGGTGCGTGGCTTGGCCACCGTCTCGCACAGCTTGTCGACGATGTGCTGGGGCGTGGGCATGTCCGGGTTGCCCATGCCGAGATCCACGATGTCGGCACCACGCCCCCGGGCGGCGGCCTTGAGCCGGTTCACCTCAGCGAAGACATAGGGCGGCAGACGCTTGATGCGATGGAACTCTTGGATCACGGGACTCACCGGCAGAGACGGAAGCAGACAGAGGAAACAGGCTCGATCGGGGCGGACGGGCGGGCCTACTTGGCGGCCGGCGCCGGCGGCTCCTTGGCGGCGGCCTCGATTTCCTTGGCGGCGTCGGCCTGGTGATTCTGGCCCTTCTCGAGCATCTGGTTCATGGTCTTTGCCTGATCCTCCTTGCTCAGGAGCTTCTCTGGCAGCCGCGAAATATTGGGCAGGTCGACCAGAGACATGGTCTCCGAGCAGCCAAGCAATGCCATACCGACGGCACTCGACGCAACCAAGGCTACCCCAAGCCTGCAATGTACCGCCATCAGCCTCTCCATCGCCCCGCGGCAAAGCCGGCGACCTGTAGCACCACCGCAATGCGGTGTCTTTCGCCGTTTGCAAACGGGTAACAGATTCTCGTGGTCTTGACATGATCGGGAGGGCTTTTTTGCTGCAGAGCGGCGCCAGCGACCGATTCCTCTTGGCGCGCGACCGGCCGGCACCAGATAGTGTTTACCAGATTGTGTTGAGTGGGAGCGGCGGCCCGCGATCGTCCCTTTGCCGGTCCGCCCCTAGCGAGACCCAGCATGCAGAAGCACGCCAACGACGAGAACAAGCCCGTTCCGGCTCGCGCCGAGACCCAGCACCTGGGTGCCTATCGGATCGCCGACCCGGAGGCCTTCGGCCGCAATTTCCTGCGTCTGATGGAGGAAAGCACCAAGGCCATGAACGGCCTCCTGGAGCGCGCGCAGCGCTCCGCGGGGCCCTACGCGCTTGGCAACGAGTGGACCGAGGCGGGCAAGCTGTTCTCGGCCGTGATGCAGCCGTGGCTGGTCGAGCCCGCCAAGCTGGTGGAGGCCCAGGGGGCTCTGGTCACCAGCTATATGCAGCTGATGGCCAACACCGCCCAACGCGCGGTCGGCGGGGAGGCGGCGCCCGTGGTAGAGCCGGAGCCGGGCGACAACCGTTTCAACGACCCCGAGTGGAGCCGCAACCCCTACTTCGATTTCTGGAAGCAGGCCTATCTCATCACCGCCCGCTGGCTCCAGGACATGCTGGACAAGACCGAGGGGCTCGACGAGCGCACGCGCCAGCGCGCCAACTTCTATCTAAAGCAGATCGTCACCGCGCTCTCGCCCTCCAACTTCCCGCTGACCAACCCGGTGGTCCTGCGCGAGACGGCGGCCACGAGCGCGGAGAACCTCGTCCAGGGCATGGCCAACCTCGTGCGCGACGTGGAACGGTCGGGAGAGATGCTCAACATCAGCCAGACCGATGTGGAAGCGTTCGAGGTGGGCCGCAACGTCGCCACGGCGCCAGGCCGGGTCATCTTCCAGAACGAGATCATCCAGCTCATCCAGTATGCGCCGACCACGGACAAGGTGCACGCCCGGCCGCTGCTGATCGTGCCGCCCTGGATCAACAAGTTCTACATCCTCGATCTCGGCCCGGACAAATCGTTCATCCGTTTCGCCGTGTCGAAGGGCTTCACAGTGTTCGTCGTAAGCTGGGTGAACCCAGACGAGCGCCACGCCCTCAAGACCTTCGAGGACTACATGCGGGAAGGCGTGCTGGCCGCTGCGGACGCGGTGAAGCGCGAGACCGGCACCGACAAATCCAACGTGATCGGCTACTGCGTGGGCGGCACGCTGCTGGGCACCACGCTCGCCTATCTGGGGGCCCGCGGCGAGGAGCCGTTCTCGTCGGCCACCTTCTTTGCCGCCCAGGTGGACTTCACCAAGGCCGGCGACCTGCTGGTGTTCATCGACGATGCCCAGCTCAAGGCTCTCGAGGAGATGATGGCCGAGCGCGGCTATCTCGATGCGGGCCGCATGGCCACGGTCTTCAACATGCTGCGGCCGAAGGACCTGATCTGGCCCTATGTGGTCAACAACTATCTCCTGGGCAAGAAACCCCTGCCGTTCGATCTGCTGTTCTGGAACCAGGACTCGACGCGCCTGCCGGCCGCCAACCACAGGTTCTACCTGCGCGAGTTCTACCACGAGAACAAGCTCGCCCGCGGTCAGATGACGATCGGCAACGTCAAGCTCGACCTCGGTCAGGTGAAGCTGCCCATCTACATGCTGTGCGCCAAGGAGGACCACATCGCTCCGGCCAAGTCGGTGTTCATCGGCTCGCGCCTGTTCAGCGGGCCGGTGACCTACGTGCTGGCCGGCTCCGGACACATCGCCGGCGTCATCAATCCGCCGACCAAGACGAAATACCAGTACTGGACCAACCCCAAGCGGGCGGCCACCCTGGAAGCCTGGATGGAAGGCGCCGAGGAGCATCCCGGCTCATGGTGGCCGCACTACGCCGAGTGGCTCGCCAAGCGCTCGGGCGGCCTGGTGCCCGCCCGCGAGCCGGGGGCAGGATTGGGCACGATTGAGGATGCGCCGGGAAGCTACGTCAAGGCGAAGGCCTGAGCGGCCTCGGCTCCGGCAGCATTTCGTAGGTTGGGTTAGCCGCGAAGCGGCGTAACCCAACACGACAGGCTCGCCGGCCGACGTTGGGTTACGGCCCTTCGGGCCTAACCCAACCTACGACTGCCGAAGTCCGACTGCCGACTGCCGCTGGAATCACGCCGAACGGCTTCGATACATCGACATCAGGCCCAGAAGCATCAGGTTGCCTGCCGAGACGGCGGCGATCCCGGTCGCGATCAAATAGGCAAGGACGCTCTGGCTGAACAGCGGGGTCACCAGATCGGCATTCACGTCGAGCGGCACATAGTAGGTGGCTGCCATTGCCGTGTAGTGCATCGAGGCGATCGCCAGCCCCTGGACAACGCCGCCCGCCAGTGTGGTGAGAAAGCCGCGCCCCGTGAACGTGAACCACAGCGCCGCCATCGAGGCGCCGATGGCGATGGCGATCGACGCGAGCACGAGCTGCAGGTCGTACGCCAAGTCGCAGCCGCGAACGGCGCCCATGCCGAGATAGTGCATGCCGGCGATGCCGAGCCCCATGAGGACGCCGCCGACAGGAATGCTCCAAATCCCCAGCGCCCGCGCCTTGGTGAGATAGAGGCCGGCCCCGGTCGCCACAATGGCCACCGCGATCGAGACGATGGTCTCCAGTAGATTGTAGTTCACGGGGACCGGCACCTCGACAGCCATCATCGCTACGAAATGCATGGACCAGATGGTGCTGCCCATGATGAGGCCGCTGTTGGCGAACGCGAAGCTGGTGCGCCAAGCTCCCAGTGAACGCTCATAGCCGCCGGCGGTGAGCGCCAACGCGGTCAGTGAGCCGAGGATTGCTACACCGATCGACAGAAGAACCAGGGCAGGATCATACGTGACAGTCATATGCGTCTACTCCAGCTATCAGAGGTCTGATCCCGGATATCAGACTACGGTGCCTTCCTTCATGTGGATAAGAGCCGCTATCGCCCTTTTTACCGCCGCAATTGAACACTGATAATGAGGACGATCCGGTCCACAGACACATGACAATCTTTTGTCTGCAGGTTAGAGTCAATTGCAGAAGACAAACTTGAAGAGCAAACTTCCGCTTCTGAGCATTGTCGCGACGGTGCGCGCACGGTCTAAGACTCGAAGAGCCGCCACACTCTGAAAGAGGCAAACGGTATGCGTCTGTGGGGAGCGACGCCCTGGGGTTCGCGACGTTCGTGCGTCGCAGCACCCACGGGTCGCATCGGTGTCCGGGCCTCCCGCGCGGCGGCTCTCGCATCGGCTTTTGTGCTGCTCGCTTGCCTGTCAGCCCCTGCGCGCGCCGAGCCGCCCGATCAGTCCCAGAAAGTTGCCCAGCAGCTCGCGCAGGCCTGGACCACGCAACGGGTCGCCTCGCGCCTGAAGCACAACCAGGAAACCCTGATCGTCGCCACGAGCCGGCCCGAGACGTCCTATCTTGCAATAGCCGGGGATCTGGCCGCAGCCGTCGACGCGGACAGTGGCGTCCGCATTCTACCGATGGCGACCGAGGGCGGGCTGGCGAACCTGCAGGACCTCCTGCTGCTACGCGGCGTGGATCTCGCCATCGTGGCCGCCAACGTGCTGGCCCATGCCAAGACCACGAATGCGCTCGGCGGCAGCCTGCCCCAAAGACTGACCTACGTGGCCCCTCTCTACGGCGAGGAGGTGCACGTGGTGGTCGGCCCCCGCATCGCCGCCGTTTCCGAGCTACGGGGGAAGAAGATCGCGATCCCGCCCGGCGACGGCACGGTGCACTTCACGGCCAAGGATATATTCCAGCGCCTCGGCGTCGCCTTCGAGGAGGTTCAGATGGAGCCGGCCGAGGCTGTGCGCGAGGTGCGCGCCGGCACCGTGGCGGCGGCCCTGCTGCTGGCCGGCAAGCCGGTGCCGCTGGTGGCTTCGCTGCCGAAGGACGGCCGGCTGCGCCTCTTGAGCCTGTCTCTCCCGAAGCCGCCGGGCGAAGGCGAGGGTTATTCCCCTGCGGTTCTGCTGCCTGACGACTATCCGGCGCTGATACCGCCGGGCGCCATCGTCGAGACCATCGCCGTCGGCGCCGTGCTGGTGGCGAACAAGGAGATCGACGAGGCCGCGCGGCGCGTCGCCAAGCACGCGCCGGTCGTGCTCGACGCCTTAGCGCGGCTGGCCGTCTCGCAACGCCATCCGAAATGGAGGGACGTGAACCTCGGTGCGGTGCTGCCAGGCTGGGCACGCGTGCCGGCGGCGGATGCCTGGCTCGCCCGCGCCTCCCAGCAGCGCCGGGAGGCGCTGCAGAGCCAGTTCGAGGAGTTCCTGCGGGCTGAGAAGCGGCTCTCGTCGTCCGAGCTTGCCGATCCGGAGAAGAGGAAGCTGTTCGACGAGTTCCAGGCCTGGGCGCGCAAGTCGGTCACGAACGAGCGCACCACGAAATAAGAAGGCACGCGGCCATGTCGCTCTCACCGGTTCGGTCTGTCATTGAGTAGAAAGTGCGGTTCACCATGAGCAGTGCCCAAAACACCGTCAGGTTGCGCGAGATCCAGAGACTCCTCGAGCGCATCCAGCAGCTGCCGCATGTCGCCGGCATGCCCGGCAACGGGCTCCCGAACGGCTACCACGATCTGCCGCGGGCGCCGACAACCGAGCCCGGCCCGCCGCACGACTTGATCGCGCCTTCACTCGAGCCGGTCGCGCCGCCGCTCCTCGATGCATCCGATCGCGAGCACGTGCGCGACGACCTGCCGCGGGCGCTGCTGTCCCTGCCGCAGGAGCGCGTTTCCGTCGGCATCGCTCCCTGGGTGTTCGTCCTCGCCACCGCCGTCAACACCATCATTGCCGCCGTGCTGGCTGTCGTCATCACGCTGGGCGTGGCGCGCCGCGACCAGCCGTCCGCCGCGGCGGAGAGGGTTGCCGCGGCGCCGGTGCCTTTCAGGCCGGCGGCCGAGCCGCGCTCCGAACCCATGGCGCTGCGCCACGTAGAGCTGCTGCCCGTCGGCTCGGCCGCCGAGCCGCTACGGCTCGAGGCCCTGCGGCCCGCGCGGCTGCCGCTCCAGATCCGGCCGGCGGAGGCGATGCAGGAGAGCTACATTCTCATCCTGTCGGGCCTGCCCGCCAACACCGCACTTTCCGGCGCCGCCCGGATGGGGGCCGACTCGTGGCTCCTGTCGCCCGGAGCGCTGCAGCAGATCGAGATTGTCGTGCCGGAGTGGTCGGCCACGACCATCGAGGTCCGCGCCGAGCTGCGTCGCACCAACGGCGCCGTGGTGGCACAGAGCAAGCTGTGGCTGGCGGTGCCGCCGCCGCCGACGCCGCAGCGCACCGCTCCCAGCGACAGCGCGATCAGGGAGATGGTGAAGAACGGCGACCGGCTGCTCAGCCGCGGGGATGTGGCGGCGGCGCGCGCCCTCTATGAGAAGGCCGCCGCCATGGGCAGCGCACAGGCCGCGCTGGCGCTCGGCTCCACCTACGATCCGCGCCGGCTTTGGTCGCTCGGGGTGTTCGGCATGGTGGGCAACAAGGAGCGCGCGCAGCACTGGTATCGCCGGGCCGCAGAGCTCGGTCACCCGGAGGCCAAGGCGAGGATCACGGCCCTGCAGGACAAGTAGATCCGCGCACCGGCTAGGAATCCACTGGCCGCGATGACGGGTGGCCTAGACCTAACGAGGCTCTGCCTCAGACCGGCGAGTCATGCCCGGCAATCGGCAGTCGGGCTTCGGCAGTCGTAGGGAT
>JBIOWI010000186.1:0-26443 GCA_044868325.1 Hyphomicrobiaceae bacterium
GGCCTGGCGCTCTGCCGCCCCCCGGCAGAGGCGAGGGGCTGATCCCGCTGGCAAACTGTTGCTGGCGATGGAGGTTTCCCGATGCCCGACAAACCCTGGCTGCCCACACCCTGGGGCGGACGCGAGCTCGACCCGTTCTTCCGCGGCTTCCGCACCCAGCTCGATTCCCTGTTCGAGGACTGGTTCGGCCGCAGCATGGGCGGCACGCTGGCGCCGCGCGTCGACGTGAGCGAGACCGCCAAGGAGGTGACGCTCAAGATCGAGCTGCCCGGCGTCGATGAGAAGGACATCGACGTGTCGCTCTCCGGCAACCAGCTCACCATCAAAGGCGAGAAGAGGTCCGAGCACGAGGAGAAAACCGACGGCGAGAACGGCGGGCGCGTGTTCCACCGTGTCGAGCGCTCGTTCGGGGCGTTCCAGCGCACCATGACGGTGCCCTTCGACGTGGAGCCCGACAAGGTTTCGGCCGACTTCAAGGACGGCGTGCTCACCATCACCCTGCCCAAGCCCCAAGGCGCCGGCGAGCCGCCGCAGGCGCGCCGCATCGAGGTGAAGCGGACTCAGTAAGGCGACCTCCCCGACCGCTTCTTCGGTCGCCCGGAGGCCGAGCGCAGCGAGGCTGTCCGGGAGCGATGGGTGCCGTGCGCCCGGCGCCGAGCCGGTGTCCTGGACAAGGCGCGTTCCGGCTGAGAACCTACGGCCCATAACCTCTCAGCCCATCGCAGGAAGCGTCCATGAAGCTGATCACGTTCGAGCGCGCCGGCCACACGAGCTATGGCGCCGTCAAGGACGGCGGCGTCGTCGATCTGGGCTCACGCCTCGGCCACGAGGCGCCGGCCGCAATCGATCTGATCGGCAAGGGGCTCGCAGTGCAGGCGCAGGACATCGTCGCGCGCGCGGCGCCCGATTTCCCCATGCAGTCCGTCAGGCTCGATCTCCCCATCCCCGCACCGGGCAAGATCCTGTGCGTCGGCATCAACTATCTCGACCGCAACGCCGAGTACAACGACGGCAGCGAGCAGCCTAAGAACCCCAGCGTGTTCCTCCGCGTCCCGGCCTCGTTCGTGGCGCACGGCCAGCCGCTCATCCGCCCGCCCGAGACGCAGCAGTTCGACTACGAGGGCGAGATCGCGCTCGTGATCGGCAAGCGCGGCCGCCGCATTCCCTGCTCGACGGCCATGGAGCACATCTTCGGCTACACCGTCTCCAACGAGGGCACCGCGCGCGAGTGGACGCGGCACGGCAAATTCAACGTCACCCAGGGCAAGAACTTCGACCGCTCCGGCTCCATCGGTCCCTGGATCGTCACGACCGATACGGCACCGGCAGGGCCGCTGCGCCTCATGACCCGCGTCAACGGCGAGGAGCGCCAGAACGACACCACCGACCGGCTGCTCTTCCCCTTCGACTTCCTCATCTCCTACCTCTCCACCTTCTCCACCCTGGAGCCTGGCGACATCATTCTCACCGGCACGCCCAACGGCGCTGGCGCCCGCTTCAACCCGCCCAAGTGGTTGGTGCCCGGCGACGTGGTCGAGGTGGAGGTGGAGGGGATCGGCCTGTTGTCCAACTCTGTCGCCGATGAGGTGGCGTCCGTCGCCCGTCGATGACGAGGTTTTTGATCCTTGGAGGGGGAACGCCGGACCAATCTCGCGCATTTACCATGCCGAAGCATGCAAGCGACATGCCCGCGCCGGGGCTCGAGCGCTGCTGACGCAAGCTTCGTCAGCTGTCGCACCACGTCCACAGATGGAGGACTCATGGCTCCCGAACGCTTTTCGGCACGTCTTGCGGGCGCTCTCATCGCCAGCGGCGTAATTCTCTCGGTCGTCCCGTCGGCAACTGCGGCCCCGGCTGGCGGTGGCGCGCTGGGCAACGCACCGCCCCCCGCAACAACCGGCGGCGAGCGGATCCAGTATCGGAACGGCACCTGTGCCGAGCTGCGGCGCGCCTGCCTCTACAAGCGCGAGCTGGGCGAGACCGGACAGGGCAACTGCAGCAGGTACCGAGCGGAGTGCTCCGGCCGCAGCGGATATTCCTCCTCCTACTCGCGGTACCGGTCATACAGGGCGTACCGCCCGTGGCGATACTACGACTAGCCCGAGCTGCCTCACAGCTCGCCGAGGTGCCTGGCTCGCATCCTTTTTCGGGTCAGGCACTCTCTGCTGTGCTGCGGGGCTCATTGCGGCGCGAGGTGTGCTGCGGCACGTATCGCCCCAGGCACCTTGCAGAACGGCTCCCATACCTCGACAATGACGGAGCGCTCAGCCCTGGGAATGACAGGGCCGGCTCCATGGCCCGGTGGCCCGACATGACCGCATCCCACAGCGACGCCTTCGGCTTCACCGCACCCCACGATGCGCCGATCCCCTATCTGCAGCGTATCCGCGAGTATTACGAGGGCCTGGGCTACGGCGCTCCCTACGAATGGGCGCACTACGCGCACGTGCCGTTCCACCGCCTGGCCAAGCCGCTCAGCGAAGCGCGCGTGACGATCGTCACCACCGCCGCGCCCCACCAGCCCGGCAAGGGCGACCAGGGCCCCGGCGCGCCCTACAACGCCGCGGTCAAGTTCTACACGGTCTATTCGGGCGACACGCGCGAGGACCACGACCTGCGCATCTCCCACGTCGCCATCGACCGCAAGCACACTAGCGCCGAGGATCCCGGCACCTACTTCCCGCTGCCGGGGCTGCGCCGCGCCGCTGTCCGCGGCCGCGTCGGCGCCGTCGCCCCGCGCTTCCACGGGCTCCCTACCAACCGCAGCCACCGCACGACGCTGGAGGTGGACTGCCCCGAGGTGCTGGCCCGCTGCAAGGCCGATGCCGTCGATGCGGCGCTCCTGGTGCCCAACTGCCCGGTCTGCCACCAGAGCGTCAGCCTGTGCGCGCGCCTCCTGGAGGAGAACGGCATCGCCACCGTGGTCATGGGCTGCGCCAAGGACATCGTGGAATATGTGGGCGTGCCGCGCTTCCTGTTCTCCGACTTCCCGCTCGGCAATGCCGCCGGCAAGCCACGCGACCCAGCCTCCCAGGCCACCACCCTGGGGCTGGCCTTTGCCCTGTTGGAAGCTGCGCCGGCGCCCCGCACGACCGTGCAGTCGCCCTTGGTATGGAATGAGGCGGGCGCGGATTGGAAGCTCGACTATTCCAACATCGCCCGCCTGTCTCCCGAGGAGATCGCCCGCCGTCGCGCCGAGTTCGACCGGGGCAAGGCGGTGGCAAAGACCCTGCGGGAGGGCGCCAAGGCCACGAGCGGCTAAGCCGTCGGGTTAGACCCTTCGCCGACCCGGTGTCAGACCCCCTTGCGTCATCGTCGCGATCTTATTCCAACGGCGGAGGGGTCTGACCCCGGTCCTCCCGGACTCCGTCAGCGTCGGTAGGGGTAGCAGCGGCCCGGATCGAGGGTGAGGCCATAGTGCCGGGCGAGCTGGCGGATGGCGTCGCCGTGCTCGGGGTAGGGATCGGAGTTGTCGGCGCCGACGATGATAGGCTTGAACGACCTCTCGTCCTTCCCGAGGGGCGGTAGCATGGCCGTCACCAGCGTGTTGCCCTCAGCATCCCGCAGGGTGAGGAACAGCGGCATGACGCGCTGGATGTGCGCCTTCAGGCCGATGTTCTGCTCGATGTAGGGGGCCGAGCGCGGCGGCACGTAGCTCTTGGTGGCCTGCTCATAAGCCTGCTTGAAGTACTTCTCGACGGCGTGGTTCATGGCGCCCGACTCGAGAGCAGCTTCGCCCTCGGTCTCGATACGGAACCATGTCTTGGGCGGGGCATCGCACACGTACTGCATCGTCCGCTCCTGACAAGTGGATTGCGTCTGCCGAAGTGAGTTGGATCTCGTCTGGCGATATAGGCGCGCGAGGGCGCAAGTATAAGGCTTCGTAGCAACGCCAGCATGCCACGCAAATGCGACCGGCACTAGACCGGCGCACGGCGATGCCCCGGACTCGCCTCAGCTGGCGAGCCGGTGGGAGAGGGGATCGGCCCACTCGGCCGGAACGATCGTCGGCCGCCGGCACGGGCCACGGGGCGCAGGCGTCTACCGGGGTGAGGGCGGGGCTCTTGTCGAGGAACGGCTAGGCTAGGATAAGGATGGCGGCCGGCGGGCCGCAATGCAGGGCTTGCGATGAGGGATCGCGACAGGACGACGGACGATGTGTCTCCCTGTCGCGCTCACGACCGTGTTATCGCTTACATCTTGCCGGTCGGCTTCTTCTTCATCGGCTTCTCCGTCTTCGTCTTCTTCTTCCCGGCGGCGAACGCGTCGTCGGAGCTGACGAGGGGGAGCATGACAGCCGTGCCGAACGCGGCGAGGATGCTTGCGATGAGCAGCTTCTTCACGGGGGGACCTCCGTTGTTCCCAATACCGTCGGACGATCCAACACCTTGGATGCTCATGACAATCGGGGCGATTGCTGAGGAATGCAGAGATTAGTCCCGTCCCTGTGGTTCTCGTCGGACACCCATCGCAGCTGCCGTGGCGAGGACTGGCCATGGAAGTCCGAGGAAAGCCCATCCGACAAAGTCCGGGCGTTTTCCCTCGATACGGTGTTGATCAAGACACACACTTCCCTTAAAATCCGCTTTTTCGTTGTAGACCTTGGGTGCCGGGTCAAGGGGGGCAGGTCCGTTGAGCGTAGCGCGTAGTCGAGTGGTGCCTCTGAGGCCGTTGTCACCTCAAGAGGCAGGCGATGCCGCTGTTGCGAGAGTCAATGGCGAGCTGACCGCCGAGCACGGGCCGCCGGGCGGCGCCGTCAGGACACGGGTCGGGCCTCCCCGGTTGGCTGTCCAGCCGAGTGGCGATGCACGCAGGTTGCTGGCGCTTCAGCCCGAGAGCGCGTCCATTCCCGCAGGAGCCATTGCGCTCGATGCTGTGCATACGCCGACAGCCAAGGTCATTCACCAGCTGAGGCAGGCCCGGCATAGGCTGCAGCGCGCCGCCTCGCCGGAGCTGCGCCTCTCCCCAGCTATCCGCGCCCTGTGGCGGACGGAGATGCGGCTTGATCGTCCGCTCCGGGTCGCAGTGTGCGGTGAGGTCAACTCTGGCAAATCCTCCCTTGCCAATCTGCTGGCGGGCATCGAGAGCCTTCCCACCGCCATCATCTCCAACACCCGCATTCCCACGCTGCTCTACTACGCCGGGGAGCCGGAGATCTGGACGGTGCAGGAGAACGGCAAGCGTGCGCGCCTGCGCAGCGATCGCGGCATGCCGCGCGAGGCGATCTTCCGGATCGAGGTCGGCCTGCCGTCTCCCCGCTTGCGGGGTGTTCAGATCCTCGATCTGCCCGGCCTCGTCGACCCACGGTCGGGCCTTCCCCTGATTGACCCTACCGCCCATCACGTGGATACGGCGATCTGGTGCACCATGTCCACCCAGGCCTGGAAGGAGAGCGAGAGGACCGCCTGGAGCCTGCTGCCTCCGCGGCTCGGCAGCCGCGGGTTGCTGGTGGCCACGCACCGAGATCTTCTGCATGACCCGCGCGACCGGGAGAAGCTGCTGGGCCGTCTGCGCCATGAGGTCGGCAAGTCGTTCGCCGGCATCATTCTCGTCTCCACCGCCGAGGCACTTGCCGTCATGGGCAAGGATCGGCGCGGTTTGGACGGCGCTGCCTGGATCGCGAGCGGGGCGGAAGCGCTCGAGAGCGCGCTCGGAGACTTGCTCGTGCGCGTGCGGGAGCAGCGGGCCACTGCCGCGCTGCGCATGACGAGCAGGGTCGCGCACCGCGCCCTGGCGCGCATTGACGACGAAGCGGATCTCGGCTCTTAGCGCCTGCTCGGCAGCGGCTCCGAGTGGCAGCTGCATGGAGGGCGATGCGGCTCGTGCCGGTCGGCGATACACGCGCGGGTGTAGGAAAAGGCTTTATGCAACCGATCCGCGCTGACCCTAGTTGGAATAGGCGGTTGGCGTACGGCTCGCGATGTGGCATGAATTTGCGGCCAACCCATTTTCGCCGCAATCCACAGGGCATCGTGGGACAGCTTCGGCCAAGGAGGGTGCAACATCTCCATCGGCTTACAGGAGCGAGGGAAGGCAGCACGGGCTGCAGAAAATTATCCCGTATCATGGCCTTTCGGTATAATGATTGGCGCTCTTGCTGAGCGGGCGCGGTTCTGGGGGACGCGGTTGGGCGGCTTCGTCTGGGGGATGGACAGGATGTTGCGGTCGAAACAGGGTCTAAACTGGCTTACGAGCCTGCCGGCTGTCTTGGCTTTGCTCGCCGTTGTCGCGGGACTCCTGCGGCCCGGCACGCTTGAGGCCCAGACGTGCGGCACCGAGCACACGGTCAAGGAGGGCGAGACGCTGGCGCAGATCGCCGCCCGCGTCTACGGCAATCCCACCCAGTGGACCGTGATCTTCTACGCCAACCAGGATCGGCTCGGCGGCAACATCTCGCTGCTGGTGCCGGGGCTGTCCCTCAGGCTGCCCTGCATCGGCGGAGCGCAGGCACCGGCCGCCGCCACGACACCAGCGGCGCCGCCCCCCGGCGCAGGCCCGGCGGCGGTCGCCTCGCAGACGCCGGGCGAGCCCGCGTTCGTGATCTCGTCGGTGTTGAACCGCGTGGAGTTCCTGACGGCCGACGGCTTCGCGCCTTACACGGGCCGCGCGCTGGAAGGCGGCGGCATGCTCACGCACGTCATCAGCGCCGCCATGAGCCTCGTCAAGGAGGAGTCTAAGGGCCGCTTCGACTTCGGCATCTCCTGGGTCAACGACTGGGCAGCGCACTTGAACCCACTGCTGCTGACGCGCGCCTTCGATGTCGGCTTTCCTTGGGCCCGGCCCGACTGCGAGGGAACGCCCAATCTCGATCAAAGCTCCCAGTTCCGCTGCCAGCGGTTCTTCTTCTCCGAGCCGCTCTACGAGGTGCTCACAGGGCTCTTCGTGCGCAACAACTCGAAGGTGAAGTCTCTCAGGAGAGAGGAGATCTCCGGCCTCACGCTGTGCCGGCCCGCGGGCTATCCCGTCCACGAGCTCGACAAGGACGGCCGCAATTGGGTGAAGGACGGCATCGTCACCCTGATGCGTCCTCCCTCGGTCGACGAGTGCTTCCGCCTGCTCGACACCGGCGCGGTGGATGGCGTTGTGGAAGCTGAGCTGGCGGGCCGCGCCAGCATCACCTCGCTCGGGCTCGCCGGAAAGGTGCGCATGATCGATCAGCCGGTGGCGCTCACCACCTATCACGTGCTGATCTCCAAGTCGCACCCGCACGCGCGCACAATCCTCTACTACATCAACGCCTCGATGGAGAGGCTGCGCGAGCGCGGCGAGTACGACCGCATCATCGAGCGCCACCTCGGGCGCTTCTGGGAGGCCCAGGTCACGCCGAGCGCCAACATGGGCACCACACCTGCCAGCAGCAACAAGAAGGGTGGCGCGCGCGAGCCGCAGCAGGTGGACGGTCCTTCGACCCTCGCCGGCGGCCCGGACCCGAAGATCAAGAGCGAGCCGCCGAGAAAATAGCTGCCCCGTCCGTCGCGGCGGCAAGGATGGCCGTCGCGGCTCGATGGTACTCGATGGTAGAAGCGTCGGGGCTTCCGGGTGCGGAGGCCCCGATGGCTTCTTAGAGAGCGGATGGCCTTGCGGCTATTGGCGCATCGAGCCGATGATGCGCTCGAGCGAGACGCTGTCGGCCACCAAGCCGTCCCGCACCGCTGCGGCGTACCATGCCCGGTACCAGCGCGTGGCTTCCTTCACATCCGGTGTCGCATCCGCCTGCTGGCCCACGAGCACGTTGGGATCGTACGACCGCGCAAGGTCCCATGCCGCATCGGGCGAGCCTTTGTTCGCCAGCGCAAGAAGCTGCTCGCGAGCTGCACGCACCTTCCCCTTTGCCATCAGGGCGCGCGCCCCTGCCAGCGCCGCCTTCACCTCTGGTCCCGGTGGGTCGAGCCGCTGCTGGCCTGCGGCCGCGCGGGTCTCCTCCGCGTCCGACGGCTGTTGCGGCACGGCTGCCGTCCGCGCCGTCGATCCCCCGGCCAGCGCGGGCGTATCGGGTACAGGGCCCTTGGCGCGCACGAACATGTAGGCCGCGCCGAGCAGGCCGCCAGCCGTGGCCAGGATGACAAGCCCGGTGACGATCGCCGCGCCGCGTCCGGACCGCGACTCCGCGCCGACGGGCTTCGTGGCGACAGGCTCGAGCTCCGTCTCGAAGCCCTGCAGGCGCTGGAGGACCGCCTTGACCTCACTGAGCTTGGGATCTTTGTTGTCGGAACTTGCCATGTCAGCTAACTAAGCGGCGCCGCACGGCGCATGTGCTCACTCAGAATCTGGTCGGGAAGGTGGCAGCCGCAGTCCCGCGTACACCCCAGCTGAATTTCACTCAATGCGTGATGATACGTCCTCACTTCTGCCCCACTCCCTCCTATCATCTCGTCGTGCTTGGCGCTCCCGTTATTCACACCTTGAGCCGCTGCCTTCATGACTCTCGGCGCCAATAATGCAGCGGGCGGACGCAACCGGTCCTGCAGGCCTCAGACGCCTTCAGCCCCGGACGGCTTCGCCCCGTCTTCCCATCGGCGAGCCGCCCAGTGTCGATTGTCGCTGCAGACGCCGCGTGAATAGTGCACAATAGCCCGGGCTGAGCTGGCCGACAGGATGCACTGTAAATTGGGTTAGGTACCATCCGCTCCCAGGGTCGCAGCCTCAATCTGAAATGGCGGCGGCGGGGATTTCCTGCAGGGGGAGGCCGTGTCGAATCCATCGCATGACGTTAGCGCCGAGCAACCAGCGGAGGCCGGCGCAGAGACCGGTGTGCGGCTGTTCGCGACGCGCCAGATCGGCGCGGAGCTCGAGACCATGCGGCGGGAGCTGGTGGTCTGCGGCCGCGAGCTGCAGTCGGCGCGACCGTTCCGTGGCGGCTCGTTCGTTGACGATATGCTGCGCCTTCTGGCGAGGCTCACCTGCCGTATCGCGGTGATCGGCCAAGTCAAGGCGGGCAAGAGCACGTTCATCAACGGGCTCGTTCGCAGCCCCGGCCTCTTGCCCACCGACGTGAACCCGTGGACCACCGCGGTCACCCATCTGCACTTTGCTCGCGCCGACGCCCCGCCCAACATCGCGGCGGAGTTCACGTTCTTCGACTCCAACGAGTGGGAGCGCCTGGCACGGGGCGGCGGGCATATCCGCGAGCTCACCCAGCGTCTAGTGCCTGGCTTCGAGCCGGAGCTGCTGCATAAGCACGTGGATGCCATGCGGCGCCGGTCCGAGGAGCGGCTCGGCGCCACGCTGCGCACGCTGCTCGGCAAGAAGCACGCCTTCCCCTCGATCACCACCGAGGTGCTCGAGCGGTACGTCTGCTCCGGCCTGCCCAGCAGCGGATCGGAGCACAAGGGCGTCTACTCTGACGTGGTCAAGTCGGCCGACCTCTACTTCTCCAGCAACGACTTCGGCTTCCCCACCACCATCATCGACACGCCCGGCACCAACGATCCGTTCCTGGTGCGCGACGAGATCACCCGCCGCGCCCTGGAGAACGCCGATCTTTACATTGTCGTCCTGACGGCGCGGCAGGCGCTCTCGTCGGCCGACGTGGCGCTCCTGCGCATCCTGCGCGGCCTCCACAAGGAGCGCATCTGCGTCTTCATCAACCGCATCGACGAACTCGGCGACCCGGGTCGCGAAGTGCCGGCCATCGTCAAGCACGTCCAGACCGGCCTGGGCCGCGAGTTCCCGAGCTCGGAGATTCCGGTCGTGGCGGGGAGTGCGCTGTGGGCGGAGATTGCTATCCGCGGCGGCGGTCCGGAGGCCGACCGTGCCCTCACGCCGAAAATACGCGAGTATGCCAAGCTCCTGCTGGACAGCGCGGCGCCGGTCGCGCCGGCCACGCCGCAGGAGCGCATCGAGACCCTGTTCGTGTGCTCGGGCTTGTCGCCGCTGTGCGAGGTGCTCGCCCGTCTCACGCTCGACAGCCACACCGGCCGGGTGTTGACACAGATCTCGCGCTCGTTCTCCGAGCTGGCCCGTGTCGGCCAGAACGCGGCGAACCACGAGGTCGAGGTGCTGGAGACGGAGGGCAGATCGGTCGCCACGGCCGGCAACCACGGCGAGGTGGAGCTGCGCGCAGCCGATGCCGAGGTCAAGGAGAACGAGCGCCTGACCGCTACCTTGCGCACGCTGCTCACCGACCTACAGATCCGCACCGACCAGGTGATCGAGGACCAGTGCGGCAAGATGGTCGAAATCCTGCGCGACGTCGTGGCCGGCTTCTCCGAGGTCGAATGCGAGAACATGCGCAACGCGCTGGCCGAGGGACATCGCGGCCGGGTCTGGCGCAGCGACTCCACACTCCTGCGCCAGAGTCTGGAGGAGGAGTTCGTCAAGTCCTACCGCGAGGCCGAGCAGGAGATCGGCAAGCTCGAGTCGCACGTCTTCCCCAAGCTGAAGCTGCTGCTTGCCCGCTACCGTCCCGACTGGCAGGCGCTGGATCACGCAGCGGCCGAGGGTGGCCCTGCCGAGCTGCCGCCGCTCACCGCCTTGAGCAAGGCGGTCGCTCTCGACCTCGGCGAGCCGTGGTGGAAGCACTGGTGGACGCGCGACCGCAATTTCGAAGGCCAGGTCGCCGAGCTTGACGGTCTCATCCGGCGCGAGTTCTACCCCATCGTGGACGAGCTTACCCAGTCGGCGCGTCTGCAACTCAAGGCCAGGCAGGCGGCATCGCTGCAGGAGGCCAACATGGTCTTCATGGGGCTGGTCGAGCTTCTGAAGGAGCAGAGCCGGGCGCGGCTGGAACGCATGAGCGCGCTCATCGCCGGCGGCGAGGCCGCACGCTCGCCCGAGTTGCAGCGCAACCGTGACGTCCGCACGGCCGAGCTGAAGAGCCAGATCAGCAAGATGGACCTGCTGGCGCGACGGCTGGAAAGCATCGAGCAGGCGTGGGCCGAGAAGATCGGCTGATTCTGCTGTAGAACCGCTCCGCGGCGGTCCCGGAAACACGCCGATGCAACACGGGCGCTCGGGCAAAAGCGGCCGAGCCAGGGAGTGCTTCTGCGCATGGCCAGGACGAAGGCATCCAAGGCCGCTCCAAAGGTGGGGCCGGCTTCCCGCGCCAAGCGCAAGGCGGCTTCCGCCAAGGCGCAGGCAAAGCGAGGCGGAGCAAGGCCGCGATCCGATACCGGCCAATCGGCGCGGTCGAGACTGGTCGAGCTCAAGCGTCGGATACGAGAGATGGCCAGTCTCAACGCGGCACCAGACCAGGGGGCGATGAAGACCGCGGCCAAGGCGAAGCCGAAGGCCGCAGGAGCCCGGACCGGCCGAAGGGCGGCGAGCGGTATATCGCCTGAATCGCGGCTGGCCGAGCTGAAGCGGCGCCTGCAGGAGGCGGGCGACATCGCTTCCGCCTCGGCCGTGCTCGGCTGGGACCAGGCCACCTACATGCCGAAGGGCGGCGCCCCCGCGCGGGCGCGCCAGGGCGCAACTCTGAGCCGGCTGGCGCACGAGCGGTTCACCGACCCGGCCGTCGGCAGGCTGCTCGACGGCCTCATGGCCTACGCGGAGGGCCTGCCGGAGGACTCAGACGATGCCTGTCTGATCCGCGTCGTCCGGCGCCAGTACGACAAGGCCGTCAAGGTGCCTGCCGAGCTCGTGGCGCGCCGCCAGGAGGTCGGCTCCGCCTCCTACGACGCCTGGACGCGGGCGCGGCCGGCCAACGACTTCGCCGCCATGCGTCCGTTCCTGGAGCGGATGCTCGACCTCAGCCGCGAGTATGCCCGCTGCCTCGGCCCCTACGATCACATCGCCGACCCACTGATCGACGACCTGGACGACGGCATGACGGCGGCCAGTGTCCGCGCCCTGTTCGACGCGCTGCGCGCCGAGCTGGTGCCCGTCGTGCGCGCCATCTCTGAGCAGCCCCCGGCAGACGACAGCTGCCTGCGCCGGCATTTTCCCGAGGCGCGGCAGCTCGATTTCAGCGTCGGCGCGATCCGGCGCTTCGGTTACGACTTCGACCGCGGTCGTCTCGACAAGACGCACCATCCGTTCTGCACAAGGTTCGCCTCGGGCGACGTGCGCATCACTACGCGGGTGAAGGAGAACGACCTCTCCGACGCCCTGTTCTCCACCCTGCACGAGGCCGGTCACGCCCTCTACGAGCAGGGCATCGACCCTGCCTTCGACGGCACGCCGCTGGGCGGCGGCACCTCCATGGGGGTGCACGAGAGCCAGTCGCGGCTGTGGGAGAATCTGGTGGGCCGCAGCCGCGGCTTCTGGGAGCATTTCTATCCGCCGTTGCGCGAACTGTTCCCCGAGCAGCTCGCGGGAGTGCCCCTGGAGACTTTCTACCGCGCCGTCAACAAGGTGGAGCGCTCGCTGATCCGCACCGACGCCGACGAGGTCACCTACAACCTGCACGTCATGCTGCGCTTCGGCCTGGAGCTGGACCTGCTGGAGGGCCGCCTCAAGGTCAAGGACCTGCCCGAGGCGTGGCGCGCCCGCTTCAAGGCCGACCTCGGCCTGGAGCCGCCCGATGACAGCGACGGCTGCCTGCAGGACGTGCACTGGTACGCCGGCGGCATCGGGGGCGCCTTCCAGAGCTACACCATCGGCAACATCCTGAGCGCCCAGCTCTACGCCGCCGCCGTGGAAGCCCGCCCCGAGATACCTCAGGAGACAAGGCAGGGCGAGTTCGGCACGCTCCAGGCTTGGCTGCGCGACCGCCTCTACCGCCACGGCAGCAAGTTCCAACCCGACGAGATCGTCCGCCGCGCCACCGGCAAGGCGATGACCATCGCGCCGTACATTGCCTATTTGCGATCCAAGTACGGCGAGCTTTACGAGCTGCCGCAGAGACGCCGCCAAGCTTCGTAGGGTGCAATAAGCGAAAGCGCATTGCACCGATTCGCCCTACGCGGGTCCACGACCGAGCGGGGGATCGGTGCAATACGGGCTAACGCCCTATTGCACCCTACGTCGCGGCGCGCGTTCCCAAGGACGATCGCACCGCGGAGCGGTATTCCCCGGAAAAAAGGCGTAGCCGGTTGCAAAACGGGAGAAGCGGCCGGCTGCTGCCACGGTTCAGTCACGCGCGGCTGATCCAGTCCGCCCTGCCGGCGTCGAGCGAGCGCCGGAAGGTTCCCACACACGACGCACGTCAGGGATTGCCCCCATGCTGCCTGTCCTCCGGCTGCTCGCCTGTCTTGCCATGCTCGTCGTTGCCGGCGCCGGCCACGCGCAGGACATCTCCTTCACCCACGACGGCGTGCAGGCCGACGCGAAGCGCTACGAGTCCTACCTCAAGGCGAGCTGGCAGCCCGGCACCAGGCAAGGGCGCGACCTGCGCGCGGAGGGCAGCCGGCTGCTGGCCGTCGGCAAGGACTACCGAGCGGCTTCGCGCGCCTTCGCCCAGGCCGTCGTCTTCGACGCCAACGACGCCGATGCCTGGCTGGGCCTCGCGCGTGCGCTGCTCGCTATCGCGCCGGACCAGAGCAGCGAGCGCTACGACCTGCCCGTCAACGCCTCGGGCGCGGCCTGGAACGCCTACCAGCGCGCCAAGGCCCCGGCGACCAAGGGAGCAGCCCTGCTCGTCCTGCACGAGGCCTTCAAGCGCCGCTCCTTCTGGCGTGCCGCCATCGATGCGCTCCGAGCCAGCGTCGCGCTCGCCCCCAACGCCCATGCGCAGGCCGCGCTGGAGGCGCTGGTGGCTGAGCACGGCTTCCGCATCGCCGAGTACAAGGTGGACAGCGACGCGGCCCAGCCGCGCCTGTGCATCCAGTTCAGCGAGAACCTGGCCGGGGCCCAAGTCGACTGGGCGCAGTTCTTCCAGGTCAACGGCAAGGACCCGCAGGCTGTCACGGCCGAGACGCGCCAGATCTGCGTCGACGGCCTCGCCCACGGCGGGCGCTACGAGGTGCAGGTGCGCGCCGGGCTGCCCTCGGCGATCCGGGGCGAGCCGCTTTCCAAGATGGCCGAGATGGCCGTCTATGTGAGGGACAGGGCGCCGTCCGTGCGGGCCGTCGGGCGCAGCTACGTGCTGCCCAACCGCGGGCAGCAGGGCATCCCGCTGGTTACGGTCAACACCGACAGGGTCGAGATCGAGGTCTATCGCATTGGCGACCGCAGCATCGCCCAGGTCCTCCAGAGCGGCGAGTTCCAGAAGCAACTCGGCTCCTACGACGTGAGCACGCTGAAGGAGAGGACGGGCGCGCGAATCTACGCGGGCGAGATGCAGGTCGCCTCCCGCCTCAACGAGGACGTGACGACGGCCTTCCCGGTGGCGGAGGCCATCCCGCGCATGCAGCCCGGCGTGTACGTGCTCGTGGCCTGCGCCGCCGCCAAGAAGGACGGCGGTAACGAGAACGGCAACGCCGGGCGCAGCGCCACGCAGTGGTTCATCGTCTCTGATCTGGGCCTCACGGCCATCAACGGCGACGACGGCGTGCACGGCTTCGTGCGCTCGCTGGCCACCGCCGAGCCGGTCGCCGGTGCCGGCGTGCGCCTGATTGCCCGCAACAACGAGGTGCTGGCGGCGGCCAAGACCGACGCCCGCGGCTACGTGCGCTTCGACCCGGCGCTGGTGCGCGGCGAGGGCGGCCAGGCACCCGCGGTGCTCGTTGCCGAGACCGGGGCAGGCGACTACGCCTTCCTCGACACGGCTACCGCTGCCTTCGACCTGACCGATCGCGGCGTCAGCGGCCGCACCGAGCCGGGGCCGGTGGACGGCTTCACCTACGCCGACCGCGGCGTCTATCGCCCGGGCGAGACGGTGCACCTGACCACGCTGGTGCGCACTCGCGACGGCACCGCCTCGCCGGTGCCCGCGACGCTCATCTTCCAGCGCCCCGACGGTGTGGAGCACTCGCGCGTCGCTGTTCCCGATCAGGGCCTCGGCGGCAGGGCCGCCAGGTTCGCCCTGGCGGGCTCGGCGATGACCGGAACGTGGCGCGTCAAGGTCCACACCGACCCCAAGGCCACACCGATCGCCCAGGCGGCGTTCCTCGTGGAGGACTTCGTGCCGGAGCGCCTGGAGCTGAAGCTCGAGGCGGCAGCCGAGGGGCTGAGCGCGCGGGAGCCGGGCCTCATCAAGGTTGCGGGCCGCTATCTCTACGGTCCGCCGGCCGCCGGCCTCGCCGTCGAGGGCGAGATCGCGGTGAAGGCGTTGCAGAAGGACCTGCCCGCCTTCCCCGGCTACAGGTTCGGTCTCGCCGACGAGCAGTTCACCCCGGTGCGCAAGCCGCTGGAGCAACTCCCCGCAACGGGCGCCGACGGCAAGGCCGACGTCGCCGTGGACCTGCCGGGCTTCGCCAAGACCGGCCTGCCGCTGGAGGCGCATGTCATCGTCAGGCTGCGCGAATCCGGCGGGCGCACCATCGAGCGAACGGTGACGCTGCCCGTCGATCCAAAGAGCGCCCGCATCGGCATCAAGCCTCTGTTCAAGGGCCAGGTGGGGGAGGGCGAGACGGCACAGTTCGAGGCCATCCTCGTCGGCGCCGACGGCAAGGCCGCCCCCGCCAAGGGCCTCAAGTGGCAGCTCATGCGCCTGGACCGGCGCTGGCAGTGGTACAGCCGCGACGGCTCCTGGGCCTACGAGGCTACCACCAGCACACGGCGCGTGGCCGCCGGCACCGTGGATGCCGCGCCTGGTGCACCAGGCAAGGTCGAAGCACGTCTCGACTGGGGCCGCTATCGCCTGGAGGTGAGCGACGGTTCGGGGCTTGCCTCCAGCGTGGTGTTCAACGCCGGATACTGGGCCGATGAGTCCGCCGATACGCCCGAGGCCCTCGACGTGGCGCTCGACAAGCCGGCCTACCGGCCCGGCGATACCGCCCGCGTCAAGGTCACCTCGCGCATGGCCGGCCGCGCGCTCGTCACGGTCATGGGCTCCGGGCTGCTCAGCACGCAGGAGGTGGACCTGCCCGTGGGTGGTGGCGAGGTGCCTATCAAGGTCGGCGACGGCTGGGGGCCCGGCGCTTACGTCGCCGTCATGCTCTACCGCCCCCTCGACGAGAAGGCCAAGCGCATGCCGGGCCGCGCCGTCGGCCTGCGCTGGCTCGCCATCGACCAGAAGCCGCGCACGCTGGGCGTCAGCCTCGACCTGCCGGAGAAGGTCGGCTCGGGCAGACTGCTCGCCGTTCCCGTCAAGCTCGCGGGCCTGGCGCCCGGCGAGGAGGCGCGCGTCACTGTCGCGGCCACCGATGTCGGCATCCTCAACCTGACGCGGTTCGAGACGCCCCGCCCTGACACCTGGTTCTACGGCCAGCGCCGCCTGGGCGGCGAGATCCGCGACCTCTACGGCCGCCTGATCGACGGCATGCGCGCCGAGCGCGGCCGGCTGCGCTCCGGCGGCGACGGCGGCGAGATGTCGGTGCAGGGAAGCCCGCCGGTGGAGGCGACGCTCGCTCTGTTCTCGGGCATCGTGACGGTCGCCCCCGACGGCACCGCCAAGGTCGAGTTCCAGCTCCCCGACTTCAACGGCACGGTGCGGCTGACCGCAGTGGCCTGGAGCGCCAAAAAGGTCGGCTCCGCATCGAAGGACACGATCGTGCGCGATCCAGTGGCCCTCACCGTATCGGCGCCGCGGTTCCTCACTCTCGGCGACGAGGCGCGGCTGGAGCTGGCGCTGCACAACGTCGAGGGGCAGGCGGGCATCTATAAGGTGACCATGCAAGAGCGACAGGAACAGTTGAGAACCTCCGTGATGACTATGGAGGGGCGACAGGTGTCAGGAGTCGTGCCCGGATTTCTTGTCCTGCCTGTCGCCGAGCGCGACGTCGCCATTGCCGCCGGTGAGCGCAAGCGCGAGGTCTTCGCATTCAAGCCTGATAGCGTCGGGCTCACCAAGCTCGCCCTGCGCGTCACCGGCCCTGGCGGGATCGAGGTGCAGCGTTCCCTCACCTTCGACGTCAAGGTGCCGGCCGGCGACATTAAGCGTCTGTCGGTGGCCACCCTCGCCCCCAAGACCGGGACGATCACGCTGTCCGGCGATCTCCTGCACGACCTGATCCCCAGCCGCACCAAGGTGACCGTCTCGGTGGGACCCCATGGCGCCCTCGACGTGCCGGGCATCCTCAACGCGCTCGACCGCTACCCCTACGGCTGCGCCGAGCAGACCGTGAGCCGGGCGCTGCCGCTGCTCTACGTCAACAGCGTGGCCAAGCGCATCGGCATCGCCGGCGATGGCGAGCTGCGCGAGCGCATCGAGGGCGCGATCGCCCGCGTGCTGGAGAAGCAGGACTCCTCGGGTGCCTTCGGCATCTGGGGCCCCGCCGACGGCGACATGTGGCTGACGAGCTTCGTCACCGACTTCCTGACGCGCGCCAAGGAGCAGGGCCATGCCGTGCGCCAGCAGGCGTTCAGCCAGGCGCTCGACCGGCTCGCCAACTACATCGGCTACGCGCAAGACTTCACCCACGGTGGCGAGGACAGGGCCTACGCGCTCTACGTGCTGGCCCGCAACGGCCGGGCGCCCATCGGCGAGCTGCGCTACTACGTCGACACCAAGCTCGACAGCTTCGCCACACCGCTGGCCCAGGCGCAGCTGGGCGCAGCGCTGGCCATGATGGGCGATCGGCCGCGCGCCGAGCGAGCCTTCCAGGCCGCCCTTGCGAAGCTTGGCGAGACCGACACCGGCATCACGCGGCGCGACTACGGCAGCGGCGTCCGCGACCGTGCGGCGCTGATCACGCTGGCGGCGGAGAGCTCGATTATCAAGGCCGAGATGCCGCGGCTGGTGGAGGTGGTGGCCAAGGCCTACGCGTCCGAGGTCTACACCTCCACGCAGGAGCAGGCCTGGATGCTGCTCGCCGCCCACGCGCTGGCGCAGGAGGCCAAGGGCATGACGCTCGCCGTCAACGGCCAGCCGCACCAGGGCGAGCTGCTGCGTGCGCTGGCGCCTCGGGAGCTGCAGGCCGGTCCGCTTGTCATCGGCAACACGGGCGACGGGCCTGTGGGCGCGGTCGTGTCGGTTATCGGCGCGGCGCTGACGCCGGAGCCGCCGATCGCGAAGGGCTTCACCATCGAGCGCACCTACCACACGCTCGACGGCAAGAAGGTGGACCTGGCGAGCGCCACCGGCGGGCTGGGCAAGCTCAAGCAGAACGACCGCCTGGTCGTGGTGCTGAAGGTGGACGCCACCGAAATCGGCGGCCGCATCCTGCTGGTGGACCGCCTACCCGCCGGCCTGGAGATCGAGAACCCGAGGCTGGTCGACTCCGGCGACATCAAGGGCCTGTCCTGGCTCAAGACCACGGTGGCGCCCCAGCACACGGAGTTCCGCGACGACCGCTTCGTCGCCGCCTTCGACTTCTTCGGCGGCAGCGTGAGGGGACGCGGCACGCGCGACGGCGACAGCGCCGATCCGGTCTCGGGCGCCACGGTCGCCTACATCGTGCGCGCGGTGACGCCCGGCTCGTTCGTGCACCCAGCCGCCACCGTGGAGGACATGTACCGCCCCACCCGACTCGCCCGCACCGCAGCCGGCCGGCTTGAGGTTGTCGCGCAACCGTAGAACATGGCCCCGACGAGCCGATGAAGCTGTCACGCTTGCCACAGCCGCGACAGGATTCCCCTCCCTCTTGTGGGGAGGGGCTAGGGGTGGGGGGAACCTCGACCTCGGACGTTCTGGAATCCCCCCCGCCCTGTCCCTCCCCCACAAGGGGGGAGGGGACGCTGCGGTGCCCTTCTCGTTTCATCTGGGCCGTGGCGCGTGGCGCGCTGTTGCTCGTCGCGGTCCTCGCCTGCGTCGCCTTGGGAGCCATCGCGTGGGTCTGGGTGCGGCTGGAGCCGCTGCCGCTGGCTCGTGCCGAGGCCTTCTCCGTCACCGTGCTCGACCGCAACGACCGGCTCTTGCGCGCCTATGCGGCCCCGGATGGCCGTTGGCGGCTGCCGGCCGACGTGAAAGATGTGGACCCGCGCTACCTCGCCATGCTGCTCGCCTACGAGGACAAGCGCTTCCGCAGCCATGCGGGCGTGGATGTGCTGGCCATGCTGCGGGCCGGCTGGCAGCTCATCCACCACCGGCGCATCGTCTCGGGCGGATCGACCCTCACCATGCAGGTGGTGCGACTGCTGCTCGGCGAGCACGACCGCTCGCTGTGGGGCAAGCTCAAGCAGGCTCTGCTGGCGCTCTCCCTGGAACGGCGCCTCTCCAAGGGCGAGATCCTGACGCTCTACCTGCGCCTGGCCCCCTTCGGCGGTAACCTGGAGGGTGTTCGCGCCGCCTCCCTTGCCTACTTCGGCAAGGAGCCGCGCCGCCTCTCCCTGGCCGAGGCTGCCCTGCTCGTTGCCATCCCGCAATCCCCACAGGCGCGCCGCCCCGACCGCTCTCCCGAGGTTGCCAGGGGCGCCCGCGACCAGGTCCTCGCTCGCATGCTGTCCGCCGGCGTCGTCTCGCGGGAGGACGCCGCCCGAGCCATGGCCGAGCCCCTGGCGCCCGGGTCGCTCGCGCGGCGCGAGTTTCCCATGCTGGCCCCGCACCTCGCCGATGCCGAGGTGGCCCAGCACGCCACCCGGACCGTGCATCGACTGACACTCGACCATGGGGCCCAGGCCAGTCTGGAAGCGCTGGTGCGCGACTACGTGGCCAGCCTGGAAGGCCGGATAACCGCGGCCGTGGTGGTCGTCGATCATAGCACCGGCGCGATCGTGGCGTACGTCGGCTCGCCGGGCCTGCTCGACATGGAGCGCCTCGGCGCCATCGACATGGCCGCCGCCCTGCGCTCCCCGGGCTCCACGCTGAAGCCTATCGTCTACGGCCTCGCCTTCGAGCTGGGCCTCGCGCATCCCTCCACGCTGATCGAGGACGCTCCGGCTCGCTTCGGCCTCTACGTGCCGAGGAACTTCGATACCGAGTGGCACGGCACCGTCACCATCCGCGCCGCGCTGATCCACTCCCTCAACATCCCGGCGGTGAAGGTTCTGGAGGCCGTGGGTGCCGGCCGGCTGCATTCCAGGCTGCAGCGGGCCGGCGTCGAGCCTGTGCTGCCAAAGGGCGCCGACCCGTCGCTGGCCATGGCGCTCGGCGGCGTCGGCCTGAGGCTCGTCGATCTGGCCCAGCTCTACGCGGCGATCGCGCGCGGCGGCGAGCCCGTTGTCCTCCACCACCGCCGCGAGCCTGCACCGGCCGGTGCGGCCGCCATGCGCGGCCCGGTCAGCGGCCAGCGCCTGCTGTCCGAGATCGCCGCCTGGTACGTGCGCGACATCCTCTGCCGCGCCCTGCCGCCAGCCAACGCCAAGCCCGGCCAGGTCTGCTATAAGACCGGCACCTCCTACGGCTTCCGCGACGCCTGGTCGGTCGGTTTCGATGGCCGCCATACCGTCGCCGTCTGGGTGGGCCGCGCCGACGGCGCTGCGGTGGCGGGGCTCACCGGCCGCGCCTCCGCCGCACCCCTCCTGTTCGACGCCTTCGCCCGCCTCTCCCTGAAGCGCACGCCGCTGCCGCCGCCCCCATCGGGCGTGCTCCGCGCCTCCACCAGCGAGCTGCCCCCGCCGCTCAGGCGCTTCCGCGAAGGCGCGGCTCTCAGCGAGGCTGACACCGGCGACCGCAGCGCGGAGCCAGCGCCTCGGATCGCCTTCCCGCCCGATCGCGCCGAGATCGAGGTTGACGAGGAGGGCGACACGACCGTGGTCAAGGCCGAGGGCGGTGTGCTTCCCCTCACCTGGCTCCTCGACGGCGAGCCCCTGGCGTCCGACCCCACGCGTCGCGAGGCCGAGCTTCCCACCGGTCGCCGCGGCTTCTTCCGCCTCTCCGTCATCGATGCCAGGGGCCGTACCGACCGGGTAGCGATCAGACTGAAGTAGCGGGAGGCCGATCCTGCGTGCTGGCGGGGTCTGAGGGCCTCTGCACTGGCATGACCCGCGTCTGGCACCGGAGCGCTGATGGCTACTACCTTTGCAACACGCATCGCCGACCGGCTCAAACTGATCGAATTTACTGTTTGACAGATTGTATGCGGTAATGTAGTAATTCTTCTGGATTGTGTTCGATACGCGGCTCCCCATTGGTCCGGGTGTGGGCAGCTGTCAGAGCCTACACAGTCCCGCGGTTCCGGGTTCCGCGTACTCACGGAGGTCGGTGGTGCATCTTCTTGCAGCAGACGGTGTGGCCGCAGGCCTCCTTGCCTGGCTGGCGCCCGGAGGCGAGAGCCTCCGGGCGCTAGGGCAGAGGAGCTTCGGTGGGGCGCGTGTGCGTGGGATGGCAATCAGTGATTGTCGCGGGGGATGCCTTTGGTGGCGGCAATCTTCTGGTACTTGACGGCCGGTTTCAGAACCATGCCGGCCGAGAACTCGTCGACCAGGCCGCGCTGGATCTCCTGCCAGGGCGTCTGGTGCGCCGGATAGAGATAGCCGCCATGGCCCTGCAGCTCGGCGCGGCGGCGGTCGTATTCCTCCTGTGAGATGAGGATGTCCGCCGTGCGCTTGTTGAGGTCGATGCGGACGCGGTCGCCGGTCTTAAGGATGGCGAGGCCGCCGCCGGTGGCAGCTTCCGGCGAGGCATTCAGGATCGACGGCGATCCCGAGGTGCCGGACTGGCGGCCGTCGCCGATGCACGGGAGGGCGCTGATGCCCTTCTTGATGAGGTAGCTCGGCGGGCGCATGTTCACCACCTCGGCGCCGCCCGGATAGCCGACGGGGCCGGCGCCGCGCATGAACAGGAGACAGGTCTCATCGATCTGCAGCGCCGGGTCGTCGATGCGTTTGTGGTAGTCCTCGGGGCCGTCGAAGACGATGGCGCGGCCCTCGAAGGCATTGGAGTCTTGCGGGTTCTCCAGGTAGCGGGTGCGGAACTCCTCGGAGATGCCGCTGGTCTTCATGATGGCGCTGTCGAACAGGTTGCCCTTGAGGTTGAGGAACCCGGCCTTCTCCTTGAGCGGCTTGGCGTAGGGGCGGATCACGTCGGCATCCTGCACGATCCGTTCGGCGCAGTTGTCGCCGATGCTCTTGCCGTTCACGGTGAGCGCGCCCTTGTGGATCTTGCCCGCCTGCATCAGCTCGTTGACCACGGCGGGCACGCCGCCGGCACGGTGATACTCCTCGCCTAGGTACTGGCCCGCAGGCTGCAGGTTCACGAGCAGTGGGATGGCGTAGCCCACCCTCTCCCAGTCGCCATTGTCGAGCTCTACGCCCACGTGGCGGGCAATGGCGTTGAAGTGGATGGGCGCGTTGGTGGAGCCACCGATGGCGGAGTTCACGACAATGACGTTCTCGAATGCCTCGCGCGTCATGATCCCGGAGGGCCGCAGGTCCTCCCATACCATGTCGACGATGCGCTTACCCGTCTCGTAGGCGATCTGGGCGCGCTCCTTGTGCGGGGCCGGAATGGCGGCACAGCCCGGCAGCGACATGCCGAGCGCCTCGGCCAGCGAGTTCATGGTTGAGGCGGTGCCCATGGTGTTGCAGTGGCCGGGCGAAGGCGCGGAGGAGGCGACCAGATCGATATATTCGTCTTCTCGGATCTCGCCCGCGGCAAGCATCTGGCGCGCCTTCCAGACGATGGTGCCGGAGCCGGAACGCTCGCCACGGAACCAGCCGTTGAGCATGGGTCCGCCGGAGAGCACGATGGCGGGGATGTCCACCGTGGCAGCGGCCATCAGCTGCGACGGCGTGGTCTTGTCGCAGCCGGTGGTGAGCACCACGCCGTCGATGGGATAGCCGTAGAGGATCTCGACAAGTCCCAGATAGGCGAGGTTGCGGTCGAGCGAGGCCGTAGGCCGCTTGCCCGTCTCCTGGATCGGGTGCACCGGGAACTCGAAGGCCACGCCGCCGGCCTCGCGGATGCCCTCGCGCACCCGCTGCGCCAGCACCAGGTGGTGCCGGTTGCAGGGCGACAGGTCCGAGCCCGACTGGGCGATGCCGATAATGGGCTTGCCGGAGCTCAGCTCCTCGCGCGTGAGGCCATAGTTCATGTACCGCTCCAGGTAGAGGGCGGTCATATCGGTGTTGGCCGGGTTATCGAACCAGGCGCGCGAGCGCAGCTTCCTGATCTGTTCGAGCGTGGGCTTGATGGGCATGGCGCTTCCTGGAGCTGGGACGTTGCCGAGACTTGGAATTATTTCGGCGCTAGCCTACATCCAGCTTTGACCTTCAGCTAGGTCGCGCTTGGCGGCCGGCTATGGCAATATCGCTGCGATGGACCGGTCCGCCCTGATCGAGGCTCTGAGGAAGTACGACGCCCCGCTGCGCCAGAACGGCGCGACGGGCCTCTACATCTTCGGCTCGCGCGCCCGCGGCACGCACCAGCCCGACAGCGACCTCGACCTTTTCATCGACTACGACCCGGACGTGCGCGTGCCGAAACTGCTCCGTCTGATTCGGCTCGAGCGTGAGATTTCCATTGACCTCGGCATCCCGGTCACGATTACGACTCGCTACGCCTTGCATCCCCTTATGAAGGACCGAATAGAGCGCGACGCCATCAGGGTGCTCTGATGACCAAGGACCCAACCAAGGACCCCACGGTCGCCATTCGAGATTGTCTGGCCGAGATCGCCATCCTGCACCAGATAGCCGCCGACACGAGCTTCACGTCGTTTGCAAGCGATCCGATCGTGCGTCGCGCTGCGGCGTATGCCATCCAGACCATCTCGGAGGCCATTCGGCATCTGCCGGACGATTGGCTCGCCGACTACCCGACGGAGCCATGGGGCGATATCAAGGGCATCGGCAATCACATTCGGCATGGGTACTTCCGTCTCGATGACAAAGTCCTTTGGGACGTCATGACAACGGACATTCATGCCTTGAAGACCGTGATGGAGGCCATGCTCGACGAGCATGCTGGCGCAGGCAAAGGCGCTTAGTTTGCTTCGTCCGCTTATCGTAACAGACCAGGATCTCGGGGCTCGCGCGCCCGCGGCACGCACCTCATCCGACAGCGGTCTCGGTGCGTGATGCATTACCTCGACTACGACACCCGCCTCGCGGCGTACGCCGTCGTTGCACGGGATGAGCACATCCTCCTCTCGCTCTGGAACGAGGTTGAGCCCGGCCAATGGACGATGCCCGGAGGTGGGGTCGAGCTCCACGAGACGGTCGAGGCGGCGGTCGTCCGCGAGCTGCGCGAGGAGACCGGCTACGAGGTCTCGCTCGTCCGCTTGCTCGGCGTCGACACGCTGCTGGTTCCGGCCTCCGATCGGAAGTTGGCGACCGAGCGGCCGCTCAAAGCCGTGCGGGTCGTGTTCGAGGCGACGGTGAACGGCGGCGAGCTCACCCGCGAGGTGGGCGGCTCGACCGATGAGGCTCGCTGGATTCCGCTCGCCGACGTCCCGACCCTGCCGCGCGTCCCGCTTGTAGACGTGGCGCTGGCGCTATGGCGCGCACACCGGGTCGAGCGAAATAGCTCGTCGTAGGGTCAAGCGAAGCGCAGACCTGTCGCGCCGGTAGCGACATCTACCGTGAACCGGAGTTGGATGGCACGGCAGGCGCTGGAGCAGCCTGCTCCGGCTGGCTTCGCGGGACCTTGCGCGCAAGGTGTTCCACTGCGGTTTCCAGCACCGGGTCGGCGCCGTTGGAATAGGGGACGGGCCGTGCCACCTCGATGTCGGGGGCGACGCCCGGTCCCTCCAGGATGTCGCCATCAACCTCCATGCCCGTCACGGCCAGATAGAGCAGGTTGCCGCCCGGCATGGCGAACGCCGCGGCGGCGCTGACGGCGCCGGCCGTGCGGGTGCCGATCAGAGGCCCCTGGCGCTCGCGCTTGTAGGCGTGCACGAACAGCTCCGCTGTGCTGCGGGTGTGGTGGTCGATCAGGACCGCGGTGCGGCCACGCACGTCGGTGCTCCCTGCATCCTTGTTGCGCAATCGCACGCTCGGTCCGCGCGCGTCGAGGATGTCCAGGTAGCGGCCCGCATTGCTGCCGGTGCCGCCGATCTTGCCGCGCATGTCGATGACCAGGCCATCCAGCAACACCTTCTCGCCGGAGTGGCGGTCCGAGCCCTTGGGATGGAAGATGAGCCTTCTGCCCGGCGTCGGTGGCGCCGCGCCTACCTTGACCAGGGCATCCCTGAGGGCGTCCGCCGAGTCTTCGCCCACCGAGTCCCAGACATGCACGTAGCCAATACGGCGGCCGTCGCGCTCGATAGCGCGGGCGCTCGCCCGTGTGGCCTCGCGGAAGGCATGCAGCGGGGCGATGCTCATGACCGGGACGGAGAGGACCTCGGGAGAGCCGTCCTGCGCGCGCCGGATTGTTATCGCGGCGCGATGGCCGACCTTGCCGCGGAAGGAGCGGATCGGGTGATAGGGCGCGCCATCGACGGCGAGGATCTCGTCGCCCACCTTGAGCCCCGCCCGCTCGGCCGGCGATCCTTCCAGCACCGCATCGACGAAGTCGCGGCCGTCGATGCGCACCGAGAAGTGGCCAATACCGGCATAGGTGACGCCCGCGCCCCAAAACCGCTCGTCGCGCTCCTGTTGCGGCATGTCCGCCCCGCCGAAGACGGCAAGGAGGATGTAGTACTCCACGTCGTCGGGGGTGTAGAGGTTGGTGTGGGAAGTCTTGAGCTCGCCGAGCAGGGTGTTGATGCGGAGGGCGGCCTCCTCGAGGCTCGGCGCCTCGGCCACGCTCTGGCGCACCTCCGCGGCGCGCTTCTCCCAACCAACCTGCGCCAGCCGCTCCTTGTCCCAGAACCCCTTCGCAGTCTTCTCCACGACCGCGTCGAGGAGCTTCCCGAAGTCGGCGTTAGCGGCGGACGCCTGCGCTGCCGGAGCCTCTGCGCGGGAGGCAGACGGCGACCACAGGGCCGGTAGCGCGACCAGCAGAAAGCCGACGAGGATGCCGGCAATCAGGCGGCCCATCACGTGCGCGCAGCGCCCGCGGCAACGCCAGGGGAATGAGATCGACGCCATGGTCCTCGCATCATCCGAAGCCGCCCCCTGCCGTCCGCCTCTATTGCCCGTCTCCAGGCCCGCTGCCCAGTTAAAGGCTGTACATCTTTGGTGTGCGCCTAACACGTTGGTGCACAACAACATTTTCTTGTGCGCAACCCGGTTGTTGAACGGCTAGCTAACAAATCGCTACCCACACGGCTGCCCATCTAACCCCACATCGGCCAACATCACGGCCCTGCAAACCAAGTGCGGTTCCCGCGCCCGTATATAGGCAAGTGCAGGCGCTCTCGCCTGTGGCTGCTAGGAGCGTACCACCATGAAGAAGCGAATTGTATCGGCCGGGCATCGATGCGGCCACCACGCTGCTGGACCGGCATGAAGTCTGCCGCCGCCTCGGCATCAGCGACTGGACCCTCGAAAGGTGGGTCAAGTCCAACAGGTTCCCGAAAGCCGATGTGCGGGTGAGTGACCAACGCCACCTATCGCTGGAGACTGTCCACGGTGCTGAGCTGGATCGAGCGCATGGCTGCGCAGCCCCACCGGGCACCCAAGCTGCGCGGCAAGCTGTGCCGCAGAACGTGCACCGTCACCTGCTTGTCGAGACCGGCATGGGCGCGAGCTTTGCGGCAGGCTTCCTGCAGCGTGCCGACGCTGACCGGATCGTCGGGACTGCGCCCCGGAAACAGCC
>JBIOWI010000187.1:0-4913 GCA_044868325.1 Hyphomicrobiaceae bacterium
CGGGCCCGACGGGACGATCCATGAACAGGCGGGTCTCTTCTCGGCCGGAACACTGATCCGGTCACTCGCGTTGTCGGAGAACCGTACGCTGGCCACCGCATTGGGCCAGTGGCCGGAGGTGGGGTTCTGCATGCTCAGCGGGGCCGGGCTGGTCGCGGCCGCGGTGCTGCGACGCCGGTCGGTCCAGGTGGCCCGGACGACGGAGGAAGGCTGACACCGATGACGGCCGAGAAGATGGAGCAGGGAATGGGGAGTAGGGAATGGGGATCACGGCGATGGCACGGGCGATCAATGTTTGTCACGCTCACGTGAGGGTGCCTTTCCCGGACCGCGGCGGCGGGCGTATATGGCAGCACGTGCGAGCGGGCTTCGCCCGGCCGTCTCGGGAGCACGAGCTGCGAAGCCCGCACACACCAGCCCACACTCAGATGGGAGACGATCATGAGAACCCTGGCTTCCGCCCTGATCGCGTTGGCGGTGCTGGCCGGCGTCGTGGCGCCGGCGAGCGCATTCGACGGCAAGGCGTACTTCGAGCGTCTGGCGCGCAACCTCCCGTAGCCCCACAGGCCTTGTCCGAGAAGAGGGGCGAGAATAGGGTCAAGAAGAGGGTCCGTGCCTCCCACGGGCCCTTTTTCGTTGCCGGCGCCTTGCCGGCCTGACCGCCGGGCGATCAGTCGAGGGCGATCTCGCCTTCGACCACGTGATTGAGGTCGGTGCCCGCTGCCGTCAGGACCACCTTCACCTTCAGCGGCCCCTGGCTCGCCCCCTGGCTCGCCCCCTGGCTCGCCTTGTCGAGACCGCGCTCGCGCACCAAGCGCTCGATCTCGCGCTGCGACGTAACGCCCACCTGCTTTAGGAACTTGCGCAGGGACTGGTTGAACCTGTCCACGTCCATGGCCTGCTCTCCTTTTTGCGCCGATTGCCGATGGCCTGTCTTGGGTGCTCCGTGTCGCGGGGCGAGCTGGCGCTGCGCCGCAAACGCGACCGGAGCCGCCAGCCAGGGCAGCCTGGAGATTACGCCCCGCGCGTGGCATGATAAAAGGGTGCGATATAGGACAGGGTGGAGGACAGGGCGACGATCGCGCTTCGCCCCGGTGCCAAGGCAGGCAGCCGGGCCTCGTGCGAGAGATGCTTCCCTGACGAGACAGGAATGACCGAGCACGCCAGGAGCTTCGCGCCGGCACCGGAGCTGGTCGACCCGTTCGGCCGGCCTATCACCTATCTGCGCGTGTCGGTCACGGACCGCTGCGACTTCCGCTGCACCTACTGCATGTCGGAGCACATGACGTTCCTGCCGAGGAAGGACCTGCTGACGCTGGAGGAGCTCGACCGCGTGTGCTCGGCCTTCGTGGCCAGAGGCGTGCGCAAGCTCAGGATCACCGGCGGCGAGCCGCTGGTGCGCAAGAACATCCTGTGGCTGTTCGGGGCGCTCTCGCGCCACCTGGAGACCGGCGCGCTCGACGAGCTGACGCTCACCACCAATGCCAGCCAGCTGACCCGGTTCGCCGCCGATCTGAAGGCGGCCGGCGTGCGGCGCATCAACATCTCGCTCGACACGCTGAAGCCCGACCGGTTCCGCGCCATCACCCGCTGGGGCGACCTCAACGACGTGATGGCCGGCATCGACGCCGCGGAGAAGGCCGGGCTCGCCGTCAAGCTCAACGCGGTGGCGCTCAAGGGCACGAACGAGGACGAGATCGACGACCTCATCCGCTTCGCTCACGGCCGCGGCTTCGACCTGACGCTGATCGAGACCATGCCCATGGGCGAGATCGACGGCGACCGCACCGACCAATACCTGCCGCTGTCGATCGTGCGTGCCCGCCTTATGGACCGCTGGACACTGGAGGATATCCCGTTCCGCACCGGCGGCCCCGCGCGCTACGTGCGCATCGAGGAGACCGGCGGGCGGCTCGGCTTCATCACGCCGATGACGCACAATTTCTGCGAGAGCTGCAACCGCGTGCGGCTGACCTGCACGGGCACGCTCTACATGTGCCTCGGCCAGAACGATGCCGCCGACCTGCGGGCGCCGCTGCGCGCCAGCCCCGACGACGCGCTGCTGATGCGCGCCATCGACGAAGCGATCTCGCGCAAGCCCAAGGGGCACGACTTCGTCATCGACCGCCGCACCCGCCAGCCCGCCGTCGCCCGGCACATGAGCGTGACCGGTGGGTGAGCAGGTGTCAGACCCTCTGGGTCTGACACCATTCCACACGCCGGCATTGGAGCCAGGTGTCAGACCCAGAGGGTCTGACACCTCCACGAGGGAGATGGAATGCGCCCACTGGACGGATTGCGCGTGGTCGACCTGACGCGGGTGCTGTCGGGGCCGTACTGCACCATGCAGCTCGGAGACATGGGCGCCGAGGTGATCAAGGTCGAGCAGCCCGGCAAAGGCGACGACACGCGCGCGTTCGCGCCGCCCTACCAGGGCGACCAGGCAGCCTACTTCCTGTCGGTCAACCGCAACAAGAAGAGCATCACGCTCGACATGAAGAGCGAGGCCGGCAAGCAGGTGCTCTGGCGGCTGATCGACAAGTCCGACATCCTGGTGGAGAACTTCCGCCCAGGCGCCATGGACCGGCTGGGCTTCGGCTACCAGGCGGTGAAGAAGCGCCGGCCGGCCATGGTCTACGCCTCGATCTCCGGGTTCGGCGCCAGCGGTCCGCAGAAGGACCGACCGGGCTACGACGTGATCGTGCAGGGCGAGGCCGGCATCATGGACATCACCGGCCCGCGCGACGGCGCGCCCTACAAGGTAGGCACCGCCGTTGCCGACCTCGTCTCCGGCCTCTATGCGGTGCAGGGCATCCTGGCGGCGCTCTACGCGGCCAGGGCCACAGGCGCTGGCCAGCACATTGGCCAGCACGTCGACATCTCCATGTACGAGGCGATGGCGTCGCTGCTCACTTTCAACGCCGGCATCTACTTCGCCACCGGCGTGACGCCCAGGCGGCGCGGCAACGAGCATCCCACCATCGTGCCCTACGAGACCTTCGAGGCGGCCGACGGCTGGATCAACCTGGGCGTCGCCAACGACGACCTGTGGCGCCGCTTCTGCAAGGCCGCCGAGACGCCCCACCTGGTGGACGACGCGCGCTTCGCCAAGGCCGCCGACCGCGTGCGCAACCGCGCGGCGCTGGTGCCGCTGGTACGCTCGCTCATCAGGCAGCGCACCCGCGACGAGTGGATGGAGCGGCTGGACAAGGCCGGCGTGCCGAGCGGCGCCATCCGCACTGTGGGAGAGGTGTGCGACAGCGACCTGCTCAGGGCGCGCGGCACGATCGCCGAGATGGAGCACGCGACCGCCGGCATGGTGAAGGCGGTGAAGAACACCGTGCGCATGAGTGGCACGCCGCTCGACGCCTACGCCGCCCCGCCGCAGCTGGGTGAGCACACCCGGGAGGTGTTGACGAAGTTGCTCGGGTACAGCGTGGCGGAGGTGGAGAAGCTGGCGCGTGAGGGAGTGATCTGATGTCCTTCGAGCTCTACGCCGCCTATCTCGTCGCCTGCCTCGTCATCGTGATCGTGCCAGGGCCGACGGTGACGCTGATCGTGGCCAACAGCCTGCGGCACGGCGCCAAGGCCGGCCTCCTCAACGTCGCCGGCACGCAGGTCGGCCTTGCCGTCATCGTTGCCGTCGTGGGCCTGGGACTGACGTCGGCCATCGAGGCGATGGGGCACTGGTTCGACTGGCTGCGGCTCGTCGGGGCGGCGTATCTGGTCTGGCTGGGATGGCGCATGCTGCGCGCCGAGGGCGGCACGGTGGCGGAGAAGGGGTCAGACCCTACGCCCCAAGCCTCGCGATACTTCGCCGGCGTGGCGGCGAGAGGTCTGACCCTTGGCTCCGGCTTCTTCACCCAGGGTCTGCTCGTCGCCCTCAGCAACCCCAAGACGCTGCTGTTCTTCGGCGCTTTCTTCCCCCAGTTCATCGACCCGCGCGGCGACTATGCGCTGCAGATCGCCGTCATGGGCCTCACCGCACTCGCCTTCGCCGCCGTCAGCGACAGCGCCTACGCCCTGCTCTCGGGTCGGGCCGGCCACCTCCTCTCCCGCCACCGCATCCGCCTCATCTCGCGGCTCAGCGGCGGCTTCCTCATCGGCGGCGGCCTGTGGCTGGCCTTGGCACGCACGCGGTGACGGTGATGGTGTCAGACCCGGAGGGTCTGACACCGCAGCCAGCGATGCATCGATTGTGTGGCCGTAAAGATACGGTTATAAACCGCGGCGCCCATGCGTCCGATCACCACGACCCAGCAGCTCAGTGACGTCTGCCGTCGCCTCGCCGCTCATCCCTTCGTCGCCGTCGATACCGAGTTCATACGCGAGCAGACCTTCTGGCCGAGGCTGTGCGTGATCCAACTGGCCGCGCCCGGCGAGGAGGCCATCGTCGACCCGCTGGCGCCGGGCATCGACCTGGCGCCGTTCTACGGGCTGATGGCCAACGAGCGCGTGGTGAAGGTGTTCCACGCCGCCCGGCAGGACCTGGAGATCGTCTGGATCCAGGCCCATCTGATCCCGCACCCGATCTTCGATACTCAGGTCGCCGCCATGGTGTGCGGCTTCGGCGAGTCCGTGAGCTACGTGAGCCTCGTCAAGCAGCTCACCGGCCATGCCCTCGACAAGACCTCGCGCTTCACCGACTGGGCGCGCCGGCCGCTCTCGGAGAAGCAGCTGGCCTACGCCATGGCCGACGTGACGCACCTGCGCGACGTCTACGGCCGCCTCAAGAGCGAGCTGGAGGCCACCGGCCGGCTGGGCTGGCTCGACGAGGAGATGGCGGAGCTGACGAGTCCGGAGACCTACGAGACGCGCCCCGAGAACGCCTGGCGCCGGCTCAAGATGCGGGTCAAGAACCGCAAGGGGCTGGCGGTGCTGATCGAGCTGGCGGCCTGGCGCGAGCGGCTGGC
>JBIOWI010000188.1:0-30975 GCA_044868325.1 Hyphomicrobiaceae bacterium
ACACCATGGCTCCAACACAAAGGTCGTGCAAATGGTGTCAGACCCAGAGGGTCTGACACCGCCTCAATACAGCAGATACCCCGCACGCTGCGCCTTGAACCGCACCACCTCGTCCAGCCACGCCGCGACGATCTCCGCCCCGCTCTTGCCGCTTGCAAGCATGCCGTGGAGGCGCCTGGTGCCCGCCAGCGCATGGAACATGGCGAGGTTGGCGATGGGCTCGGCGATGCCCCCGGCGCGGGCCTCGGCGAACAGCGCCGCCAGCACGTGCATGCCAGCCTCCAGCGGCTCGAAGCGCGCCGCATCCGCGACGGCGACACGCACGCCGGGAATGCGCCGACCCTCGAAGCGCGGATGCGCCGCCACGCCGGGAATGGAGCGCGGCGTGTACGCGGCAGGCGCGAAGCGCACGCCGGGAAGCCCGAGCGCTTCAAGGCGGTCCGCCAGCCGCGCACCGTCGATCCAGGGCGCACCGATGAGCGAGAACGGCGCGGACGTGCCGCGGCCCTCGTTGACCTTGGCCTCGCCCACGAGTCCCATGCCGGGGTAGACGAGTGCCGCCTCGAATGTGGGGATGTTCGGGCTCGTGGGCACCCAGGGCCGCCCGATGTCGGGCCAGCGCACGGAGCGGCGCCAGCCCTGCATCTCCACGACGGTCAGATCGAGACCGTCGAGGCCGCCGAGCCACCTCTCGCCCTCGATGGCGCGCGCCAGCTCGCCCACCGTCATGCCGTGCACGATAGGGATCGGGTACTGGCCGACGAAGGAGGCGAGCGCCGGCTCCAGCACGAAGCCCGCGACGTACTCGCCGCCCAGCGGATTGGGCCGGTCCAGCACCACGAACGGGATACGGGCCGCCGCCGCAGCCTGCATGGCGAGCCCCATGGTGGAGATGTAGGTGTAGAACCGCGCACCGATGTCCTGGATATCGAACACCAGCACATCCACGCCGCGCAGCATCGCCGGCGTCGGCTTCTTGGAGGCGCCGTAGAGGCTGAGCACCGGAGCGCCGGTCCTGGCGTCAACCGTGTCGCCCACCTTGGCACCGGCCTCGATCTCGCCGCGGAACCCATGCTCCGGCGCCAGGATGGCGGCGAGCTTCACGTTCGGCGCCCTGGCGAGCACATCCGCCAGGTGTTCGCCGCCGACAAGCCCAGTCTGGTTGGTGATGAGACCCACGCGCCGGCCGGCGAGCGCCGCGAAACCGGACTGCACAAGCCCCTCCGCGCCGACGACGATGGGCGGCGACGGCGTTGCGGAATGGCTTTGGGACACGTCTGCCATGGCGAGCATGCCGATAACGAGGAGCCTGACGATATATGGGGTCAGACCCCTCGCCTCTACCTTTGATGTTGAACGAGAGTGCACGTGCGAGGGGTCTGACCCCTTTTCGTTCACCCCGCGAGCCCGAGAAGCCGAGCCGGGTTCTTGCGCATCATGGTGTCGATGTCGGCATCGGCGACGCCCTCCTTCTTCATCGCCGCCACTGCCGCCTCCAGGCCGTCCGGGTGCACCATGTTGCCGCTCTGGCCGAGATCGGAGGAGATCAGCACCTTGTCGGCGCCCAGCTCCTTCACCGCCTGCGCCACATGCTTGGCGTTGATCTGGGTCCAATGCATCAGGAAGGGCAGGGGCGCATTGGGGCCGGCCAGGAACTGCAGGAAGCAGATCTCGATCGTCGCGCCCATGTCGGTCACCTGCTTGGCCTGCGCCATGCTGAGGCCCGGCACGTTGGTGAGCGCATGGTTGACGAGCATGCTCTTGATGCCCAGCTCGCGCGCCCGCTTCACCACTGCGACGATCTCCTCCGGATGCACGTGCCCCGTGGCGAGCACCAGGTTCTCACGGGCCACGATCTTCAGGATCGCCTCCATCTCCGGCGTCACCTGGCCGCCCGGTGCGACGGTGAGTCCGACGGCGTCCGGCTTGGAGAAGGTCTTGACGTGCTTGTCGGACTCGAACGTCGGCAGCCACACCACCTTGCCGCGGCCGCCATAGGTGCGGTGCATCCATTCGACCGCATCCGGGTTGATTCCGCCCACGGCCTTGTTGAGCACGATGCCGCCGAACACCTCGACGCCCGGCACCACCTTCATGACCAGGGCGGCGCGGCTCGCGGTCTCGGCCACGTGGTTCTTGAGCACGACGCCGCGCATGCCGCGAGACTTGGCGAGCTGCGCCACGTCGATGTCGTCCAGATTGCGGCCGAACACGTCGGGGTGCGAATGCACGTGCATGTCGACGACGCCGGCGGCGGGGCTGACCTTGGGCGGCGGCGGCGGGAACGCCGCCTGCGCGAGCGCATCCCCGGATGCGAGCAGTGCCGCCGCCACGACCGATAGGGCGAGCAGCGGGCCTCTTGCGCTGGCCTCTCTCATGTGTCTCCTCCTCTCGCGGCTCTCACTTCCGTCGAGACGCCGGGGCCGCTTGCCGACGCCGCGATATCCGTCCTCCCGGCACGCATCACTTGCCTTTGCGTATCTCGGCGGCCTCCAGCGCCTCGCGCTCGGCGATGCGGGAGATGTGGAAGCGCTGGAAATTTCTGTCCCTCTCGTAGAGCTTCAACCGCACCCACACGAACAGGTCATAGAAGGTGTGCTGGCCATAGCTCAAGGGCAGCCGCTCGATGGCCTCCAGCGGCCGGCCCCACTTGCCGTCGAGGCCGGTCAGGTCGTCCTTGAAGAACACGACGGTGGGGGTGAAGATCACGCCCCAGCGCTCGGCCAGGGCCTTCTCCGGCATCTTGGCGCCGTCGAAGTCGGTCACCTCGCGCGAGCCCCACAGGTCGAGCTGCACGATGCGGAAGTTCTGGCGCAAGTAGTCGTTGACGTACCTGAGCGCCAGGATCTCGGTGTGCAGCTTGGTGCAGTAGGGGCAGCCGCGCTGCTCGAAGATCACGGCAAACCGCTTGCCCTCGGCCTTGGCCTCGTTGAAGTCCTCGCGCAGGTCGAGGAAGGACAGCTCGAACCAGCTCTGGCTGTAGAGCCCGCGCTCCTCGTGCAGCGGGGCAACGCGTGGCGTCTCCGGGCCGACGGGCGGAGGCAGGTCCTGGGCGACAGCGACGCACCGGCAGGCAAGCAGCGCCAGGGCAGCCAGCACCGTTGCGGCAGACCGATACGGACGGCGGACCATCTTCAGCATAAGATCTCCTTATAGCCCATCGCCGGTTACCTGACGATCCGGGGCGCGCTGCTCCGGCTTCGTGCGCAGCCAACGGCTCCCGGTTTGGAAAAATACCGGATCGCCGCAGCCGGAAATAGGCATTCCGCCCGATGCCCGCGGCTCCCGTCATACGGCAAGACGGCCCGATCTTTGCCGGGCCCTGCTCGCTGCCGGAATGGGCCTGCGAGGCGGGGATTCAACCAATCAGGGGTATCCATCATGTCTCAAGGGCAAGCCCTTTGGAAGCGGACGAGCGCGGGCGCACTCTCCGCCGCTATGGCCTTGGCGGCTGCTGCCGTCCAGCCGCCCCAGGCCAGCGCTCAGTCCCAGCCGATCGGCGAGCAGGAGGCGCACGCCATCGGCGTCGATGCCTACCTCTACCTCTACCCGCTGGTCACCATGGACCTCACGCGCCGGCAGATGACCAACATGCCGGCCGGCAAGGAGCTGGGCTTCGGTCCCCCAAATACCTTCCACAACACGCCGGAGTATCCTTCCGCTTCCGACCGAGTGGTCGTGCGCCCCAACTTTGACACGCTGTATTCCGTTGCGTGGCTCGACCTCACCAAGGAGCCCGTCGTTGTTTCTGCGCCGGACACCAAGGGGCGCTACTACATGCTGCCCATGCTCGACATGTGGACGGACGTCTTCGCTTCGCCGGGCTCCCGCACCACGGGAACGCACGCTCAGCATATTCTGGTCGCACCCGCGGGATGGCGGCCAGACCTGAGAGAGAGGTTCATCGAGGAGTTCAGGCTGCCCAGGGACACGCAGCGTGTCGATGCCCCCACGTCCCACGTGTGGATCATCGGCCGCACCAAGACCGATGGTCCACAAGACTACGACGCGGTCCACGAGGTCCAGGCGGGCTTCAAGGTCACGCCGCTGTCCGAGTGGGGCAGGACGCCGAGGCCCGTCGAGGTGAAGGCCGACCCGAGCATCGACATGAAGACTCCACCCAAGGTTCAGGTCGATGCCATGCCGGGCGACAAATACTTCGCCTACGCGGCCGAGTTGCTCAAGGTCAACCGGCCCCACCTCACGGACGAGCCGATCGTTGCCCGGATGAAGAAGGTCGGCATCGAGCCGGGCAAGGACTTCGATATCGGCAAGGTCTCACCCACGGTCCGGGCGGGGCTCGAGGCTGCGCCGGCGACGGCACAGAAGCTGATGGCATGGAAGATGCCGACCCTTGCCCGCGTCGCCAACCACTGGTCGATGAATACCGATACCATGGGCGTCTACGGCAACTATTATCTGAAGCGCGCTATCGTCGCCCAGCAGGGCCTGGGCGCCAACCTGCCCCAGGACGCGGTCTATCCGCTGAACCTCGGCGACCAGGCGGGACGGCCGCTCGATGGGGCCAACAAGTACGCAGTCCACTTCGACAAGGCTTCGCTGCCCCCTGTCGAGGGGTTCTGGTCCGTCACACTCTACGACCTCGAGGGCTATCAGGTCGCCAACCCGCTCAATCGCTTCGCCGTGAGCAGCTGGATGCCCTTCAAGTACGATCCCGACGGGTCGCTGACCCTCTACATCCAGAATGAAAACCCGGGCAAGGACAAGGAGGCCAACTGGCTCCCCGCCCCCAAGGGTCCGTTCAACCTGACCATGCGGCTCTACGCTCCGAAGTCGGAGGTCCTCACCGGCAAATGGAACCCGCCGCCAGTCACCAAGACCGAGGCGTTCATGGGGATCACGGGGCAGTAGGCGTCGCCGCGGGTCGGTAAGACTCGGCAGTCGGGCGTCGGCAGTCGGGTCAATCCGGCTCAAGCAAGTGGAGAAGCAGTCATTTGCTCCTCCACTTCCTCTCTTCCGGCGACTGTCGACTGCAGACGCCCGACTGCCGCGTTAGAAGCTCGCCGTCAGGCCGATCAACGGCCCGTGCTGCACGGCGTCGAACTCGTAGCGGCTCGCGCCGGAGCCCTTCTCGAAGTCCACGGCGAGGGCGCGGTAGCCGATGATGCCCGAATAGGTCACGCCGGCGTGTGTAGCGAGCTGCCAGCTGAAAGCGGCGAGCACGTTCCACGAGAACGTGCTGCCGGCGTCGAAGCCGCCGACATCGCCGCGCAGCACCAGCTCCTGGCCGGGCGCCACCTGGTGCCGCAGCCGTAGCCCGACCAGCGGATCGACCCACTCGACATCGCCGGCGCGGGCGATGGCCCGGTTGCCCGACAGGACCAGACCGCCGAGGTCGAGCGCGGCCGTCAGCGCAAGACGCACCTCCACGTCCTGGCGCCAATATCGCGCGCCGGCCAGCACATCGAGGGCGGTGACGCCGGCGCCGTGGCCGACAAGGCTGCCGGACCGCCAGCGGGCGACCTCGTAAGCGGCGCCGAGCTCGGCGATCGTCTGCTCGACATCTACGCCCAGGTTGGCATCGAGCGTGGCTCTTCCGAAGGTCCTCGTTGCGCTCCCATCGACGCCAAGCGGCGCGTAGACGAGATCGCCGTAGAGCGCGAGCCGGCCGAAGCGGACCTCGCCGTAGCTCATCCAGGGCACGCCGTCGAGGTGCTCCAGAACCTCGATCGGATCGGCGTCGATATCGGTGGTGCGGCCCTTCACGGTGGTATGGCCGTTGAGGCCCGTAAGCCATGCGTACGGCGTGAAGCTCACCGTCCACGGCCGCAGCGCCGGCTCGACCCGCCGTTCCGACACCGCCGGGGCCGGGCCTAGGTCGGCTGCAGCGGCCATGCCCGCCGCGCCGATCAGCGCCGAGGCGACGGCCAAGAGCGCCGCGGCGAACGTCCGATGAGCTCCGAGCACCACGGTCTCCCCCCTGAAACATCGGCTCCCCGTGCGGCAATGCGCACCACGAGCACGAGGGCGGGTACCGGGAGTCGCACAGCCCATCAATTCAGAACGTGCGTCCTCGGCGTTTTGCAGCGATCGGCGTGCCGGGTGTTCCGCTGCGGCAACGGTCTGTCATCGGATAGCGCACAGCGATTGGCGCACGAGGTCGCGCGGTTGGGCCGTCGACCGCGTCCTACTCCGCGGCCAGCATGGACAAGGGCGTCACGTCTTCCACCAGCCGCAGCGCCTCCTGGAGCACGGCGGTGCCGGCCCCTTCGCGCGGCGCGCGCTCCGACAGGTGCCGGCGGAAAGCGCGGGCGCGCGGCTGGCCGTGGTAGAGGCCCAGGACATGCCGGGCGATGTTGTTGAGGCGCCCGCCCGCCCGGATGTGCCGCTCGGCATAGGGGAGCAGCGCCTCGATCGCCTCGCGGCGCGAGGGCGGCGCAGCGGTGGCGCCGAACAGGCGGCGGTCCACATCGGCGAGGACGTAGGGGCTCTGATAGGCCGCGCGGCCCAGGGCGACGCCATCGACATGGGCGAGATGCGCCTCCGCCTCGTCCAGGGAGCCGATGCCGCCGTTGATGACGATCGCCAGCTCCGGGTGCGCCGCCTTGAGCCGGTAGACGCGGCCGTAGTCGAGCGGCGGGACCTCGCGGTTCTCCTTGGGCGACAGGCCCTTGAGCCACGCCTTGCGGGCGTGCACCATGAACGTGCGGCAGCCGGCGCCGGCCACGGCGGCGATGAACCGCTCCAGGCCGGCCTCGCCGTCCTGGTCGTCGATGCCGATGCGGCACTTCACCGTGACGGGCACTGAGACGCGCGCCTGCATGGCCGCCACGCACTCCGCCACCAGCCCGGGCTCAGCCATGAGGCAGGCGCCGAACCGGCCCTCCTGCACCCGGTCGGAAGGGCAGCCGACATTGAGGTTGATCTCATCGTAGCCATAGTCGGCGCCGATGGCAGCCGCGTCGGCGAGCCTGCCGGGATCGCTGCCACCCAGCTGCAGCGCCACGGGATGCTCCTCGGGGCTGAACCCGAGCAGCCGGCCACGGTCCCCATGCAGCACCGCCTCCGCCGTCACCATCTCGGTGTACAGCAGCGCACCGGCCGTGAGCAGCCGATGGAAGAACCGGCAGTGCCGGTCCGTCCAGTCCATCATCGGGGCGACGCAGAATTTGTGCTCTAAGAGGTTCATATTGTTGGAGTCTTGAGCTTCGGCCCCAAGAACGCTGGAACCGGATGGATCGACCCTTAGTGGACTGGCGCCGTCAGCGCAACTCCGCGCGGCGACGATTGAGGTCGGACGTTGGATCCCGAACATCTTGATTCCTCAATCCATCGGTAGGAGGCGTGCGACTCGTTCTGCTTCACTGCACTAAGCTCCGAAGACACTCTGGGAGGGTTGCCTCATGAAGATCGCTTCGACCATTCGCACGATGCTGGTCGCGTTCGTCGCACTCGCCGGCTCGTCCTCCGCCAGTCTCGCCGACAGCGGAACTGTGAGGCTCACGATCTACAAGGCAGGGTGGATCATCGGCGGTTCCGGCGGCAGCGGCGCACTCTACTTCAGGGGAAGCACCTACCGGTTGTCGACCGGCGGGCTGGACTACGGCCTCGTCTTCGGCGGCTCGAAGACCGTGCTGCACGGGACGGTGCGCAACATCAATCGGCCGTCGGATGTCGCGGGTGTCTATGGCGCTGCGGGCGCGGGGCTGGCGGTCGGCCGTGGCGCTCGCGCCATTGTGCTGACTAACCAGAAGGGCGCCGTACTGGAATTGAGCGGCAGACAGGTGGGGTTGCTGGCGAACGCGGACCTAAGCGGACTCGCGATTACCCTAGATTAGGGAGTCGTCACGGGGTGGCGGGGCGGGTCGACCACAGCTGCAAGAGCGGTCCCGATCGACCCATGACGGGGTCCGACGGCGGGACGGGGAGGCGGGCCATCGCCTCCAGCTCCGCGTCCGACAAGGCGTCGCGCCGCAAATCCCAGACCTGCCCCGGCGGGTAGGCGCCGACGACGAGAAAGTCGGCGCTCGCGTGCAGCAGGCAGTGGCCCGTCCCCGCCGGCAGCAGCACAGAGTCTTCTGCAGCCAGCTCGATGGGCGCGCCATCGGGCCCGCCGATGAGGACACGGGCCCTGCCGGCCGCGCAGCCCAGCACCTCGTGCGCCGTCGCGTGGTAGTGATGGAACGGGTAGACCCCGTTGCGCCACTGGGGCGGCCAGCCGTTGCGCCGGAACACGGATTCCCAGGCCGCGGCACGGTCCGCGTTGGCATCGGTCAGGGCGTTGCGATAGAGCAGGACCGGCAGTTGTGCGTTGTTCGGCACCCAGTCGCTGGCGTTAAACCAGAGGGCCGTGACCCCGGTCGCCGGATCCTCGTGCCGATGTGCCAATGCGTCCACTGCAGTCCGCTCTTCCTCAGCTCCCTCCCACCTGCCCCCGCTTCCCCGGTGTATCACCCACCTCGATGCCGAGGCCCTCAAGTTCGCTTTCCACCTCCTCGTCCTGGGTGGTGGCGCTGGAGGTTGCAGCGGCGGTGGCGTAGTCGCCCTGCACGAGCGCCACGAGGGTGCGCAGGATGGCCAGCACCAGCGCCAGGGCGAACAGGGCGATGCCGCCGAGCCAGGGGATCTGCGCCCAGGCCAGCGGTATCCGGAGCGGGGTGTTGGAGCGGATCTGCTCGATGGCGCTGGTGGAGGCCACATCCCAGGCGCGCTCCAGCAGCGCTGCGACGAAGATGCCGAGCACGATCAGCGCCAGCAGGTCGAGCAGGACGCGGGTGCGCCGGCCGAAGTGCTGGTAGAGCGCGTCGATGCGGACGTGCCCGCGCGTCACCAGCACATGCGCCAGGGCGAGCGAGGTGCCGACGGCGAACAGGTAGGCGGAGATCTCGTCCGAGCCGGAGAACATGAACTGCGGGCCGAGCAGCGGACCGAGCCCCTTGCGCGAGATCACCTCGGCGCTCACGATGGCGGCCGCCGCGAACAGCAGCCCCCCGCCCACCCAGACGGCGACGCGGGCGACTGCGGATACGGCCCTCCACGCCAGCTCCATGGCTCCTCCCGTAGGTCGGGTTAGCGCGAAGCGCGTAACCCGACATGCGACAATCGCAACGGCTGCGTCTGCCAACGGTGGGTTACGGCCCTTCGGGCCTAACCCACCCTACGCCTGAAACCTCAGTTGGCCTTGGCAGTCAGACCGTAGGCCTTGCCGACCAGATCGTTCCACTTCGCCGCGCAGGCGTCGCCGCAGCGCTTGGCCCAGCGCGCCAGCACCACGTCGTTGAGCGCCTTCTCGCGTGCCTTGAGGTCGCTCTCGGACGGCTTCACCAGCTTGAGCTTGCCGGGCGGTCCAACCGAGCATGGCCCCGTGCCCGTGGTGCAGGCGACGCCTTCCTCGGTCTCCTCCTGGATCGTCTTCCAGGCCTTGTCCTCGTGTGCCTTCATCTGCTTGGCGATGAAGGCCTGCGTGTCATTGGAAAGCTTGCTCCACACGTTCAGGTTCATCACCCATGTGCCGATGGTGTAACCGACGGGGAGACGGAATAGCGTGTTGGTCACCTCGGTCCATTTGGCCTTGTAGGCGGGCATGGTGCCGGTAATCCCGCAATCGACGACGCCCTTCTCCAGCGCCGGCACCACCTCGCCGAACGCGATGGTGACGCCGGAGCCGCCGATTGCCGTCACGAAATCGCCTTGAGAGGTGCCCTGCACGCGCACCTTCTTGCCCTTCAGGTCGTCGATGCTCTTGATGTCGCCGCGGCAATAGAAAGCCTGCTCGGGGAAGGGGAAGGTGGCCAGGATGAGCGCGTTGTGCCTCTCCTTCATCACCGTCTGCATCTCGGGCATCCAGGCCACGGCGATGTCGCGGCCCATCTTGAAGTCCTTGGCGACCCCGGCGATGTCGGAGGCCTCGATCACGGCCCCGCCATCCTCCACGTAGATCGGCAGCGCGGCGGCTACGTCGAACACGCCCTGCTTGAGGAGGCGCAGGAGCTCGGTGCCCTTGAGGTTGAGCTCGGTGATGGACTTGATGTTGCCGGCGATGTTGCCGCCCGAGGCCGCCGGCAGGTCGGTCGCCCACAGGGGTTGCTCGAGCTTCTGCCAGTTGGTGAGGAAGTTCCAGGTGCCGACCACGTTGAACTGCTTCTTATCGAGCTGCTGGGCGCCGGCGACGCCGCCAAAGCCGACAGCAACGAAGGCAGCGAGCGCGGCTGCGGCAAATGACGGGCGCATGAGCAATCTCCTCCCTAAGAACGGCCGTGACGTAGCATCCCGTAATCTCGAAAGGGGCGCAACGCCGAATGCATGCCCTCGGTCGGATTGGTTTGCACCATGCCTGCGGCGCTCGCGTTGGCGTCGCATCGCGCCAGTCCTGCACCTCACGAGCGAGACGGTCGGCTTGTTGGCCGGCGCTATGGTTGCCGGAAGTGCCGGAAGGGGCCAGACCCCTCGCCCATACGGTAGAGTTATCGAGAGGTTGGAGGCGAGGGGTCTGTGACCCCTCCTCCGTTACGCTTTCCGGTAAAGCATGCGCGCGCGGACGGTGCCGGGCAGGGCGCGGATTTCCTTGACGATGGCCTCGGCCTCGGCGACGGGGCCGTCGGCGTCGAGGACGACGTAGCCGAGATCGCCGGAGGTCTCGTAGTGCTGGGCGGCGATGTTGACCTTGCGGCGGGCGAACACGTCGTTGAGGCGGCCGAGCTCGCCCGGCAGGTTGCGCTGCACCTGGATGAAGCGGGTGCCGGCGGGCCTGGGCGAGAGCTGCACCTGGGGGAAGCTCACGGCGCCGGTGGTGGAGCCCACGTCGGAGTACTCGACGAGCTTGCGCGCCACCTCGGCGCCGATGCGCTCCTGCGCCTCCTCGGTGGAGCCGCCCACGTGCGGCGTGAGGATGACGTTGTCCAGGCCCTGCAGCGGGCTCGCGAACCGCTCGGCGTTGGAGGAGGGCTCCACCGGGAACACGTCGATGGCGGCGCCGGCAAGCTTCCTGGCGCGCAGCGCCGCCGCCAGCGCATCGAGGTCTACGACCGTGCCGCGCGAGTTGTTGATCAGGAGCGCGCCGGGCTTCATGCGGGCGATCTCGGCCCCGCCGATCATGCCCTGGGTGGCCGGCGTCTCGGGCACGTGCAGGCTCACCACGTCGGCGGCGGCGAGCAGGTCGTCCAGCGTGGCGGTGGGCTCGACGTTGCCGTGGCGCAGCTTGTCGGTGTGGTCGTAGTAAAGCACGCGCATGCCCATGGCCTCGGCCAGCACGGCGAGCTGGGTGCCGATGTTGCCGTAGCCGACGATGCCGAGCGTCTTGCCGCGCACCTCGTTGGCGCCCGCGGCAGTCTTGTCCCAGCCGCCGGCGTGCGCCGCCGCCGATTTGGGGAAGATGCGGCGCATCAGCATGACGATCTCGGCCATGGTCAGCTCCGCCACCGAGCGGGTGTTGGAGAAGGGCGCGTTGAAGACCGGGATGCCCATGGCGCGGCAGGCGGCGAGGTCGACCTGGTTGGTGCCGACCGAGAAGCACCCCACAGCCACCAGCGACCTGACACCCTCGATGATGTCGCCGGTGAGCCGGGTGCGCGAGCGGATGCCGAGCAGCCGCACACCGCCGTCCAGCGCCTTGCGCAGCTCAGCAGGGTCGAGGGCCGTGGCGCGCCGGTCGATCTGGGTGTAGCCGGCGGCCTTGAACAGCTCGACGGCCGTCTCGGAGATGCCTTCGAGCAGCAGAATCTTGATCTTGTCCTTGGCCAGCGAGTAGGGGAACGGCTGCTTGAGGGTATCGCCAGGGCGCATCCGGGCCTCGCATATCTGTGGGCGTCGCGTGGTCCGCCTCTATAGAGGCGACGCCCGATGCCGACAATGCGCCAAAGCTCCCAGGCTCAGGGGAGCGGGACATCCAAGGGGCCCCCGCGATCCAGATCGATTCCATCGCGCACCGCACGTCCCTCTCGCTACGTCCGGCGCCCGGACCTCTGGAGCGTCTTGCGCGTGGCAGCGCCTGCCGACGCAGCGCCGTAGCGCGTCTCGATCTCCTTCGCCACGTCCTGCTCGGGCAGCAGCCGGCTCGCCGCGAGCCACACCTCGACGACCTCGCCGGAACCGTTGCGCACGCGGCGAACCGGCTCTCCGTAGCTTGAATACCCGTCGGCCACACAAAAGCGTCCCTGGTCGCGGCCAGTAATCTCGATCTCCGAGGCATCGCCCATGGGATTGATGAAGCCGGGACCGACGGCAAGCACCTTGCTGCCCATGGGCACGAGGTCGACCGCACCCCACAAGCTCCACCATCGCCCCGCCCAGTCGCTCGCCTGGCGGGAGGGCGCGCCATGTTGCGAGAAGGCGCGCAGGATGTGCATCGCGCCGTCGACCCACATGGGCGCCCAGCCGTCGATGGCGTTGGTCAGCACCGCCACCGTGAGATCCTGCTGGGGCACCACACAGGTGCGCGAGATGTAGCCCTGCAGTCCGCCGGAGTGGCCGAACCAGTCCCAGCCGTTCAGGCTGCCGCTGATCGTGCCGAGGCCGTAGTGGCGCTCCAGGCTCGAATGCTGGTTGCGCCATTGGCGGCGGACCATCTCGCGCCGGCTCGAAACCGACAGGATGCTGCGGCGGGCCTTGGGCGAGAGCTGGGCGAAAAACAGCGCGAGGTCGCGGGCCGTGCTGACGACGCCGCCAGCCGGAGCGATCGCATTGGTCGAGTAGAGCCCCGGAATTGTCACGCGCCGGCCGAGGAGGAGCCTGCCGCTGTGGCCGCTCGCCATCGGCGCACCCTCCGTGATCGGCATGTCGGGCTCGGTCTCCTCCAATCCGGCGGCATCGATGACCTCGCGCTTGATCCAGGAGGCGAACGGCTCGCTCGTGACGGACTCGATCGCCAAGCCGATCAGGCCAAACCCATGGTTGGAGTACTTGAACCGCGTGTTGGGCTCGACGATGGGCGCGGCCTTGAGGTCCTCCAGCAGCTCCCGTCGATCGAAGAAGGGGCGGCGGTCGGAGAACTGGCCCGCATCCGTGCCGTCGCGCACAACGCCGGCGCTGTGGCTGAGCAGCTGGGCGAGAGTCGCGCCGGCGATCTGCGGGTTCAAGCCGGCGACGAACTGGCCGACGGTATCGTCGAGCCTGAGCTTGCCAAGCTCGCGCAGCTTCATCACCCCCGCCGCCGTGAAGGCCTTCGAATGCGACGCTATGCGAAAACGGTGGCGCGGCGTCAGACGCTCGCCCTTGGCGAGATCGGCGCTGCCGAGCGCAAGCTCAAGGACGATGCGGTCCTTGTGCGCGATGGCCACGATGCAGCCCGGCTGCTCGGACATCCGCATCTGGAACTCGAACCAGCGCGGGATATAGTCGAGCGCGGCTCCCACCCACCTTTCCATGTCCCGATCCCGTCCGGTCATATCGTTCTTAAAAGTGCCCTCGATGAAATAGCACTCGGAGCAAGCCGCGGTATCCAGAAATCGACAGGAGTCTGCGGAATGCCGCTCAGACCTCGCCCCACCCGCCGCCGCCCGGCGTCTCGACGCCGACCGTCTCGCCCGCGTGCAGCGTGAGGGAGACCTTTCCGGGGAGCGGGCGGACGTTGCCCTCGCGGTCGCGCAGCCAGTTGCGGCCCGGCGTGCCGTCGGAGCCGCCGTTGAGACCATAGGGCGCGAACCGGCGGCGGTCCGATTGCAGCGAGACGCGGGCCTCGTGGTCGAGGACGGTGAGCGCGCGGACGACGCCGTGGCCGCCGCGGTGCCGGCCGGCGCCGCCGGAGCCCTCGCGGATCTCGTAACGCTCGACCCGCAGGGGATAGGCGATCTCCAGGGCCTCCACCGGCGTGTTCATGGTGTTGGTCATGTTGCACTGGACGCCGTCCATGCCGTCGCCCATGGGGCGGCCGCCCTGGCCGCCGGCGATGGTCTCGATGTAGGCGTAGGGACGGCCGCTGCGCGGGTCGGTGCCGCCGATGCCGATCAGGTTCATGGTGCCCTGGCTGGCGGCCGGGATGCGGTCGGGGGCGAGCTGGGCGAAGGCCTTCAGCACGGTGTCGGAGATGCGCTGCGAGGTCTCGGTGTTGCCGGCACAGACGGCAGCCGGGGGCCGGGCGTCGAGGAACGAGCCCGGCGGAATGCGGATGTCGATGGGCCGCAGAATACCGGCGTTGGCCGGGATGGACGGGTCGGTGAGCACCTTGACGGCGAAGAAGGCCGCCGAGTGCGTCATCGGCGCCACCGCGTTGATGTTGCCGCGGCGCTGCGGCGAGGAGCCGGCGAAGTCGAGGGTCAGGCGGTCGCCGGCCACCTCCACCTTCAGCCTGATCCACACCGGCTCGTCGCTGCTGCCGTCGTCGTCCAGGCAGTCCTCGGCGGTGTAGGTGCCGGGCGGCAGCTCGGCGATGCGGCGGCGCATGCGGCGCTCGGCGTAGGCGAGGATGGCGGCGAAGCCCTGGGTGAGGACGCGGGCGCCGTGGCGCTGGGCCAGCTCCGTGAGCCGCCGCTCGCCGATGCGCAGCGCCGCCAGCTGGGCGTTGAGGTCGCCGCGCCGCTCGGTCGGCGTACGGACGTTGGCCAGGATCAGGCGCAAAACGTCCTCGCGCAGCTCGCCGCCGGCATAGAGCCGCAGCGGCGGGATGATAAGGCCCTCTTGGTAGGTCTCCGTGGACCGGCCGGGCATGGAGCCGGGCTCCATGCCGCCCACATCGGCGTGGTGGGCGCGGGTGGCGACGTAGCCGAGGAGGGAGCCGCCCGCGCGCCCGCCGGTGTGCACAGGGGCGACCAGCGTGATGTCGGGCAGGTGGGCGCCGCCGACGAAGGGGTCGTTGACGATGACCACGTCGCCTGGGGAGAGCGGGCCGACGGCGGCGATGGTGGGGCCGACGGCCTTGAGCATGGAGCCCAGATGGATCGGCACGTGCTCGGCCTGTGCCACCAGCTGGGCGTCGGCATCGAAGATGGCGCAGGAGGCGTCCATGCGCTCCTTAATGTTGGGCGAGAACGAGGTGAGCTTCAGCACGCCGCCCATCTCCTGGGCGGTGGCCTCCAGCGCGTTGCGCAGCACCTCCAGGGTGATGGGATCGACGGTGCCAACCTCACCGGTCGTGGATGCGCAGATCATGCGTCCGTCCTTGTCCGCCTTCCTGGAATCTCTGAAGAAAGAGGAGACGACAGCCTTGCGTAACGCCTCCTCGCAAACTCGAAGTTGCTTTGACAGATATGACAGTTATTGCAATTGCGACAGATCCGTCCCACATTAAGCGGAGAAAGGATCACGCCATGCCTCACGCCGGAGCTCCAGACGCCAAGACGGCCGCCGCTGCGCGCGCCATCGCTGCCGAGATGCCCAGGGGCCCGATCAAGCTCGACGGCGTGCAGACGCCGTTGCCTGAGCCGATCGCCACCATGTTGCGCGAGATCGTGGCCGCATACGCTGCTGGCAATCCCGTCTCTCTCATCGCCCGGGATGGTGAGGTGACACCCAACGAGGCGGCCGACTTCCTCAACGTCTCGCGCGGCACCATCGCCAAGCTCATGGACGACGGCACGCTGGCGTTCCGGTCGGTTGGAACGCACCGCCGCATTCCGGTGGCGGTGGTCGCTGCTTACGATCTCAAGCAGCGCGCACGCGCCGAGGCGGCCCTCGACGAGCTGACGCGGCTCAGCCGGGAGATGGGCCTCTACGATATGGACCACCGGATGCCCGAACGCAGGCGCTCCAAGTGAGACACAGGCATGGAGCGCCAGGTTGCCTTCACCGACGCCAACGTCCTTTACGCCGCAGCGCCTCGCGACCTTCTCATCGAGCTTGCAATCGCCAAGGCCATCACTCTGCGCTGGACAGACATGGTTCACGACGAATGGACCGCCGCGCTTGCCAGAAGCCGCCCCGATCTCGACCCGCAGCGCATCCAACGGACGCGCCATCTCCTCAAGCAAGCCGTTCCGGACGCCGTTGTCACCGGCTACGAGCCCCTTATTCCGACGCTGGCGCTTCCCGACCCCAACGACCGCCACGTCCTCGCCGCAGCGATCCAAGGTGGTTGCCAGATCGTCCTGACTTTCAATGAGGTGCACTTCCCGGACGCAGCCTTGGAGCCGCACGGCCTGGTTGCCATGCACCCCGATAAGTTTCTTTTGCTGCTCTGCACAGCCGATACCGGCCCAGTCGTCGCCGCTGCTGCGCGCATCCGCGCCCGATTGTCCAATCCGCCCATGCCGGCATGCGACTACATCACGAATCTCGCCCGGCGTGACCTGCCCATGACGGCCGATTTCCGCCCGCTCGAAGATCGCCTTTAGGACCGGCAGGGCGACCACCGCGGATGGAGCCGCTGCATCCGCTCGCAATGTTGTATCCTTCATCGGCCGCACTCCACGAGCAGGGCGCCGGTGGCGTGAACGCGGGCGCGGTCGCCCGGATAGAGCACCGTGGTGGCGGAGACCTCCTCGATCACGGCGGGGCCTTCGATCAGGTTGTCGGCCAGCAGCCGCTCGCGGGCGAGGACCTGTGCGGAGGTCCAGCGTCCAGGCTCGCCCAGGCTCTCGCCCTCGAAGAATACGTCGCGGGTAGCGATCTGCGCCTCGGCCGGAGGCACCGGGCCGCCGGAGCCGAGCGCCGGCAGCTCCGGGCTGTCCACCTTGCCGATGGCGGTGGCGCCGAAGCCGACGATCTCGATGGCGGCGCTATCGTCGGCATGGCCGAAGCGGTAGCGGTGGGCGGCGTGAAAATCCGGCGCCAGTCGCGCCCATCCCTCGGGGGCGCGGTGCCGGTAGGCGATGGGCAGCTCGTAGCTCTGACCCACGTAGCGGGCCTCCACGCGGATCTCGACCAGCCGCCGACTCGGCGGCACGCCGTCGGCGGCGAGCAGGCGCTCCGCGGCATCGCTGAGGCTCGCGGCGATGGCGGCGGCACGCTGCCCGCTGCCCGGCTGATACGGGAGGATGTGGGTCTCCACGAGGTCGTGGCGCACATCGGCGAGGAGCTGGCCCATGGCGCACAGGATGCCCGGCGCGGGCGGCACAATCAGCCGGGGGATCTGGAGCTCGCGCGCCACGGGTGTGCCGTGCATGGGGCCGGCACCGCCGAACGGCACCAGGTTGCACAGGCGCGGGTCGTGGCCGCGCTCCACCGAGACCACGCGGATGCCGCGCACGATGTTGGCATGGGCAACGCGCAGGATGCCCGCCGCGGCAGCCACCGCATCGAGGCCGAGCGGGCGCGCGATGTGCGTCTCGATGGCGGCCCGCGCCGCGGCAGCGTCGAGCCGCAGGGCGCCACCGAGGCGGGTCTCGGCGCCGAGCCGGCCGAGCGCGAGGTTGGCGTCGGTGACCGTGGGGCGGGTGCCGCCGCGCCCGTAGCTGGCCGGCCCCGGCACGGCCTCCGCGCTCATCGGACCGACGCGCAGGGCGCCGCCGTCGTCGATCCAGGCGATGGAGCCGCCGCCGGCGCCGATAGCAACGATGTCGATGGCCGGCAGCCGCACGGGGATTTGCCCGATGCGGGCGGCGCGCGTCGTCTCCGGGCGGCCGTCGCGGATCAGGCAGATGTCGGTGCTGGTGCCACCGATGTCCATGGTGACGACCTGGGCCGCGCCCGCCAGCCGCGCCACGTGCGCCGCCGCGATCACGCCGCCTGCCGGTCCGGACAGGACGGTGTGCACCGGCTTGGCGCGCGCGGTCTCGACCGTCATCAGGCCGCCGGCCGCCTCCATGACCATGACCGGCGCATCGAGGCGGATGCCGAGGCCGTGCGCCTCGTCCTGGAGCCGGCCGGTCAGGGCGCCGAGATAGCGGGCCATGACCGGCGTGAGGTAGGCATTGAGCACGGCGGTGCTGGCGCGCTCGAACTCGCGCATCTCGCGCAGGATGTCCGAGGAGATGGAGATGGCGACGCCCGGCAGGTGCCTCGCGAGCACCGCCTGGGCGGCGCGCTCGTGTGCCGGATTGGCGTAGGCGTGAAGGAAGGCGACAGCCACCGCCGCCACCCCGCGGCCGCGCATGTCCAAGGCGGCCTCAGCGAGCCCCGCCTCGTCCAGCGGCTCGAGCTCGCGGCCGTTGGGGTCGAGGCGCCCGCCGACGCCGTAGCAAAGCTCGCGGGGCACGAGCGGCGGGGTGCGCACCACGCCGATGTCGTAGAGGCTCGGGCGGTCCTGGCGGCCGATCAGCAGGAGATCTTTGAAGCCGCGGTTGGTGACGAGCGCCGTCCTCGCGCCGCTGCGCTGGATCACGGCGTTGGTGGCAGTCGTCATGCCGTGGCCGACGTAGGCGACCGAGCTGCCGGTCTTGCCAAGCTCGGCCAGCGCCGCCCGCAGACCCTCGACGGTGCCGATCTCCCGCCCCTCGGGCGTGGTCGGCACCTTGGAGACGGCGATGCGCCGCGACGCCGGATCGTAGGCGATGCTGTCGGTGAAGGTGCCGCCCACGTCCGAGGCGATCCGAACCGTCATAGCTCTGCGCTCGCGATCGTTTCCGGCCGCGCGATGTAGGGCGCAATCGTGCGGAAGCGCGATTGCGCCGAACCGACCTTCGCACAAGCGTGAATGCTTGGGGAGAGCCTGCATCGGTGCAATGCCGCTTCCGCAGCATTGCACCCTACGTTCCCTCAGTCCACCTGACTTCGGATCAGGTCGAGGGTGAGGCTGTCGATGCTGGGCACCGCGAGCTGCCTGAGCTTGCCCGTGTGCAGCTTGGCGTTCTCGCGCAGGACATCGACGTAGCGGAAGAAGTTCGCGATCTCGCGGCGCTCCAGCAGCCGCTTGTAGCCGTCGGTGCCGTCCGTGGCGTCGATCCACAGCCTCTCGATCTTGTCGATGGCATCGTGCGAGGCGACGAGGTTGGTCGGCACCTCTACGATGTAGAGCGCGTCCCTCTCCCTGAACTCGGGGACGGTGAAGAACGCGATGTCCCTGCCGTCGCGCGCCTCGATGACGGCCTCGACGAGGCCGATCGCCGTCAGATGCCGGTGCATCTCGGCGCGGGTGACGATCCGGTCCTCCGGCACCGCCACGATGAACACCGCCGAGGCGAACCTGCGCCGACGCCGCCCCTTGAGGAAGCTGCCGCCGGACTTGGCATAGACAGTGGCGCCGGCCTCGACGTTCCTGATCGCCGGCATCACGAAGTTGTTGAAGTAGCCGTGGGCCAGCCCGAACGCCGGCAGGTCGGAGTAATAGGCCGACTGGCCGAGGCCGCCCAGGTGCCGCACGATGATGTGTGCGGCCTCGGCGACTGCGTCGGGGCCGGCGGCGACGGTGTCGTCGTAGGTGGCGAAGTTGACGTTGTTCTGCCGGAAGTAGGTGGGGATCTCGACGCTGTCGCTCCTCGGCCTGAGCAGGAACACGCGGTTGCGGCCGAAGCGCGCCATCGAGGCGCCGATCTCGATCAGCACGTTGGAGTTGACCGGCAGCGGCGCGGCGGCGGTGGCAGCGCCGGCAGCGGCCGTGCCCCCAGCCGAGGTCGAGACCGCGCCGGCTCCGGCCAAGGGGGCCGCAGCTCCCAGGATGACGATCGCACCGTCGAAGCTGTGCAGCTTGCGGATGCACTCGTTCAGCGGATAGGGGTTTACGGGATCGAAGAAGCTCGTGTCCTCGTCCCAGCACGTCACCGAGATGTCCTGCGGCTCCGTCCGGCTCGTCTCCTCGATCTGCCGCTTGATGGCGTGGCCCAGCGGCGCAAGCGGGGTGGGCGTGAACACGATCAAGTAGAGCGTCTTCCGCATCGGCTATCCCTTGTGAGTATCCGGCACGGCGGCCGTGATCGATCAAATCGGCGCTATCGCCGCCGGCGGCTTATACACCGCAGAGACGGATCGGACGTATGGGATTCGTCTCCATCGGGAACCTTGCATCCCGGGCTCGCGTTGCCAGCGCGCAGGCTTGCCTGCATCGCCGGTCGCAGTTAGCTTGCCTGGCGTGGCCGGCGGCGGCATCGGTTTCGTGGCATTGGATTTTTTCCCAAGGGGAGGACCAGCATGACGGCACGCAGGATCTTGTGGGCAGCCGCTGGCGCGGCCGCACTTGGTGCGGCTACGCTTGCCACCGCATCTTCCGCCGACGCGGCCTGCGCGCCGCGCTACTATGTCGGCGAGGCGAGAGGCTTCTTTTACACGACCACGGGTATCGCGGCGCGCGCCGACTGGCGCGAACAGGTGCGCCGCCGCGAAGGCTTCGAGTTCGGCTTCTGGTCGCGCTCGCGCAACCGCAGCACGCGCTGCCTTCGGCCGGAAGGCGGCGGCCGCTGGTACTGCCGCTCCCGCGCCCGCCCCTGCGACGGCTGAGACTGAGGACGCGCGGCGCGCGCAGGGCAGGTTGGGGTAAACCTACGGCTCTCCCGGTGGCCTGTCGTCAGTCGGGACGGGGTCGTATGGCCATTCCCACCCCGTCCGGTCAGCCCCAATTGTCATAGAGCAGCCCGCGCAGCACCTGTGGCAGCGTCTCGGGCAGGTTCTCGGCGATCAGGCCGATGCCGAAGGTGTTGGCGCACGCGCCGTGCAGCCAGACCGCGGCGCAGGCGGCCTCGAAGGCCGGCATGCGCTGCGCCAGGAGGCCGGTGACGAGGCCGGCCAGCACGTCGCCGGAGCCGGCGGTGGCGAGCCAGGGCGGGGCGTTGTCGTTGATGGCGGCGCGGCCGTCGGGGGCGGCGATCACCGTATCAGGTCCCTTCAGGACGACGACGGCGCCGCTCGCTGCCGCGGCCTGCCGCGCCCGGTCGAGCTTGGAGCCGCTGTTCAGACCCGGCAGGTCGCCGAACAGGCGCTTGAACTCGCCCTCGTGCGGGGTGAGCACGGTGGCGCTCCCGCGGCCCTTGATGACGCCGAAGAGGGCCGCATTCGTCGGGTCGGGGTCGGCGCGCACCACGAAGCCCAGCCCCGCCGCCTTCACCGGCGCATCGGCGCCGGTGGGCGCGAACGAGGTGAGGGCGTCGGCATCCAGCACCGCGCCTGCGTCCGAGGCGAGGACGGTGAGCACGGTTCCGGCGGTTGCCGGCCCGACACCGGCGCCGGGCCCGATCAGCACGGCGTTGCGCCGCTCGTCGGAGAGGATCTCTGCGAGGGCGGCGTCGGAGGCGACAGCGCGCACCATCACCGCGGTGGCGTGGGTGGCGTTGATGGCGGTGGCGGAGGCATTGCCCACCAGGGTGACGAGGCCGGCGCCGACGCGCAGCGCCGCGCGCGCGCCCATGCGGGCCGCCCCGGTGCTCTCCGCCGGCCCGGAGACGACGATGGCGTGCCCGCGCATATACTTGTGGGCGTCCAGGTGCGGACGCGGGTAGTGCGGGAGCCATAGCGCCGGCCGGTTGGCCGAGGTGCGCGGCGCGATCTCGGCCAGCATGCTGTCGGGAATGCCGATGTCGGCGAGGCGCACCGCGCCGCACTTGAGCCGGCCCGGCAGCAGCAGGTGGCCCGGCTTCATGCGGAAGAAGGTGACGGTCGCGGTGGCCTGCACCACCGGGCCGGCCGCCTGCCCCGTGGTACCGTCGAGCCCGCTCGGCACGTCCACGGCGACGACCTGCTTGCCCGCGCCGTCGATGGCGGCAACCATGGCAGCGGCCGCCCCGTCGAGGGCGCGTGAGAGACCGGCACCGAACATCGCATCGATGATAACGTCCGCGCCCGCCAGCGTCGCCGGCGAGAGCGCCTCGATCTCGCCCTGCCTGCGGCCCGCCCAACGCTCCGCCCAGCGCCCGGCCATGACGGCGGCGTCGCCCCGCAGGGCCTCGCGGCTGCCCAGCAGCCCGACCCGCACCGGATGGCCCTGCTCCCGCAGCACCCGCGCCGCCACGAAGCCGTCGCCGCCGTTGTTGCCCGGTCCGCAGGCGACAACCACGGACGCTCCGGTGCCACCCAGCTCCGCCGCTGCGGCGGCCACGGCGCGGCCGGCCGCCTCCATCAGCGCCAAGCCCGGCGTGCCTGCGTCCATCGCCAGGCGGTCGGCCCGGCCCATCTCCTCGGTGGTGAGCAGCTCGTGGCGAGAGTCGGGGCCAAACACGTCGCTTCTCCGCGCGGTTGTTCGCGGGCCCCATCATGGCCCCGCGCGCCCGGTCAGCCAACGGCGAAGCGGTTTCATGTGCAATGTCTATAAAATGAGCAAACTGCCCTAACGATAGGCAAAATCGGCGATTGCCCACAGATCATGTTGCCCTGTAGATACAGAAAGCCGCTGGCTCCCGGCCCCTGCGACGTGGCTTGGCACGCAGTCTGCTTAACACCGCGGGTCAATGGGCGCGGGTCGCGGCAACGGTGGCGCTTCTGCAATGGTCGTCGGGAGGTGAAGGGACGGCATGAAGAAGATCGAGGCAATTATTAAGCCCTTCAAGCTCGACGAGGTGAAGGAGGCGCTGCAGGAGATCGGCCTGCAGGGCATCACGGTGATCGAGGCCAAGGGCTTCGGCCGTCAGAAGGGCCACACCGAGCTCTATCGCGGCGCCGAGTACGTGGTGGATTTCCTGCCCAAGGTGAAGATCGAGGTCGTGCTGCCGGACGAGATGCTGCCGAAGGCGCTCGAGGCCATCCAGAAGGCTGCGAAAACAGGCCGCATTGGCGACGGCAAGATATTCATTTCAACCGTCGAGGAAGCGATCCGCATCCGAACCGGCGAGACGGGGACCGACGCGATCTGAGCGGGACGCCCGCGTCGCCATTGGGACCCCACGGGGGGATGGCGCGTGGGCAAGCTTGGGCGCCACATTCTCAAGCAAAGACAGGGCTCAAGCAAAGACAGGGCTTAAGCTAAAGACAGGGGACAACAAAATGGCAGATAGACCGAAGACCGTTGGCGACGCGCTGAAGCTGATGAAGGACAAGGAGGTGAAGTTCCTTGATCTGCGCTTCACCGACACCAAGGGCAAGCTGCAGCACGTCACGGCCGACGCCTCGGTGGTGAACGAGTCCGTGTTCGCGGAAGGCTACGCCTTCGACGGCTCCTCGATCGCCGGCTGGAAGGGCATCGAGGCCTCCGACATGCTGCTGATGCCCGACGCCGCCACGGTGCATCTCGACCCGTTCTTTGCCCAGACCACCGCCGCGGTCTACTGCGACGTGCTCGAGCCCACCACCGGCGAGATGTACGAGCGCGACCCGCGCTCCATCTCCAAGCGCGCCGAGGCCTACCTGAAGCAGAGCGGCGTGGGCGACACCGCGGTGTTCGGCCCCGAGGCGGAGTTCTTCATCTTCGACGACATCCGCTACACGATCGATCCTTACAACACCGGTTTCCGCCTCGACAGCGCGGAGCTGCCCTCCAACAGCGGCACGAGCTACGAGACCGGCAACCTCGGCCACCGTCCGCGTACCAAGGGCGGCTATTTCCCCGTGCCGCCGGTGGACAGCGCCCAAGACATCCGCTCCGAGATGCTCTCGGTAATGGCCGAGATGGGCGTGGTGGTCGAGAAGCACCACCACGAGGTGGCCTCTGCCCAGCACGAGCTCGGCATCAAGTTCCAGCCGATCGTAACGAGCGCGGACAATATGCAGACGTACAAGTACGTCATCCACAACGTCGCGCAGGCCTACGGCAAGACCGCGTGCTTCATGCCGAAGCCCGTATACGGCGACAACGGCTCGGGCATGCACGTGCACCAGTCGATCTGGAAGGGCTCGACCCCGGTGTTCGCCGGCAACAAGTACGCAGATCTCTCCGATACCTGCCTCTACTACATCGGCGGCATCCTCAAGCACGCCAAGACCATCAACGCCTTCACCAACCCGACCACCAACTCCTACAAGCGCCTGGTGCCGGGCTACGAGGCGCCGGTGCTCCTGGCCTACTCGGTGCGCAACCGCTCGGCCTCGTGCCGCATCCCGGTGGCGACGAGCCCCAAGGCCAAGCGCGTCGAGGTGCGCTTCCCCGATCCGGCGGCCAACCCGTACCTCGGCTTCGCCGCCATGCTGATGGCGGGCCTCGACGGCATCGCCAACAAGATCAGCCCAGGGGAAGCGGTGGACAAGAACCTCTACGACCTGCCGCCGGCGGAGCTCTCGCAGATCCCCACGGTGTGCGGCAGCCTTCGTGAGGCGCTCGATACCCTCGACAAGAACCGCGAGTTCCTGAAGAAGGGCGGCGTGTTCACCGACGACATGATCGACGCCTACATCGAGCTGAAGATGGCCGAGGTGGCCCGCTTCGAGATGACCCCGCACCCGGTCGAGTTCGACATGTACTACTCGGTCTAGGCGGCCGGGCGGAGCTTTCGAGACTGGGAAGGGCGGCGTCCGACGGGGCGCCGCCCTTTTCCGTTGCCCGTCCGTCGGGGGTCAGACCCTGCGGGCCCGACCCCATGCCGCGGCCTGTCGTTCCAAAGCATCCAGGGTGCGTCCGCGACGGACGAAGGCGGTCACCTCCGAGGGTGTGCCATGGGGTCGGACCCGCAGGGTCCGACCCCATCCACCGCACCTCGGCGCATGGCGGGCAGCTGAGGGCCGCATAGCGGGTAATATTGTTTCGGAACAGGGGTGCGGGACATGCATCCGCCGCTGAGCGAGCGGCCGGGCGCGGGTAACGATTTCTCAATCGGCTTCACCCCTTGCAAGAGGTCTGGAGCCGTATGAAGTTTGGGGTAGCCGGCAGACTCGGGCACCTGTAGCAACAGGACGCCGACGCGGCTGGGGAGGCGGCAACGCCGAGAGACACATGCCCAAACATGCCGTCAGCCTCGACGACAAGTATGCACTGGACGAGACGCGCCAGCTGTTGACCGGCACCCAGGCCATCGTGCGCCTGATGCTGACGCAGCGCGGCCGCGATGTGAAGGTCGGGCTCAATACCGCGGGATACGTGACGGGCTACCGCGGCTCGCCCATCGCCACCCTGGAGATGGCGATGCAGCGCGCCAGGGGCATCCTGGAGTCGAACCACATCAAGTTCCAGCCGGGCCTCAACGAGGACCTGGCGGCGACCGCCCTGTGGGGCTCGCAGCAGGCCGAGTTGCGGGGCGAAGGCAGGTACGACGGCGTGTTCGGCGTCTGGTACGGCAAGGGGCCAGGAGTGGACCGCACCGGCGATGTGTTCCGCCACGCCAACCACGCCGGCACCTCCAAGCACGGCGGCGTGCTGGCGCTGATGGGCGACGACCATACCTGCGAGAGCTCCACCAGCGCGCACCAGTCGGAGTTCGCCTTCGTCGACTACATGATCCCGATCCTGAATCCGGCCGGGGTGCAGGAGATCCTCGACTACGGCATCTTGGGGCTAGCCCTGTCGCGCTATGCCGGCGTGTGGGTGGGCCTCAAGTGCGTGAAGGACAACATCGAGGCCACCGCCACGGTCGACGGCCGCATCGACCGCATCCAGATCGAGAGCCCGGAAGACTTCACGCCGCCGCCCGGCGGGCTCAACATCAGGCTTGGCGACCAGGCGCTCGCCAAGGAGGCGCGGCTGCACGACTACAAGCGCGCGGCCATCCTCGCTTTCGCCCGCGCCAACGGCTTCGACCGGATCGTCTGCAGCGGCGGCCCGGCGCCCAAGGTGGGCATCGTCACCACCGGCAAGAGCTACCTCGATGTGCGCGCGGCCATGGACGAGCTCGGCATCGACGAGGTGGCGGCGAACCGGCTTGGGCTGCGGCTCTACAAGGTGGGCATGCCTTGGCCGCTGGAGCCGGAGGGGCTGCTCAAGTTCGCGCAGGGGCTCGAGCTGATCCTGGTGGTGGAGGAGAAGCGCTCTCTTATTGAAACGCAGGTGAAAGAGCAGCTCTACGACCTGCCCGACCGGCCGCGCGTGCTCGGCAAGAAGGACGAGAACGAGCAGTGGCTGTTCCCGGCCAAATACGCGCTCGACCCGTCCGACATCGCCATCAAGCTGGGCGAGCGGCTGATCCGCTACGGCGCCGGCGACGACATCAAGGACAGGATCGCCGAGCTCAAGCGCATCAAGGGCAACCGCCCCGAGGCGGCCGAGGCCGCCACCCGCATTCCCTATTTCTGCCCCGGCTGCCCGCACAACAGTTCCACCGTGGTGCCCGAGGGCTCGCGCGCCTACGCCGGCATCGGCTGCCACTACATGGCGCACTGGATGGACCGCTCCACCGAGGGGTTCACCCAGATGGGCGGCGAGGGCACCAACTGGATCGGCGAGGCGCCCTTCTCCAAGACGAGCCATGTGTTCCAGAACCTGGGCGACGGCACCTACATCCACTCCGGCAGCCTCGCCATCCGCGCCGCCCGCGCCGCCGGCGTCAACATCACGTTCAAGATCCTCTACAACGACGCCGTCGCCATGACCGGCGGCCAGGCGCTGGACGGTGACATCTCCGTGTCGATGATCGCGCGGCAGATGTTGGCCGAGGGTATCGAGAAGGTGGTGGTCGTCACCGACGAGCCGTACAAGTATCCGTCGGGATTCATCCCGGCCGGCGTGCCCGTCCATCACCGACACGAGCTGCAGAGCGTGCAGGAGGAGCTGCGCAAGGTCCCCGGCGTGTCGGTGCTGATCTACGATCAGACCTGCGCCGCCGAGAAGCGCCGCCGCCGCAAGCGCGGCACCTTCCCCGACCCCGACAAGCGCGTCTTCATCAACCCCGCCGTGTGCGAGGGCTGCGGCGACTGCGGCGTGAAGTCGAACTGCGTGGCGGTGATGCCGCTGGAGACGGAGCTCGGCACCAAGCGCGCCATCGACCAGTCCGCCTGCAACAAGGACTTCTCGTGCCTGGAAGGCTTCTGCCCCAGCTTTGTCACCGTGCACGGCGCCAAGGTGCGCAAGTCGCGCGCCGCCGTGCGCGGCGATTCGGGCGTCACCGCGATGCTGGCGAGCCTGCCGGAGCCGAGGCTACCGGCGCTCGACAAGCCCTACACCATGCTGGTGACGGGCGTGGGCGGCACCGGCGTGGTGACCGTCTCGGCGCTGCTCGGCCAGGCTGCACACCTCGAAGGCAAGGGCTTCGGTGCCATCGACATGACGGGCCTCGCCCAGAAGGGCGGCGCGGTGGCCTGCCACATGCGCGTGGCGCGCGATGCGGACCAGATCCACGCCATCCGCGCCGGCGTGGCGGGGGCCGACCTGGTGCTCGGCTGCGACCTGGTGGTGACGGCGTCGAACAGCGTGCTGGCGACCATCAAGCCGGACCACACGGCGGTGATCTACTCCGATTACGAGATGCATACGGCCCATTTCACGCGCAACGCCAACGTCAAGGTGCCCGGCCCGGCGCTGCGCCACGCCATCGCCGAGCGCGCCGGCAAGGGACCGGTGCACCACTTCGATGCCCACACCGCGGCCGTGAAGCTGTTCGGCGACTCCATCGCCGCCAACATCTTCCTTCTGGGCTACGCCTATCAGCTGGGCCACGTCCCCCTCGGCGCCGACGCTATCGAGCAGGCCATCGAGCTGAACGGCGCCGCGGTGGAGATGAGCAAGGCCGCGTTCCGCTTCGGCCGCCTCGCGGCGCACGACATGTTTGCCGTCGAGCGCATCGTGGGCGCCGATGCGGCGGCGGGCCCCGCCAAGATGCAGACGCTGGACGGCATCGTCGCCTACCGCGCCGTCCGGCTCACCGACTACCAGGACGCGGCGCTGGCCAATCGCTACCGCGCACGCGTCGCGGCCATCGCCGAGGCGGAGCGCGCCAAGGCGCCGGGGCGGGCGGGCCTCGCCGAGGCGGTGGCGCGCGGCTACCACAAGCTGCTCGCCTATAAGGACGAGTACGAAGTGGCGCGGCTGTTCACCGATCCGGCCTTCGAGAAGGCGCTGTCCGATCAGTTCGAGTCGCACGGGACGCTGCAGCTCCACCTGGCGCCGCCGCTGCTGGCGCGCCGCGACAGGCGCACCGGCGAGCCGCGCAAGATGGCGTTCGGGCACTGGATGCTCCCCGTCTTCCGCCTGCTCGCCAAGGGCAAGCGCCTGCGCGGCACCGCCTGGGATCCGTTCGGCTACACGCACGAGCGCCGGCTGGAGCGGCAGACGATCGCCGACTACGAGGCGCTGCTCGACGAGATCGCCGCGCGCCTCTCGCCCGCCAATCACCACACCGCCGTCGCGCTCGCCTCGCTGCCCCTGGAGATCCGCGGCTTCGGCCACGTCAAGGAGCGCAACTACAAGCTCGCCAAGGAGCGCGAGGCCACGCTGCTGGCCGAGTTGCGCAACCCCTCGCCGACGCTGCTCAAGGCGGCGGAATAGCCCTCGCCTCGCGGAGCGGTTCGTCTGGACAGTGCATACCGTCCCGTGAAAGGTTTGACCGCCGAGCCGAGCCCGGCGATTGGAGGAGAACGCCGAAATTGTAGGGTGCAATAAGCGGAGCGCATTGCACCGATGTCGATCCGATCGGCGTGGATCGGTGCATGCGCTCGCTTCGCTCGCTTATTGCACCCTACGTTCTGGCGCATGGCAGCTTTCGGGTCGTGCCTCGGGCGCAGTGCGTGCGAAAAGCAGGCGCTCCGCTACCGTGAACCGCCGACGCAAGGAGGAGAACCATGCCGCTCGGAACGTTGAAGACCCCCACCGTCGACCAGGTGCGCGAGCTCGCCTTAGAGCTCGGCATGACCATGAGCGGGGAGGAGGCCGCGCAGCACCACGCGACGCTGATCGGCAGCTTTGCGGCGTACAACACGCTCGACCAGATGCCGGATGAGCTGCCGGAGGTGCGCTACCCGCGCACGCCGGGGCGGAGGCCGACGGGCGAGGAGAACAAGTACGGCGCCTGGTACGTCAAGACCACCATCGAAGGCGCGGCCTCCGGCAAGCTGAAGGGCAAGCAGGTCGCGGTGAAGGACAACATCTGCCTGGCCGGCGTGCCGATGATGAACGGCGCGTCCACGCTGGAGGGCTACACGCCCGATGTCGATGCCACCGTCGTGCAACGCATCCTCGATGCGGGCGGCACCATCGTCGGCAAGACCGTGTGCGAGTATTTCTGCTGCTCCGGCGGCAGCCACACCAGCTCCAGCGGACCGGTGCACAACCCGCATCGCTTGGGCTATTCGGCCGGCGGATCGTCATCGGGCAGCGCCGCCGTGGTGGCGGCCGGCGAGGTGCCGATGGCGCTGGGCGGCGACCAGGGCGGGTCGATCCGCATTCCCGCCTCGTTCTGCGGCATCTACGGCATGAAGCCGAGCCATGGGCTGGTGCCCTATACCGGCATCATGCCGATCGAGCTGACGCTCGACCACACCGGCCCCATGACCGCGACGGTGGAGGACAACGCCCTGCTGCTGGAGGTGCTTGCGGGTCCCGATGGGCTCGACCCGCGCCAGTACGGCGCCGCGGCCAAGCCCTACCGCGAAGCGCTCGGGCGCGGGGCGAACGGCCTCAGCATCGCCGTGGTGGAGGAAGGCTTCGGGCATCCGCAGTCGCAGGCCGCCAGCGACGAAGCGGTGCGCGCCGCCGCCGATCGTTTCAAGGGGCTCGGCGCCACGGTGGAGACGGTGTCGGTGCCGATGCACCGGCTCGGGCCGGCGATCTGGCTGCCCATCGTCTCGGAGGGCGCGGGCCAGCAGATGATGCAGGGCAACGGCTACGGCTTCAACTGGCAGGGTCTCTACGTCACCTCGCTGCTCGATTTTCACAGCGCCTGGCGCGAGCGCGCCGACGAGCTGTCCGACAGCCTGAAGAACATCATGCTGCTCGGCCACTACATGGTCACGCGCCATCGTGGCCACTACTACGCCAAGGCGCAGAACCTGGTGCGCCGGCTGCGCGCCGCCTACGACGCCGTGCTCGCAAGGCACGACCTGCTGCTGATGCCGACCTTGCCGATGACCGCGACGCCGCTGCCCGGCCCCAATGCGCCGGTCAGCGAGGTCCTGCAGCGCGCCTTCGAGATGGTACCCAACACGGCGCCGTTCGACTGCACCCACCATCCGGCCATGAGCCTGCCTTGCGGGATGGTCGACGGCCTCCCCGTAGGCATGATGCTCGTCGGCCGCATGTTCGACGAGGAGACGATCTACCGCGCCGCGGCGGCGTTCGAGGCGGGGGTGGACTGGGGCAGGCAGGGGTAGGGCGCCGTGGACTCAGGCCGATCGTGAGTGCCGGTTCGGCAGGTTCCGGGCAATACCTGCCGAAAGGGCGACGGCCTGCGGTGAGGTTGTGCCAGGAGCGATCATTGCCGAGGAGATACTCTAACGTCGCGTTCGGGGCCGGTGGCGGTCTGTCCGCTCTTGGTTACCGCTTCTCGAAAGCAGACATCGGCGTGCGGTGCGTCGACGGCTCATTTGTGGCGGCAAGCGGTGACCAAATCTGCCCATGGTTTGACGATACAGCACGTCGGCTCGCTCCACTGACCGGCATTGTAGGGTGTTAGCGAGCTGCGGGCGCGGGTCAAAGCTACCGCCGTTTCGAGAATTGGCGAGCCACATTGAAACTGGCGTGAGCGATGCTGCTTCGAAGCAACATCATCCGCGCCGACAGGGACTTGAGTGCACGAACGTCGGGGGGCTAGCGGCGTCGCTGCCCTCGGCAGGCGCCTCCGCAACCACACGATTGCGGCCGGAGGTCTTGGCGAGGTAGAGCGCCCGGTCCGCCCGCTCAATCACGTCGGCTACGTCACGGTTGTCCTGTAGGCCATGGCAAGTCCAACAGATGCGGTTGCGCCGACGATCTTCTTGCCACGGGCCTCTATCGCACCACCGCTGATCTGCTGGCGTAGGCGCTCCGCCAACAGGAACGCGTTGCCAAGATCGGTTTAGCGCAGCAATACCACAAACTCCTCGCCCCAAAACGTGCGACCTTGTCGACGGTCCTGACTTCGGCCTGGACGAGTGATCCGCTACTTGGCCCATGCCGCGATCCGTTCCGCGATCGCCTCGGGGGCCTCGATGTGCAGGAAGTGACCGACGGCGGGGACGACTTCCAGCGCGTGCGGGCCGGCGAACCGGTGTCGGTCATCGACCTGCGGGGGGAGGATGCAGCCGTCGTCGGCACCGTGGAGCTGCAGCAGGGGCGTCGCGATCGGCTGAGATAGGCGGCGCATCGCCCCAAGCATGCCGGGTCGCAACAGCCCGGTAGTACTTTAAGGGCGCGGGCATGCTCGCTCGCAGGTGCTGGTGTAGCTCCGCCTGGAGAGCTGGATCGAGCGAGAGGCCGGGCGACCACTGACGCCAGAGGTGGTCGATGAGGGCGAGATC
>JBIOWI010000189.1:0-7413 GCA_044868325.1 Hyphomicrobiaceae bacterium
AGCGGCTGGCACGCGACCTCGACCGCGACAGGCTGAAGGCCATGACCGAGAAGCGCCCCATCGCCGACGCCCCTGCTCTTGCGCCGGAGGTTCTGGCGGGCAAGGTGCGCGGAAGGATCGTGCTGGAGCTGCCGTAGCGTGCAATCGTGCTTTCCGCACGATTGCGCCGGGCCAACCTCGCCGCGGACATCGATTACCGTGAAGGGTTATCGGCGCAATCGCGCATTCGCGATTGCGCCCTACGACGGTCGCCGCTCCCTGCCGCCGGCGCCTTCGCCGGAGGGGCCAGCGCCGGTCGGGTCGCGCTCGGTCGGCATCTTGGCTGCGGGAGCGCGCGGGGGCGCGGCGGGCACCGCGCCATGGCGCACCTGCTCGGCGACCGTCCGCTCGAGCTCCGGCGGCAGACGGTTCACCACGGTTACGGGGGTGCCAATCGAGATGCGCCGCGCCAGGTCGACCACATGGCCGTTGAGCATACGGAAGCAGCCCGACGAGGCCGCCCGCCCGATCGACCTGGGGTCGTTGGTGCCGTGGATGCGGTAGAGGGTGTTGCCGAGATAGAGCGCCTTGGCGCCAAGCGGGTTCCGGAGGCCCCCGCTCATGTGCTCCGGCAGGCGCGGGTCGCGCGCGCGCATCTCGTCGGGCGGGCGCCAGTCCGGCCAGTTCACGGTCTTGCTGATCTTCTCCGTGCCGGTCCAGCTGAACCCCTCCTTGCCCACCGAGATGGGATAGCGCAGCGCCTCGGTGGGCGACTCGATCAGGAACAGCTGCCGCCCCTTGTGGTCGATGACGATGCTCCCGACCGGGTAGTGGCTGGGGAAGGCGATGCGGGCGGGCGGCAGCGGCGCGATCTCCGGGCGCGGGCCGCCGGAGCGGAAGCTCGGACCCATCGGACGGCGGGTCGGAAAGTCGTCGTCATCCCAGCCCCACCCGGGGGGAAAGCCGTAGGATGGCTGCCGGTAATACGGCGGCTGGTAGGGGTAGGGATAGCGGCGGTAGGAGCGATCCTCCCAACCCGGAGATCCCCATCCCCATTGCGCCAGCGCCGCACCGCTCGTCGCAACGCTGACTGACGCCAACACGAACGCCGCAACCGCCACGCGCAACATCGGCCATTCCTTCCCCGTCGCCCCCCGCGTTCCCGGCGGGGGATGCCTGCGGGCATTCGCCCAGCGATCGCAAGTACCAAGAACGCTGCCAGTAGGCAATTCACACAGACGTTTATGCTTTAGGTGGCCCAGAGCCTAAATTGAGCCCAATCACTCGCCCTTGCGGAAGGTGTGCCAGGTGCCATCGGCGCCGATGACGAGTCGCCAGCCGGTGTACTTGCCTTTCTCCTTCATCTCGCGCGCCACGTTGGCGGGCATCAGTCTCAGCAGCTCCACCTCCTGCCGCGAGGTGAGCCGGCTCAGCGGCAGCTCGGCGAAATAGGGCCAGACGTAGAGCTGGTTGTTCTCGATGTCGGAGCCGCGCCGGACGGCCACGTAGCCAGTGTCCAGGATGAGCGAGAGGGCGGCGAGCACCTCCCGACCCTGGGTGTCGCCCGCGACGCTCTTCCAGTGGGCGATGGAGTCGGTCTTGGGCGGAGCGCCGATGTCCGGCTTGATCTCGCTCAGGTCGAAGATATGGCGCAGCTCCTCGATCTCGCCCGCCTCGATGGCCGCCAGCATGGCCTCGCGCAGCTCGACGACGGCGCGCGGCAGGCCGTCGGTGTCGTAGCGGACCTGGGGCAGGCGCGCCTTCGGGCTTTGCGGGGCTGCCGTGTCGGCCTTGGGCGTCTGAGCCCAAGCCTGAAAGCCGGACGCGCCGAGGGCGCAGGCCACGAGGAGTGCCAGAGTGACGCAGAGTCCCGACCGGATCGTGCGGCCGCTTCGCCTCATGGTCGCCTCCAACAAGTTGGATGCCCTTTCCGACGAAAGCTCGGTTGCCACGCGCGGCAAACCACCATATCGCCCGCAGTAGGCCCCCAACGCGATATGTCGGGCCGCCCTCGGGCGGAGCCGGCGCAACCTATATCACCGTCCGTGTCCGACATCGCCAACGCTTTTGTCATCGTCTCCGTCGGTTTCATTGCCGGCCTGCTGCTTGCCCTTCCGTTCGGGCCGGTGAACCTGCTCGGGCTGCAGCGGGCGGTGGAGCGCGGGTTCTTCGGCGGCATGGCGGCCGGCATCGGCATCATGCTGGGGGATGCGCTGATCGCGCTGTTCGCGGCGTTCGGCGTCAGCGCCGTGACCGGCGCCATCCGGGAGTACCGGGCCGCCATCCAGATCCTCGGTGGCCTTGGGCTCTTGATCGCCGGGGTGAGGCTCTACTTCGTGCCGAAGAGCATCACCACGCACGTGGAGGCCGCCAAGGCGTCCTTGCGCGACTATGCCTGGGACATCCCGGCCATGTTCCTGCTCACCGTCACCAACCCCGGCGCGGTGCTGGGCCTGCTGGCGATCTACGCGGGGCTCGGGACCTTCGTGGAGGTTGAGACCGTGCTCGACGCGCTCGCCATGGTGGCGGCGATCGTGGGCGGCAGCTTCGTCTACTGGTTCGTGGTGTCGGAGCGAATTGCGCTCATCCGCCACCGTCTCGACGAGGTGCAGCTCGGGCGCATCAACGCGCTGGCCGGCCTCGTCCTGATCGGCTTCGGCGCGCTCCTGATCGCCGAGATCGTGCTGCGCTGGCTGGTGCTGTGGGGCCTGGCGCAGCTGTTCGGAGAATAGCTCCTGGCCGTAGCCCCTGCGCGCTCTCGTTCAAACCGCCATGAACCCGCCGTCGGTGCACAGCACGTGGCCAACGACGAACGAGGCCGCATCCGACGCCAGCCAGACGACGGCTTCCGCCACTTCCTCGGGCTGGCCCATGCGCCGTAGGGGCAGCCCGGCGGCGACGGCGCCCATGTCCATGATTCTGGAGCCCAGCATCATGTCGGTGACGATCCGGCCTGGTGCAACAGCGTTGATGCGCACGCCCTTTTCCGCGTACTCCATGGCCGCCGAGCGCGTGAGAGAGATCACCGCAGCCTTGGACGCCGAGTAGAGCGACAGGCCTGGATTGGGATTGCGTAGGCCGCTCACTGACGCGCAGTTGACGATGGTGCCGCTTCCCTGGGGAACCATGTACGTCAGCGCGTATTTCATGCCGAGCCAGACCGACTGTACGTTGGTGTGGAACACGCGGTTGAAGGCTTCCTCGGGCGTGTCGGCGAGAGGTGCGCGCGGTTCCTGGTAGCCGGCGTTGTTGAACACGATGTCGATGCGGCCGTAGCGGGCAATGGACTCCTCCATCAGGCGCTCGATCTGGCGAGGTTCCGCGACATCGGTGGCTATGAAGTGCGCCTTGCCGCCGTCGGCGGCGATTTCGGCCGTGAGGCTCTTTCCGTCATCGACGCGGCGATTGGCGGCCACCACCGTCGCCCCATGGCGAGCGAAGGCCAAGGCCGTGGCGCGGCCGATGCCGCGTCCCGCGCCGGTGACGACGGCCACCTTTCCGGAGAGCTCCGACACGTTCCATGCCTTTCCCGATGCGCCGGTGTCAGCCGATCACCGGCTGGCGCCGACCCTCGACAACGAAACGGGAGCGCGCCACAGCGTCCCCTCCCCCCTTGTGGGGGAGGGACAGGGTGGGGGGAAATCCCCACCCTCAGATGTCGGGAGTCCCCCCACCCCTAGCCCCTCCCCACAAGGGGGAGGGGAATCCGCGCGTAGGCTGCCTCGCGCTCCAAGTCTCGTCTCAGACCCAGAGGGTCGACACCGTGGCTCATCCATCCGACTTCAACGCCAGATCCCACGTCTCGCCGACTAGCTCCTGCCCGAAGCTGCGGTGGGGCTTCGACTCGAGCAGGCGGTAGCCGGCGGACTCGTAGATGCGGCGGGCGCTCGTCAGGATGCTGTTGGTCCACAGGACGATGCGGGTGTAGCCGGCCGCGCGGGCGAAGAGGCGGCACTCCTCGACCAGGCGGGCGCCGATGCCGAGGCGGCGGGCGGCGGGCTCCACATAGAGCAGGCGCAGCTTGGCGGTGCGCTCGTCCGGGCCTTTGACGAGAAACACCGAGCCGACCGCCTGGCCCTCGCGCTCGGCGATCCAGCAGCGCTCGCGCTTGGCGTCGAAGCTCTTGAGGAAGGCGCCTGCGACCTCGGCGACGAAGCCCTCGAAGGTCTCGTCCCAGCCGTACTCCTCGGCGTAGAGAGCGCCGTGGCGGGAGATTACCCAGCCAATGTCGCCGGGTCTGGGCGGGCGGATGATGTAGGGAACGGGCGGCGTGGGGGCTTCGCTCAGCAGCGACTCGATGGCGGTCATGGCGGCGAGTAGCCGTTGCCGGCCGCCGGGCGGCAAGTCTTCGAGCAGATTCGCGACCTCGTCGGAGGAGCGCCGGTCGAGGAGCTGGTACCGGTCGCGCCCGCGCGCGGTGAGCGAGACGACGGTCTGGCGGCCGTCCGTGGCCGATGGCTTGCGCGCGATGAGCTTCAGCTTCTCAAGGCTCGCAAGCAGACGGCTGACGTAGCCGGCGTCGAGACGAAGCTCGGCGGCGATCTCGCCGGCGGTCCACTCGGGGCGGCGGCCGAGGTCGAAGACGACGCGGCCCTGCGACAGCGTGAGGCCGCTGCCGAGCAGGCTCTCATCGAGGACGCCGATGCGGCGTGTGTAGAACCGGTTGAAGCGGCGCACGGCCTCGGTGGTATCGGCGATCTCTGACATGGCAGTCTCGTTCGCGTATGATTGCTATAGTCAAATAAATAGATGCCAAAGTCAAGTAATGTGGTGTCAGAGCCTCTGGGTCTGACACCAGGTTTCAGGTTCCAGGGATCAGGTTTCAGGGACGCTGCCGGCCCCCTGAAACCTGAAACCTAGTCCCTGAAACCTCGTTTCCTGACACCTCCGCCGCGACTCCGCTATGGTGGCGGCGATGGAATGGTCGGATGAAGGCGTGGTCTTGAGCGTGCGCGCGCACGGCGAGACCGCGGCGGTGGTGGACCTCTTCACGCGCGCGCACGGCCGCCACTCTGGGCTGGTGCACGGCGGGCGCTCGCGCCGGCTGCGGCCGGTGCTGCAGATCGGCAACCACGTCGACGCCACCTGGAAGGCCCGGCTGGCCGACAATCTTGGCCATTATAATGTCGAGCTGCGCCGAGGCTTCGCCGCCCCGCTCATGGAGGACGCCGCTGCGCTCGCCGCCATCACCTCGATGGCGGCACTGGCACGCCTCCTGCCCGAGCGCGATCCGCATCCCAACCTGTTCGAGATCACCCTGTTCGTGCTGGGCTATCTGAGCGACGTCGCGGTCTGGCCGGCGCTGGTCGTGCGCTGGGAGATGGCGCTTCTCGACGAGCTGGGCTTCGGGCTCGACCTTGCCACCTGCGCCGCTACCCGGACGGCCGCGGACCTCGTCTACGTCTCGCCCAAGTCCGGGCGCGCCGTGTCCGCCGAGGCGGGAGAGCCCTACAAGGACCGCCTGCTGGCGCTGCCGGGGTTTCTGCGTGCTGGCGGCGCTGCGGGCTCCTTTGCCAAGGAGGACATCGCGGCGGGGTTCGCGCTCACCGGATATTTCCTGGAGGCGCGGGTGCTCGCCCCGCACGGCCTGGCGATGCCGGAGGCGCGCGGCCGCCTCGTCTCCTACCTGCGCCGGTCATAGGGAGATCCGACGCGCTGGCCGCGCTTGGGGGGCCGCACGCCCGTTTCAGCGCCTTGCTGCAGGATGGGGCACCACAACAGGGGAGATCGTCACCCGACTCCGTGGTGCTGCTATGCAACCAGCTCTGACGCACACCGAAAGGTGGCACGCAGGGCCTCACTCAATTTGAAGCCACTACGCAACACCGGCGATCGATTCGGCAACAGCGTCAATGCTCGTGCGAGTGCCCGTGGCACACTCGGCGCCAATGACCGTCGCAGTGCCTGTGCCCGTAGTGCCAATACACGTAGCCATCGCACACGCGGCGGCAATGGCGGTGGTAATGATCATGACGGTAGCGATCGTAGTAGCGATAGCGAGGGTAGTAGCGCTCGCCGTCATCATCGTAACGGTAGTGTCGACGATAGCCGTAGTCGTCATCCGAGGCATGCCCCATTGTAGGGGCACTGACGATGAGCGCGGTTGCAGCCGTGGCCACCATCGTTCCCCAACGCATGAAGCCGAACACTGTATTCATGACGATTACTCCCGCCTCTCGCTCGTCCGTCGCAATAAACGTTCTCATGTTTTTGGGTTGGGGCGTTTGAACGCGCTCTGAAGATGGCCTTCAGAGCGGGTTCATCGGATTGCCCCCGTGTGGCCGCAATCGATTGCGCGTCCGATGGACCGACGGTGCGATTCGCAAGTCGCAACAAGCCCTTCTCGCATTTGCGCGATCTGATGGCACCCCGACTATCGCGGCGTGGGCCCAAGTCCAACGGTGGCGCCCCGACGCAAACTTGCTTAGCCTGGCAGGAGTGCGAGAGACCCCGGAGATCGGCACATGGCGACAGCGACCTCCATCGGCGGCTGGCGGGAGCGGGCCGCGCTTGCGTTGGCAGGGTTGGGCCTAGTCTCGGGCCTGCTCTCGGCGACCGTGGGCTACGATCTGGAGCTGGCGTGGCTCAGGCCGGTGGGGGCGATCTTCTTTCTGGATGCCGGGCCGGTGCTCATCGGGCTCTTCTTCGGCGCCGCCGTTGCGCTGGGCGTCTGGATGGCGACCGGGAAGGCATGGGCGCTGCCGGTCGTGCCGGTGGCGACCATGTACGCCTGGAGCGCGGCCATCCAGGTCGCCATCCGGCTGCAGAGGACCGTCGACGACGATCCGCACCTGATCGCCGCCAGTCTGGCCGCCGGGGCGGTCGGGGCGGGCATCACGCATCTCGGCTGCGCGATCTTCGCACCGGAGTTGCGGCGGCCCGCGCGTATCGCCCTCACATGCCTGGTCGGGGCCCTTGCTGGCCTGCTCCTCTACATGGGCCAGCGCAAGTGGGTGGACGAGCGGCTGCTGTTCCTCGCCTGGCAGCCAGCCGTGGCCTTCTGCATCGGCCTCGGGCTCGGCAGGTGGCGCGCCCGCAGCGATTGAGTAAGGTCGCGCGGACGTACCGATTCCCAACCGGCCCCCCGGCGGCCTATCATCGGCCGTTCCGATGGACTTTCCACGAGGAAGCGGCCATGACCGAGCCCAGTCGCGGCATTGAGACACTTCTGGAGCGGCTGCTCACTGCGAGCCGCTGGCTGCTGGCGCCGTTCTTCCTCGGCTTGGGGCTGGGAGTGGTGATCCTGCTCATCAAGTTCGTGCAGGAGTTCTACCATCTCGCCGTGCGGGCCATCGCCATCTCCGAAGCGGAGGCGATCCTCGGCATGCTGAGTCTGGTCGATCTGGCGCTCACCGGCGCGCTGGTGATGATCGTGATCTTCTCGGGCTATGAGAACTTCGTCTCGCAGATCGACCATACGAACGACCGCCGCTG
>JBIOWI010000190.1:0-3109 GCA_044868325.1 Hyphomicrobiaceae bacterium
CCCCGCAAGCGGGGAGAGGGGACCTGGGCCCGGCAGTCGGCGCGTCATTGCTACTCCCCGGCCGGCTTTAGCCAGATCTTGTCCGGGTTAAACTTCCCTTCGCTGATGAAGCCGCAGCCGGCGCCAAGCCCGGCTGCAGCCAGCAACAGCACGGACATGAGAACGCGCGCGAATTCGCTCATGGCAATCCCCCATTTTGCGCTCTTCGGTGAGTCGAGAAGAGCAGCAGCGGCGGTAGCCTGGGAATTGGACTGAATCTGGGCCTCAGCCAACGCAAGATGCTACTCTGGCGACCATGACGAGCCGCAATCCAGGACTGGACGACCGGCTGCGCGGCGAGGAGGCCATCATCGCCCTGCTGGCGCCGCTGACCGAGGGCGATCCGGGTGCGTTCGGCCTCAAGGACGACTGCGCGCTGCTGACGCCGGAGCCCGGCACCGAGCTGGTGTTGAAGACCGATCCGGTGGCGGAGGGCGTGCATTTCCTGCCGGGCGATGCGCCGGAGGACATCGCCTGGAAGGCGCTGGCGGTGAACGTCTCGGATCTCGCCGCCAAGGGCGCCACGCCCGTGGGCTACCTGATGGCGCTCTCCTTCCCCGAGGCGCCGTCGCGGGTGTGGCTATCCGCTTTCGTGGCTGGGCTGCACGACGCGCAGACGCGCTTCGGTTGTCGCCTGCTGGGCGGCGACACCGACCGCCGGCCGGGGCCGCTCACGGTGTCCATCACGGCCGTCGGCGCGGTGCCGCGAGGAAAGATCGTGCAGCGCGGCACGGCCAAGCCCGGCGACAAGGTATTCGTGTCGGGCACCATCGGCGATGCCGGCCTCGGCTTGGCTCTACTGTGCGACCACCGTCGCACTGGGGAGTGGTTCTTGTCCGATCTGCAGTCCGAAGCCCTCGTCCAACGCTATCGCCGCCCCGAGCCGCGTCTGGCTCTCGGCCCGGCGCTGCGCCAATACGCATCCGCCGCCATGGATGTGTCGGATGGGCTCGTGAAGGACTTGGACCGCATGCTTCGGGCCTCCCGCGTTGCCGGGAACCTCCGAGCGGGCGAGGTACCCCTCTCCGCTGCCGCCCGGAAGTTCGTCGCAGTCGCGCCGCACGACCAGTCGGGCGAGCGCCTGGCACGGCTGCTCACAGCGGGTGACGACTACGAGGTGCTCGCGGCGGTTCCCGCGCGGCATGCAGTTGAGTTCGGGTCTGCCGCCGCCACCGCCGGTGTCCCGGTCACCGAGATCGGCGATCTCAGCGCAGGCTCCGGCCTCATCGTCGACGGCCCCGACAGCAGCCCCCTCCCCCTCGACCGAACCGGCTGGGACCATTTCTAAGCCGACTCGGGCGCGCCAAGTCGATGCTACGCCGCCTTCTCCACCGCCACGACGAGGCGCTTGCCGAGCCACATCCGGCGCCACCGCCACAGGGACCATGTCCAGCCCCGTGCCTTGGCTCAGGGCAGGGCCAGGCCGCGCGCCGGGTAGGACAAGAGCGCCAAACCCAGCGCCTCCTCGGCCATGGCGCGTGTGTCCGCCACGATGGGTTCCCGCGAACGCTGGCGCAATTCCCCCAAAGCTGCCCCACAGCCCCATGCGGCAATAGCGCCACTTGTGCCTGTGTTGCAACGACGTCGCACATTTGGCATGGTCCGGCCGCGAATCCGGCACCAGGTCTGGTACTGGGGGTGCGGGCTGAGGCGAGCGGGGCGGGGGAGGACCGTTCCCGTGCGCCGTTGCGCCTAGGCCAAGCGCGGCTCGGGCCGCAATCGCACATACGGGCGCGCATACGGGCACGAATAAGGGGAAGACCATGGACACGGTCATGTGGGCGATCATTCTTTGCGGGCTGCTCGCCGTAGCCTACGGCGCGTTTACCGTTAGGGCCCTGATGGCGGCGGAGGCGGGCACACCGCGCATGCGCGAGATCGCCGCCGCCATTCAGGAGGGCGCCACGGCCTACCTGACGCGCCAGTACACCACCATCGCCATCGTCGGCGCCGTGGTGTTCCTCATCATCGGCGTCCTGCTCGGCTGGCTGGTGGCGCTGGGCTTCCTGATCGGCGCCGCTTTGTCGGGCGCCGCCGGGTTCATCGGCATGCTCGTCTCGGTGCGCGCCAACGTGCGCACCGCCCAGGCCGCCACCCGCTCGCTGGCCGACGGCCTGTCCATGGCCTTCCGGGCCGGCGCCGTGACGGGCCTGCTGGTGGCGGGGCTGGCGCTGCTCGGCGTCGCCGTCTACTTCTTCGTCCTCACCGTGGGCCTCGGCTTCGCCGGCACCGACCGCACGGTGGTGGACGCGCTGGTGGCGCTGGGCTTTGGCGCCTCGCTCATCTCCATCTTCGCCCGTCTCGGCGGCGGCATCTTCACCAAGGGCGCCGACGTAGGCGGCGACCTGGTGGGCAAGGTGGAGGCCGGCATCCCCGAGGACGACCCGCGCAACCCCGCCACCATCGCCGACAACGTGGGCGACAACGTCGGCGACTGCGCCGGCATGGCCGCCGACCTGTTCGAGACCTACGCCGTTACTGTCGTCGCCACCATGGTGCTGGCGGTGATCTACTTCACCGGCCAGCCTGTGGTGCGCGAGCTCATGCTCTACCCGCTGGCGGTGTGCGCCGTCGGCATCGTCGCCTCGGTGATCGGCACCTTCTTCGTGCGGCTCGGCGCCAACCAGTCGATCATGGGCGCGCTCTACAAGGGCTTCATCGCCACCGGTGTCATCTCGGTGATCGCGCTGTGGCCCGTCACCAAGTACCTGCTCGGCATGGGCACCGAGTTCACCGCCCGCGGGCTCACCTTCACCGGCATCGACCTGTTCTGGTGCAGCCTCGTGGGGCTCGCCGTGACGGCCGGCATCATTGTGGTGACGGAATACTACACAGGCACCAACTACCGCCCCGTGCAGTCGATCGCCAGGGCCTCGCAGACCGGCCACGGCACCAACGTGATCCAGGGCCTCGCCGTGTCGCTGGAGGCGACTGCGCTGCCCGCCCTCATCATCATCGCCGGCATCATCATCGCCTACAACATCGCCGGCCTGTTCGGCATCGCCATCGCGGTGACGGCCATGCTGTCGCTGGCCGGCGTGGTGGTGGCGCTCGACGCCTTCGGCCCGGT
>JBIOWI010000191.1:0-8988 GCA_044868325.1 Hyphomicrobiaceae bacterium
CGGGCTGAGGAGGCGCATGCACCAGCCGATCCCCGCACAGGGGCGATGGCTGGGGCAGGTGGTCGGCGGCTTCTTCGGCTATCATGCCGTGCCGACCAACGAGGCGGCCTTGTCGGCCTTCCGCTACTACGTGATGGACCTATGGCGGCGCGCGCTCCGGCGACGCAGCCAGAAGGACCGCTCGACGTGGGCGCGGATCAGCCGGCTGGCGGCCGACTTCCTGCCCAAACCGCTGATCCTACACCCATGGCCGAGCACCCGCTTTGCCGCTACACACCCGAGGTGGGAGCCGTATGCCTTAATTGGGCCCGTACGGTTCTGTGCGGGGGGCGCTCAGCAATGAGCGTCCCTACCGCGATCATGGCAAACTCCATCGTAATTGATTGCCGTGTTGGGTTACGCCGCTTCGCGGCTAACCCAACCTACCCAAACCTACCCCGTCCGGTTCCAGCTGCGGCCGGCGTCGCCCAGGCCCTCGTGGCCGGTGTCGGTGACGATGACCGTATCCTCCAGCTTGATGAAGCCGCGCCTGGGGTGCTGCATGGTCGTCTCGATGGAGATCGCCATGCCCGCCTCCAGCGGGCGGGTCGCGTCGTAGGCGTCGTAGGAGAGGCGCGGCAGGTTCATGAGCCGGGGCGCCTCGTGGCTGACGAGGCCCATGCCGTGCGCCATGTAGTGCGTATACTTGGCGTGCTCACTCTCCCGCACCATGCGCTCGCCGAGCTCGATGATCTCGCCGCCGCGGGCGCCCGCCTTGATCGGCCTGCGCGTGGCCTGCTGCACCTCCTCCACGAAGCCCAGGAGGTCCTGCAGCTCCGCGTCGGGCTCGCCCAGGATGCCCATGCGGCACAGGTCGCCGATGTAGCCCTTGTAGTTGCCGCCCGAGTCGAGCGAGAGGATGTCGCCGGCCGCTATGCGCTGGTCGGAGCCGGGCGCCCGGTTCAGGCTGGTGCCCGCCGTGTGCAGCAGATAGTCGAACACCAGGCCGCGGCTCACTTCCTCGCGCCGCAGCGCCTCAGCCACCTCGTGCTTGGCCATGCCGGGCTTCACTTGGGCAAACGTGGCCAGCATGGCATCGACGACGCGCTCCGACGCCTCCCGCAGCAGGCCGATCTCCTCCGGGGTCTTGCGTGCGCGGAGCCGTTCCAGCGGGAAAGTGGCATCCACGATCTCGCAGTTCGAAAGCCCGCGGCGCAGCACACCTTCCGCATCGGCCGGCAGGAAGGCGGACTCCACGCCGATGCGGCGGATGCCGTCGCCCAGCTTCCCGATGTGCGCCGCCGCCTGCTCCATGGCCGCGACGCTGCCGGTGAGGCGCAGGTCGAGGGTGGCCGGCCAGAGGCGGCCGAGCTCCCGCTCGAAGTTCTCCATGGCGCAGCCGACGTAGGCTGCGCTCTCGGGCTTGCCCTTGCGGTAGACCAGAACCGGCAGGTAGCGGGTGGTGCCGATCGCATCCATGGTCTCGAAGAAGAAGAACCGGTAGCCGCCCAGGAGGTACTGGACGTTGTGCTTGGACGTGACGATCAGCACGTCGATGCCGGCCTCGTCGAGCAGCGCGTCGAGGCGGGCGGCATCGAACGGAAGGGGCTTGCGGATCGTCGGCTCGGCAGCGGCCATGGGGTGTTCTCCCGAGGAGCGTGGTCTTTGCATGACAGCCCGCAGGAGCGGCTGCATGGCGTTTCGCGCTGAGGCCATAGTAGCATCGATGCGAACGCTTCGAACACCCTCGGCCTGAGCCTTCGCCAGCGCCGAGCAGACAACGCGCAAGAAGAGAGGACGCTCCATGCCCGCCAGCACGCCCGCCAACAGAAAGCTCACCCGCCAGGACCTCGCCGAGGCCGCCGAGACGTATAAGAACTGGGGCAAGTGGGGGCCGGACGACGAGATCGGTACGCTCAACTACACCAGCGCCGAGGACATCGTCGCCGCCGCACGGCTGGTCAAGAAGGGCAAGGTCATATCGCTGGCCCTCAACTACGACGACAAGGGCCCGCAGGGCGCCAAGAGCAACTATCCGGCGCTCGGCCGCATAAACCCGCTGCACGTCATGCTGCGTACCGGCACCGACGCCTATTCCGGCGTGCTCGACAAGCGCGGCATCCGCGCCGCCGACGACATGGTGACGATGCCGCTGCAGTGCGGCACCCAGTGGGACGGCCTCGGCCACGTGTTCTACGAGAACCACATGTGGAACGGCTACGACTGCCGGGAGGTGACCTCCAACGGCGCCCAGAAGTGCGGCATCGAGAAGACGAAAGCCAAGATGGTGGGCCGCGGCGTGTTCCTCGACGTGGCCCGCGCGCTCGGCAAGGAGTGCCTGGAGGACGGCTACGGCATCACCTGCGCCGACCTCGACATGACGGCCGAGAAGCAGGGCGTGGAGATGAAGCGCGGCGACTTCGTGGTGGTGCGCACCGGGCAGCTGGAGAAGTGTCTCGCCCGCGGCAGCTGGGACGGCTACCCCGGCGGCGACGCGCCCGGCATGGCTTTCGAGACCTTGGAATGGGTGCAGCGCACCGAGCTGGCGGCGCTGGCCAGCGACACCTGGGGCTGCGAGGTGCGCCCCAACGAGACCGAGCCCGGCATCAACCAACCCTGGCACTGGATCACCATCCCCATCATGGGCATGACCATGGGCGAGATCTTCAACGTCAAGGAGCTGGCCGAGGACTGCGCGGCGGACGGCGTGTACGAGTACCTGTTCGTGGCGCCGGCGCTGCCGATCACGGGGGCGGTGGGCTCGCCGGTGAATTCGTTGGCGATCAAGTAGGTTGGGTCAAGCGACGCGCAGACCCAACGCTTGCCAGGAGCAAGAATGGCAAGAAGACGAAACTCGCGCGGCAAGCGCCGACAGGTCCCCTCTCCCCGCTTGCGGGGAGAGGGCTAGGGTGAGGGGCAGCCGCAAGCGAAAGCCTCTCCACGCGGGCCTGGAAGCTTGCTCGGACAAGGGCCGTGGATAGGGGCGGAGCCTCTTGCTGCCCCTCACCCCGACCCTCTCCCCGTCGCCCTCGGGACGATTGTGGCGAGGCTTGCCCTTGTGGGTAGCCCGAGGGCGGCGGGGAGAGGGAGTCCTGCCGGCTCGCCTCTCCGCGACGCACGCCGAGCGGGCAGCGTTCCGAGGTGCAGAACGCCCGCAAGCAGAATTGATACTTCCCGACTGCCTCCAGTAATCTGCGCTTGGCCGTGGCGCCGAGTGGCGCGCTCGCGGGGTCAGACCCCTCGCGCACAACGTCGTGCTTAGCTTCGAACGGAGGAGGCGAGGGGTCTGACCCCTTCGTAACCGTCATGCCAAGAATGACCGGTGCGGAATGCCTGGCCGACATGCTGGCCGGCTACGGGGTGACGCACGTGTTCATGGTGCCCGCCGTCTTGCGGCGCACCTTCGCCGAGATGGAGCGGCGCACCTCGATCGAGCGCATCCATACCCATGGCGAGAAGTCCGCCGCCTACATGGCCGACGGCTACGCCCGCGCCTCGGGCAGGCCGGGCGTCTGCATGGCGCAGGTGATCGGCGCGCTCAACCTCGCGGCGGGGTTGCGCGATGCGCACCTCGCGCACTCCCCCGTCATCGCCATGACGGGAGGGCGCGACCCCAAGACCAAGTTCCGCAAGGTCTATCAGGAGGTGGACGACGTGCCGGCGTTCGAGCCGGTCACCAAGCTCAATGCCACCGTAGACGATGTCTCCCGCATCCCCGACATGGTGCGCCAGGCCTTCCGCGCTGCCACCTCCGGCACGCCGGGACCGGTGCACCTGCAGTTCCGCGGCAACGAGGGCCAGATCGACCAGGAGGAGGCCGACATGGAGCCCCTGGTCGAGCCGCGGTTCGCTGCGGTGCCGCCGTTCCGACCGGAACCCGATGCCGCCAGCGTGGTGGCCGCCCTGAAGGTGCTGCAGGAAGCCGCCCGCCCCGTCATCGTCGCCGGCGGCGGCGTGCGCGCCTCCGGTGCCGGCCCTGAATTGGTGGCGCTGGCCGAGCGCCTCGGCATCCCCGTCGCCACCTCGCTCAATGGCAAGGACGCCATCTCCGGCACGCACCCGCTCTGTGTCGGCGTGGTCGGCACCTACTCGCGCGAGAGCGCCAATCGCGTGGTCTCCCAAGCCGACACCGTGTGCTTCGTCGGCACCGAGACCGGCGGCATGACCACGCACTTCTGGGCCGTGCCCAAGATCGGCGTGACGGCCGTGCAGATCGACATCGAGCCGCAGTCGCTGGGCCGCAACTACCCGCTCAAGGCCGCTGTTCTGGGCGACGCCAAGGTGACGCTGGCGCGCATGCTGGCGCACGCCAACGCCGACACCTCGGGACGCCGCAAGGCGTGGGTGGAGCAGGCGCAGAGCCTCTGCCGCGACTGGCGTGAGAAATACGCCGCCTCGCTCGCCTCCGACGCCATGCCCGTGCGCCCGGAGCGCCTCTGCGCCGAGCTGACGCGGCACACGCCCGAGGATGCCATCGTCGTGGTCGACACCGGTCATGCCGGCATGTGGATGGGCGGCATGTTCGACTTGACCGGCCCGCGGCAGTGCTACATGCGCAGCGCCGGACATCTCGGCTGGGCGTTTCCCGCCGGCCTCGGCGCCAAGGCCGCGTGCCCGGACCGGCCGGTTATCGTCTTCACCGGCGACGCCGGCTTCTACTACCACCTGGCCGAGGTGGAGACAGCCGCGCGCTGGGGCCTCAACACGGTGACGGTGGTCAACAACAACGGCGGCGGCAACCAGTCCAAGCGCGGCTTCGACCGCGCCTACGGCGGCGCCCAGACGAGCCAAGCCCGCGAGCTGTGGACCTACACCGACGTGAATTTCGCCAAGGTGGCCGAGAACCTCGGCGCCTTGGGGCTGCGCGTCGAGCAGCCCGCCGACTTCGCCCCGGCCCTGCAGCGGGCACTCTCCGCGAATCGCCCCGTCGTCATCGACGTGGCCACCGACATCGAGGCCATCGCTCCCGTCGCCTTCGGATAGGACGACCGCCACAAGTCCGTCGATGTTGATGGTGGCTCCGGCGTCATTGCCGCCGCCGGAGCTCTGCTCCACCCTCCCCGGCAGATTCGCCAGATTCGGGCGCGGCCCGCGGGTCGATGCCGGCACCGGCAGGGGAGCGAGGTGGGGGTGACGTATCGACTGAGGGACGAGGATTTGCGCAGGACGTTCGATCCCGAGACCCTGCGTCGCGGCAGGGCGGTGCATGCCCACGAGCGGGTGCGGCGGGTCGAGGTGTCCGCGGACGGCCTGCGGATCACCGGCAGTGTGCAGGGCTCGGAACGCCGCCCGTACGATCAGACCGTGTCGCTGGTTCCCGTGCGCGGCGGCGCGGGGGTGCGCGTCAGCGGCTATTGCACCTGCCCAGTGGCCGTCAACTGCAAGCACGTCGTGGCAGTCCTGCTGGAGCATTGGAATCGGCTCAAGCAGCAGGAGGGCCTGTTCCGCGCCGCCCAGAGCACTCCCGAGAGCGCCGCCGAGAGCGCCGGCCAGGGCACTTCCGCAGCCTCGCAGCCGGCGCAGCTGCCGGCCGCCGTTGCGGCGTGGATCGACCGCCTTGGTGCGGCCGTCGCGCCGCTCGCCAAGGCACAAGGCTCGCATAGGCCCAACCAGCGCGAGCTGCGTTTCGTTCTCAACCACTGGGGTGCCCCTCGGGGCAGCGGTGCGGCGGCGTGGGTTCGCCCGGTCAGCGTGAGGCTCAAGAAGGACGGCGGCATCTTCGACGAGAAGCGCTACGACCCCGGCCAGGCCTCGCGGCCGAGGGAGCAGCTCCCGCAGTTCCTGACTGCGGACGATATCGCCATCCTCGGCGACATCGCCGCACTGGAGCGCGGCTCGCGTGCCACCGGCAGCGCCGATATTGCATTGGGCGCCGACGCCGTCAGCCTGCGCAGCCTGGAGGCCATGCTCGCGACCGGCCGCATGCGGTTGGGCGCCGCCAACGGCCCGGCGCTGCAGCCCGGCCCCGACATGGCCGCGGAGCCGCGCTGGATGAAAGGCGAGCGCGGCGGCCAGCGGCTCGTCCTCGCGCCGACGGATGACACCGCAGGCCGCATCGATGCCGTGCTGCCGCTCAGGCCTCCCTGGTACGTGGATGCGGAGCGCGGGCTGGTCGGCCGCCTCGCCACCGCCTTGCCTGCGGCGCTGGCCCTGGAGGTGGCGCTGGCGCCGGAGATTGCCGCCTCGCAGGCTGCTGCGGTGAAGACCCTGCTGACGCAGCGCCTGCGCAAGAGCGCCGGCACCGACAGGAGCGTCGAGACCGGGCCCGCCGCAGCCCTCGCCCTGCCGCTGCCGGAGGTGCCCGACAACGTCGAGACCCGCGAGTCTGTCAAGCCGGTGCCGCGGCTCGAGCTCTACATGGCCGATGTGCCGCTCCAGCCCACGCATCGCTGGTACGCGGAGGACGTGGGGCACGACGGCGTCTACCGCCTGCCGCTGGCCCGCCTCGCCTTCGACTACGGCGGCGATGTCGTCAGCCACAGCGCGCACGCCCTGGTCCTGGAGCGCACGGAAGGCGGCAAGCTCATCCTGACGCCGCGCAACAAGGCCGCCGAGGACGAGGCGAGGAAGCGGCTGGGCGAGCTTGGGCTTCTGCCGCTTGCCGAGACCCCGTTGAGGGCCGGCAGCGAGAACGCGGGCGCCCTGTTCGTCCCTCCCGAGGGGTGGCACACCCCCTACCAGTTCATCGCCCGCTGCGACGAGCCGAGCCGCTTCATCGCATTCTCCATCGACGCGGTGCCGAAGCTCGTGGAGGAAGGCTGGCAGGTCGCGTACTCCGACGACTACCCCTATCGCGTCGCCGAGGGCGAGGCCGGCTGGTGGGCCGATGTCGGCGAGGGCTCCGGCATCGACTGGTTCGCCTTCGAGCTGGGCGTGGAGTTCGAGGGCCACCGCATCAACTTGGTGCCGCACCTCCTGGGCCTGCTCGACCGCCTGCCGCGCGAGGTCCTGGCCGCCGCCGGCAACGACGAGGCGAATGACGGCTTCGCCAAGCTCTGCGCCACCCTGAAGCTCTACCACACGCTGCCCGATGGCCGGCTGCTGCCGCTGCCGGGCGAGCGGCTCACCCCGATCCTCAGGTCGCTGATCCAGCTGGTGGGGCCGCGCGCCGACCGGCTGGTCGACGGCAAGGTCAAGCTGCACCGCGCCGAGGCCGGGGCGCTCGCCGCCTTCGCCGACGCCACCGACAGGAGCGGCCTCGCCTGGGCGGCGAGCGCCGGCCGGCTTATCGAGCTCGGCCAGCGCCTCAAGGGCGGCGTGAGCGTTGCGCGCCTGGCCCCGCCGGAGAGCTTCAAGGCCACGCTGCGCCCCTATCAGGCGGACGGCATGGCTTGGCTCGGGTTCCTGCGCGAGGCCCAGTTCGGCGGCGTGCTGGCCGACGACATGGGGCTCGGCAAGACCGTGCAGGCCCTGGCGTTCCTGGCGCACGAGAAGGCCGAGGGTCGGCTCGACAAACCGGCGCTGATCGTCAGCCCCACCAGCGTGCTGCCCAACTGGCAGGCCGAGGCCGAGCGCTTCGCGCCCGGCCTGTCGGTGCTCCCCCTGAGGGGCCTTGACCGCAAGCAGCTCTTCGACCGGATCCCGCGCCACGACCTGGTGCTCACCACCTATCCGCTGCTCGCCCGCGACCACGAGGTGCTGCTCGGCCACGAGTTCCACGCCGCCATCCTCGACGAGGCGCAGGCGATCAAGAACCCCAAGGCCGCCGTCTCCGGCTTCGCCCACCGTCTCAAGGCGCGCCACCGGCTGGCGCTCACGGGCACGCCGCTGGAGAACAACCTGGGCGAGGTTTGGTCGCTGTTCGAGTTCCTGAGCCCCGGCCTCCTGGCCGACGAGAGCACCTTCCGGCGCATCTTCCGCACGCCCATCGAGAAGCACGGCGACAAGGCCGCGCAGGCGTTCCTGTCGCGACGTCTCAAGCCGTTCATGCTGCGGCGGACCAAGGAGGAGGTGGCCACCGAGCTGCCGCCCAAGACCGAGATCGTCGAGCACGTGCGGCTCGAAGGCGCCCAGCGCGACCTCTACGAGACCGTGCGTGCCCTGATGCACGCCAAGGTGCGCGAGGAGATCGACAGGAGGGGCCTCGCCCGCAGCCACATCGTGTTCCTCGATGCGCTCCTGAAGCTGCGCCAGATCTGCTGCGACCCGCGCCTGCTGAAGCTGCCGCAGGCCCGCAAGGTCAAGGGCTCCGCCAAGCTGGAGCGCCTCACCGAGATGCTGCCGGAGCTGATCGCGGAAGGGCGCCGCGTGCTGCTGTTCTCGCAGTTCACCAGCATGCTGGCGCTGATCGAGGAGGAGCTGGCGCGGCTCAAGATCCCCCATGTCATCCTGACCGGCGATACCAAGGACCGGGCCGCTCCGGTGCGCGAGTTCCAGGCAGGCAAGGTGCCGCTGTTCCTGCTCAGCCTGAAGGCCGGGGGAACCGGCCTCAACCTCACCGCCGCCGACACCGTAATCCACTACGATCCGTGGTGGAACCCTGCTGTGGAGAACCAGGCCACCGACCGCGCCTACCGCATCGGCCAGGACAAGCCGGTGTTCGTCTACAAGCTGATCGTCGAGGAGGGCATCGAGGCCGCCATCGAGCAGCTCAAGGCGCGCAAGGCTGCCCTGGCCGAGGCCCTGTTCGACGGCGCCTCCAAGACCCCGCTCGACCTGAGCGAGGCCGATATCTCAGCCCTGTTCGCCCCCCTCCGCAGCGAGCCCATGCGCCGCGCGGCGTAGTGCGCGCCGGTGTCTGACCCTCATGACGAAACGGGTGCCCGGTCCGGTAGTCCTGCCTGGCGTTGGATGGGAGAACGAGGCCGCGCGCGTCCCCCTCTCCCCGCCACCCTCGGCCATCCACAAGGGAAGGCCTCGCCACAACAGTCCCGAGGGTGACGGGGAGAGGTATGGGGTGAGGGGCAGCAAAAAGGCTCCAACCTCTCCACGGCCTTTGTCGAGGTCCGCGCGATGCTTCGAGGCCCCGCGTGGAAAGGCTTTCGCTTGCGGCTGCCCCTCACCCTAGCC
>JBIOWI010000192.1:0-2429 GCA_044868325.1 Hyphomicrobiaceae bacterium
GCGCACTCGTGGCCGCCAACGGCGTGTACGGCGAGCGAATCGCGGCGATGCTCTCGGCACAAGGGAAGCGTCACGAGGCTGTGCGGTCCGGGTGGTTGGAGCCCATCGACGTCGAGGCCGCCGCGCGCGCCCGCAACGGGGCCAAGCCGGCGCCGATCGATGCGCCGCCGACGGCGCAAGCTCCTCCGCCGGCTGCTTGAGCGGCCGGATTGCCTTGCCGCGCTCGTAGGTTGGGTTGGGCCCGAAGGGCCGTAAGTGCGACCGTGATGTTGCTTTGACAGGAGGGTGAGAGTCCAGCCCGTGTGAGGTCACGACACATGTAGCCGAAGGCAACCGCGTCGCCGCGAGGCGGGGTGGGGAGCAGCCGGAGGCGAACGAGCAGCCTGCAGGATGACAAACCCGTTTCGGCGAGGTGCAGCGGCGAGCCTGCTTACGGATGGTGAAGCCTGAGCTATGAGAACCTGGCACGCTGAGGTGACTGCGAAAGCGATGCTGGGGCTGCACTTGCGTGGTTGGGGGTTGGATGCTCGGACGGCAAGGCAACTAAGCGGCGAGACCTGGCGGGCGTGTGCGAGCGCGCCAGGAGTCAGAGCCCGCATGGTACCGCTGTGGCCCTGCGCAGGGCGGCGAGAGGCACGGGCAGCAAAACCGGGCCGAGGGACGGTGGGCAGGAAGGTGGATGCGTGACGAGCGGGGCGAGGCAAGAGAGCACCGGCAGTGCCGACAAGGCTACACAAGGTGCAGAGGCCCACAACCGGCGCGACCGGTCCTGGGTCGAAGCCTCGATTTGGACGCCGCGCATGCTGTCGGCGCTGGATAACGGCGTCAAAGGCGGCAAGTGGTTCAGTCTGATCGACAAGGTGATGGCGCCCACGACGCTGAAGGTGGCTTGGCACAAGGTGCGGGCCAACAAAGGCGCGGCGGGCGTGGATGGGCTGAGCATCGGACGGTTCGCAGCGAAGGCAGACCTTTATCTGAACGAGCTGGGGGCGGCGCTGCGGGAGGGGACCTACCGACCGCAGGCCGTCAAGCGGGTGGACATCCCCAAGGGCGATGGCAAGACGCGGCCGCTGGGCATTCCCACGGTCAAGGATCGCATTGTCCAGCAGGCGGTGAAGCTCGCGATCGAGCCGATCTTCGAGGCAGGGTTCTGCGAGGGGAGCTACGGCTTCCGTCCGGGACGCGGGTGCCATGACGCTTTGCGGGAGGTCGACCGGCTGATCAAGGAGGGGTTCATCTTCGTGGTGGACGCCGACCTCCAGTCGTACTTCGACACCATCCCGCACGAGCGCTTGATGGCGCGGGTCGAGGAGAAGGTCAGCGATGGCCGTCTGCTCGATCTGATCCGGGCGTGGCTGAAGGCCGACATCCTGAAGGGTCTGGAGACGTGGACGCCGACCGGGGGCACGCCGCAAGGCGGGGTGCTGAGCCCGCTGCTGGCCAACATCTATCTCGACCCTCTGGACCGGCTGATGGCCGAGCGCGGGTACCGCATGGTGCGGTATGCGGACGACTTTGTCATCCTGACGCGCAGCCGGGAGGAGGCCGATGCGGCCCTCGCGCTGGTTGCGGCCTGGGTGGCGGAGAACGGCCTTGTGCTGCACCCCGAGAAGACGCGGGTCGGCGACTGCCGGCAGCCTGGGGAAGGCTTCGACTTCCTCGGCTATCGGTTCGAGGCCGGCCGGCGCGATGTGCGCTTGAAGAGCTTCCAGCGCCTCAGGGACACGATCCGGGAGAAGACGAAGCGGACGCGGGGCCAGAGTCTCGCGTTTGTCATCGCCGATCTGAACCGGACGCTGCGGGGCTGGTTTGGCTACTTCAAGCACGCCCAACCCCGCACCTTGGCCAACCTCGATGCCATGATCCGGCGCCGGCTGCGCGCGCTTCTGCGCAAGCAGGAGAAGCGGTCGGGCCTGGGCATCTGCCTCAACGATCACCGACGCTGGCCCATTGCCTTCTTCGCGAATGCCGGGCTGTTCGCGCTTCACACGGCCTGGCAAGCAGCGAGACAGTCTCGATGAAGCACCCGCCGACTGGAGAGCCGTATGCGGGAAAACCGCCTGTACGGTTCGGAGGGCGGGGTCGGCGCAAGCCGATCCCGACCCCTATCCCAACATGGGCGAGGTGCGACCGTCGTCATTGTCGCGCGTTGGGTTACGCGCTTCGCGCTAACCCAACCTACACCAGCTACATGGCGCGGTTTGCGGCGGAGCGCCGGACCGCCCGGACGCCGGACCACACCAGCGACAGCGCGCCGCCGAGGAGCGCCGCTATCGAGGGGATCACCCAGATCGCCAGCCAGACGAGGCCGTGGGCAAAACCCTCCGCATCGACCTTCCTGAGGTGCTCCAGCACGTCCTTTTGCGGGATGGGCCCGCGCGGCGGCGGCGGGGGTATCGACTGGAAGGCGATGAGGAACACGGCCCCCA
>JBIOWI010000193.1:0-13204 GCA_044868325.1 Hyphomicrobiaceae bacterium
GCAACAGTCTCGTTCCAGCCAAGCCGTTCGAGGCGAGGGGTCTGACCCCGGTTGACGGTTGGGCTGGAATGGGACTGTAGAAGCGAGGGGTGACCCGTTCCCGTCATGCATCGCACGCTCAACATCATCCTGCTCCTCGCCGCCCTCGCCAGCGCCTTCGTCCTCTACGTGCTGAAGTACGACACCCGCCGCATGGAGGCGCGGGTACAGGGCCTGGAGCGCACCGTGGAGAGGCTGGAGGGCGAGATCGCGCGGCTCAAGGGCGAGCACGCCCACCTCGCCCGCCCCGAGCGCATCGAGCCGATGGCGCGCGCCCTCGGCCTGGCCCCCATCGGCCCGCGCCAGTATCTGCGCATCGGCGCAACCCCGCCCGCCGTGGCGGAAGCTCCGGCCCCTGCTCCGGCCCTGGCCCCCACGCAGCGGTAGCCGCCGATGCAGGCCACGGACCCCGCTATCCCGGATTTCAAAGCCGTCGCGCACCCTGGCCGGCGCCCGGTGGCGTTGGGCTTGCGCCTGCGTGCGCTGCTGGCGCTGACGGTGCTGCTGGTCTCCTTCGGTGCGGTTGCCGCCCAGCTTGTCCGCCTCGCTCTGCAGAGCGCGCCGCGGCTGCGCGCGACGATGGCCGAGTCGCCGCCGACCAACTGGGCTAGGCCCGACATCGTCGACCGCAACGGCCGCTTGATGGCCACCGACCGCGCCGTCAACTCGCTGTTCGCAGACCCCCAGATCATCCTCGACCTTGACGAGGCGATCGAGAAGGTCACCGCCGTGCTGCCCAGCCTCAACGCCGCCGAGCTGCGCAAATCGTTGTCCGACCGGAGCCGGCGTTTCGTCTGGCTGGCGCGCGGGCTGGGCCCCAAGGAGGCGCAGGTCGTGCACGAGCTGGGCCTGCCGGGCCTGGGCTTCCGCACCGAGCTGCGGCGGTATTACCCACTGGGCCCGCTGGCCGGCCACGTGCTGGGCGCCGTGAGCGTGGACAACCGCGGGCTAGCCGGCATCGAGCGCACGCTCGACGAGGAAGGCCTGGCGGAGCCCGCGCGGGGTGCCGACCGCAACATGAGGCCGGCGGTGCGGCTCGCCATCGACATCGGCGTGCAGCACGCTGTCGCCGAGGAGCTGCGGCGCGGCCTCAAGCAGTTCGGCGCGGTGGCGGCGGTCGGGCTGGTGCTCGATGCCAGGACCGGCGAGATCGTGGCCGCCGTCTCGCTGCCTGAGATCGATCCCAACCGCCCGACCGATCTGCTCGACCCGGAGCTTCTCGACCGGCTCACCAACGGCACCTTCGAGCTGGGCTCGGTTTACAAGATCATCACCATCGCCCTGGCGCTGGAGCTCGGTCTCGTCGATCTCGATACCGTCGTCGACGTCCGCCAGCCGCTGCGCGTCGGCGGCTACACGATCAAGGATCTCTATCCGCAGGGGCGCCCGCTCACCGTGCGCGAGGTGTTCATCCACTCCTCCAACGTCGGCGCCGGCATGCTGGCGCTGCAGGCCGGCGGCGAGCGCCAGCGCGCGTTCCTGGCCAGGCTCGGGCTGTTGGAGCCCATGCATACCGAGGCCGGCAGTGTGGCCTCGCCCCAACTGCCGCAATCCTGGGGGCGCGCGGAGACCGTCACCATCTCCTACGGCCACGGTCTGGCGGTCGCCCCGCTGCAGTTCGCGGCGGCGGCCGCTGCCGTGGTGAACGGCGGCGAGAAGCTGACGCCGACGCTGCTCCTGCGCCCCGATGCGCCCGCCAGGCCGGAGCGCGTGCTGGCGGAATCGACCAGCGCCAGCCTGCGCGAGCTGATGCGGCTCGGCGTCACGCACAAGGCCGGCACCGGGCGTCGGGCCGAGGCCGAGGGCTACGGCGTGGGCGGCAAGACCGGCACGGCGGAGATGCCGGGTCGGGGCGGCTACCGCGAAAAGGCCGTGATCTCCTCGTTTCTGGGTGCGTTCCCGATGGAGGCGCCGCGCTATGTCACCCTCGTGATGCTGTTCGAGCCGCGGGGCACCGGCGAGACCGGAGGCCGCATCACGGCCGGCGTCAACGCGGCCCCGGTGACGGCACGCATCGTGGAGCGTGTCGCGCCCCTCCTCGGCGTGCTGCCGCGCCTGGTGCAGGCGCACACGGCGGGCCCAGGGGACCGACAGGGGCCGGCGTTTGACGCCCCGCGTGAGGCGCAATAAGAAGCTGCCGCGCGGGCCGGCAGCGGCATCACCCTGCGAGGAAGCCGATCGAGGCGCAATGAACCTGGACAAGCTTGTCGGCCCGGAGACTACCGCTCCCTCCGGCTGCGGTCGGGTTGCGATCGCCGGCCTCACGGCCGACAGCCGCGAGGTGCGGCCGGGCTGGCTGTTCGCGGCGCTGCGCGGCTCCAAGGCGGACGGCAGCCGCTTCGTGGCCGATGCCGTGGCCAAGGGCGCCGCGGCAATCCTTGCCGAGGCGGGGTCGCAAGTTGAGGTTCCGGCGCATATTCCGCTGCTCGCATCGGCCGAGCCGCGCCGGGCGCTGGCGCTGATGGCGGCGCGCTTCTACGGCGCCCAGCCCGAGACTGCGGTTGCGGTGACGGGCACCAGCGGCAAGACCTCGGTGGCCGATTTCACGCGCCAGGTCTTCGCCGCGCTGGGCCACAAGGCGGCCTCCCTCGGCACTATCGGCCTCGTCAGGCCGGGCGAGAGCCGCTACGGCAGCCTCACCAGCCCCGACCCGGTCACGCTGCACAAGACCTTGGGCGAGCTGGCCCGGGACGGCATCACGCATCTGTCGCTCGAAGCCTCCTCCCACGGGCTCGACCAGCATCGCCTCGACGGCCTCCGCCTGAAAGCCGCCGCCTTCACCAACCTCGGCCACGACCATCTCGACTACCACCCCAGCGTCGAAGCCTACCTCGCCGCCAAGCTGCGCCTCTTCTCCGAGGTGCTGCCGCCGGACGGCGTGGCGGTGGTTAACGCGGACGCCGAGCACGCGAATGAGGTGGTCGCGGTCGCCCGCAAGGCTGGCCGCAGCGTCCTGACCGTGGGCAAGGCGGGCGAGACGCTCACCCTGGAGGCCCTGGAGCCGGAACGCTTCGCGCAGCGCCTGCGGGTGCGGCATGCAGGTCGCGTCGTCGATATCCGGTTGCCGCTTCTCGGCGCCTATCAGGCCGGCAACGCACTGCTCGCCGCCGGTCTGGCCGTAGCTGTCGGCGAGACGCCAGACCGCGTGTTGCCTGCGCTCGACAAGCTGGAAGGCGTCAAAGGGCGGCTGGAGGTGATGGGCCTCGTTCGCGGCGGCCTTGTCGTCATCGACTACGCGCACAAGCCCGATGCCCTCGCGGCGGCCCTGAAGGCGCTGCGCCCGTTCGCGCCGGGCCGGCTCGTGTGCGTGTTCGGCTGCGGCGGCGACCGCGACAAGGCCAAGCGGCCGATCATGGGCGAGATCGCCGCCCGGCTGGCCGACACCGTCATCGTCACCGACGACAACCCGCGCAGCGAGGACCCCAAGCAGATCCGCGCCCAGATCCTGGCCGGCGCCCGCAGCGCGCGCGAGATCGGCGACCGCGCCGAGGCCATCCTCGCGGGCTCCCGGCTGCTCGGAGCCGGCGATGTGCTGCTGGTCGCGGGCAAGGGACACGAGACGGGCCAGATCGTGGGCGACAAGGTCATCCCGTTCTCCGACCACGAGGTGGTGCGCACCGTTCTCACCGAGCCGAGGGTCGCATGACGGAGCCGCTGTGGCAGTGGGACGAGCTGGTCGCCGCGGCCCAGGGCCGGCCGGACGGCACTCCGTCGGCTGCGATCGCAGGCTTCTCCATCGACACACGCACGCTGCAGCCGGGCGATGTGTTCGTGGCCCTCAGGGCCATGCGCGACGGGCACGATTTCGTGTCCAACGCCTTCGCCGCGGGAGCGGCGGCTGCGCTTGTGGCGAACGACTATCCCCGCAGCAAGGGCGACGGCGCCCTGCTGCGCGTGCCCGATCCGCTGGCGGCGCTGGAAGCCGTCGGCCGCGCTGCGCGTGCGCGCAGCAACGCTCGCATCGTGGCGGTGACGGGCAGCGTCGGCAAGACCGGCACCAAGGAAATGCTGCGGCTCTGCCTCAACGATGCCGGACTCACGCACGCCTCCGAGAAGTCCTACAACAACCAGTGGGGCGTGCCGCTGACCCTGGCGCGCATGCCCAGGACAGCTGCTTACGGCGTGCTCGAGATCGGCATGAACCATGCGGGCGAGATCGCGCCGCTCACCACGCTGGTGCGACCGCATGCGGCGGTCGTCACCACTGTCGAGCCGGTGCATCTGGAGTACTTCCCCTCGGTCGAGGCCATCGCCGAGGCGAAGGCGGAGATCTTCCACGGCCTGGTGCCGGGCGGCACCGCCGTGCTGCCGCACGACAACCCGCATTTCGCGTTGCTCAGGCAGCGCGCCCTCGCTGTCGGGGCCAAGATCGTCAGCTTCGGATATGCGGAAGGCGCGACCGTCCGCGGCATCCAGGCCAACATGGATGCCAGAGGCACATCCGTGATCGCCGGCGTCGATTCGCAACGCTTCGCCTACCGCATCGGCGCTCCGGGCGAGCATTACGTGAAGAACTCGCTTGCCGTGCTCGCCGCCCTGATGGCGCTGGGCGCCGACCCCATGCGCTGCCTCAACGCCCTCGTCAAAGCGGCGGCGCCGGCAGGGCGTGGCGCACGCACCACGCTCAACGCCCCGGACGGCCGCATCCTCATGATCGACGAGAGCTACAACGCCAACCCGGCTTCGGTGCGCGCCGCGCTCGCTGCCATGGCCACGGTGCCGCGCGCCGACTTCCCCCGCCGGGTCGCGGTGCTCGGCGACATGTTGGAGCTGGGCGACGCTTCGGCAGACCTGCATCGCGGCCTGAAAGAAGCGGTTGACGCGGCCGGCATCGATCTGGTCTTTGCGTGCGGACCGATGATGAAGCTGCTCTTCGACCAGCTCAAACCCACCCAGCAGGGGGCGTGGATGCGGGACTCCGCCGAGCTGGCGCCGCGCCTCGTCGAGTCGGTGCAGGCGGGCGACTTGGTGATGATAAAGGGCTCGCTGGCATCCAGGATGGGGCCGGTGGCCGAGACCATGCGGGCGCGTTTCCCGCTGGCCGGCGGCTGAGACCGGAGGCGGAGACTTTCGCGATGCTCTACATGCTGGCGACGTTCGCCGACCAGATCGCTCCCCTGAACGTGTTCCGCTACATCACGTTCCGCACCGGCGGCGCCATCATGACGGGGCTCCTGTTTGTCTTCCTGTTCGGCCCGGCCATGATCGACCTGCTCCGCGTCAAGCAGGGCAAGGGCCAGCCGATCCGCGAGGACGGGCCGCAGTCGCACTTCGCCAAGCGCGGCACGCCGACCATGGGCGGGCTCATGATCCTCGGCGGCGTGATGGTGGCGACGCTGCTGTGGGCCAACCTGTCGAACTGGTACGTGTGGGTGGTTCTGTTCGTGACGCTGAGCTTCGGTGCCATCGGCTTCTACGACGACTACCTCAAGGTCACCAAGGCCAAGGCGGCGGGCTTCTCCGGCAAGTGGCGGCTCGCCGCCGAGGCGGCTGTGGCCGCCGTTGCCACCCTCGCCGTCATGCGACTGGGGAGCCCGGGGTTCTCCACCTCGCTGACGGTGCCGCTCTTCAAGACCGTCGTCATTCCGCTCGGCTTCCTGTTCATCCTCGTCGGCATCCTCGTGATCGTCGGCGCCGGCAATGCCGTCAACCTCACCGACGGCCTCGACGGCTTGGCCATTGTGCCGGTGATCATCGCGGCGGCCACCTTCGGCGTGTTCGCCTATGCCACCGGCCACGCGGTATTCGCCCGCTATCTCCAGATCCACTACGTGGTGGGCGTCGGGGAGCTGGCCATCATCTGCGGCGCGCTCATAGGCGCCGGCCTCGGCTTCCTGTGGTTCAACGCGCCGCCGGCCATGATCTTCATGGGCGATACCGGCGCGCTGGCGCTGGGCGGCGCGCTCGGCGCCATCGCGGTGGCGAGCAAGCACGAGATCGTGCTCGCCATCGTCGGCGGCCTGTTCGTGCTGGAGACGATGTCGGTCATCATCCAGGTGCTGTCGTTCAAGCTCACGGGCAAACGCGTGTTCCGAATGGCGCCGCTGCACCATCATTTCGAGGAGAAGGGCTGGCGCGAGTCGACCGTCGTGGTGCGCTTCTGGATCATCTCGGTCGTGCTGGCCCTCGTCAGCCTCGCGACGTTGAAGCTGCGGTAGATGGTGTCGGACCCGGCGGGTCCGACACCGGGAGTAGGGAATTAGGGAGTAGGGAGTAGACATAAAGCGTGACGCCACTCCCCCTACTCCCTATTCCCTACTCCCTACTCCCTATTCCCCTCGTTCATCTGCGACTCGCTTAAGATTCAGCCATGACACCCGTCACCACCTTCGCCGGACGCACTGTTGCCGTGTTCGGGCTCGGCAAGTCGGGGCTTGCGAGCTGCCGCGCGCTGGCGGCCGGCGGTGCGAGCGTCGTTGCCGGCGATGACAACGCCGCCGGCCGACAGGCCGCCGCGAAGATCGGCGTGGCCGTCGAGAACCTCGCCGAGGCGGACTGGAGCCGTTTCGCCGCCCTGGTGCTGGCCCCGGGCGTGCCGCTCACGCATCCGGAGCCGCACTGGGTGGTGCGCAAGGCGAGAGACGCCGGCGTCGAGATCATCGGCGACATCGAGCTCTACGCCCGCGAGCGGGCGCGCCGCGCCCCCGAGGCGCCGTTCGTCGCCATCACGGGCACCAACGGCAAATCGACGACCACGGCGCTGACGGCGCACATCCTGCGCGCGGCCGGCAGGGACGTGCAGATGGGCGGCAACATCGGCACCGCGGTGCTGGCCCTCGAGCCGCCAGAGCCCAGCCGCTGCCACGCGATCGAGATGTCGTCGTTCCAGATCGAGCTGACGCCTACCCTGGTGCCCACCGTCGGCATCCTGCTCAACGTCACACCCGACCATCTCGACCGTCACGGCACCATGGAGACCTACGCCGGCCTCAAGGCGCGGCTTGTGCAGGATGCGCGGCATCCCGTTGTTGGCGATGACGACGATTGGTGCCGCGGCACCGCCGAGCGCCTGCGCCTCGCCGACCGCGGTTGGGTGGATATCCTCTCGGCGCGCTCGCGCGTGCGCCACGGCTGGTACGCGAGGGACGGCACGCTTGTGAGCGGCGCGCCCTGGACGGGACCGGCGGGGGCGTTCGCCGACCTCGCCGGCATCGGCTCGCTGCGCGGCCGGCACAACATCCAGAACGCGCTCGCCGCCAGCGCCGCGGCCTTGCACCTCGGTGTGTCGGCGGCGCAGGTGGCTGCGGCGCTCAAGACCTTCCCCGGCCTGCCGCATCGCCTGGAGGAGATCGGACGGATCGGGCGCTCCCTGTTCATCAACGACAGCAAGGCCACCAACGCCGACAGCGCCGCCACGGCGCTGGCCGCCTTCGAGCGCGACGTGCTCTGGATTCTCGGCGGCAGGCCCAAGGCGGGCGGCATCGAGTCGCTTACGGCGCTCTTCCCGCGCGTCGCCAAGGCCTACCTGATCGGCGAGGCGACCGAGGAGTTCGCCGCCACGCTCGAAGGCCACGTGCCCTATGTGCGCTGCGGCACCCTCGACAACGCCGTGGCTGCCGCCGCGGCGGATGCCTCAGCGAGCGCCGCGCCCGAGCCCGTGGTGCTGCTCTCGCCGGCCTGCGCCTCCTTCGACCACTACCGCAACTTCGAGGTGCGCGGCGATGCCTTCCGCACCCTGGTCGCCTCCCTGCCGGGCATCGAGCTGAAGGGAGGGCCGACGTGACCGCACCTCCCTCTCCCCGCGCATCGCCAACCTTGCCACGCGCTCCATCGGCGCGGGGTGAGGGGCTGCCACACACTCCGACGTCGCACGGGGCGTCGCACGGGGTCAGACCCCTCGCGTCGGACCTCAGTGCATCTCTCAAACGTAGAGGCGAGGGGTCTGACCCTGCACTGGCAAGCGGGGAGAGGGGATTCGCGTGGCGCTCGTGGCGAGGTGGGCCATGACCCTCTCCCGGGCCGAGAAGAGCGTGCTCACCGACTGGTGGTTCACCGTCGATCGGATGCTGCTTGCGTCGATCCTGGCCATCGCGGGGGCCGGCGTGGTGCTGTCGCTGGCGGCGAGCCCGGCCATCGCCATCAAGCGCGGCCTGCCGATCTACCACTTCGTCGAGCGGCAGCTCTTGTTCATCGCACTCGGCCTCACGCTCATGCTGGCCATATCCCTCCTGTCGCCCGCGCGGATACGCAGGCTGGCGCTCGCAGCGTTCGCCGTGTGCCTCGTCGCTCTGCTGCTCGTTCTGACCAGCGGGGCCGAGATCAACGGCGCGCGGCGCTGGCTGCATCTCGGCAGCTACTCGGTGCAGCCCTCCGAGTTCGCCAAGCCCGCTTTCGTCGTGCTCTGCGCCTGGTTCCTCGCCGAGGGACGCCGCCGGCCGGACATGCCGGCGCTGCCGCTGGCGTTCGGTCTCTATCTCCTGCTTGCGGGACTCCTCGCCCTGCAGCCCGACGTGGGGCAGGCGCTGCTCGTCAGCCTCGTCTGGTGCGCGCTGTTCTTCCTCGCCGGCGGCTCGGTGCTGTGGTTCACGGCGTTCCTGGCCATGCTGGCCTCGGGATTCGCCGCCGCCTACACCTCGATCGGCTACGTGCGCCTGCGCGTCGACCGCTTTCTGAGCGGCGCCGGCGAGAGCTACCAGACGGGCCGGGCGCGACAGTCCTTCATCGAGGGCGGGCTGCTCGGGCGAGGGCCGGGCGAGGGCACCATCAAGAGTGTTCTGCCCGACGCCCACAACGACTTCATCTTCGCCGTGATCGCCGAGGAGTATGGCGCGCTCGTCTGCCTCGTGCTGCTGGGGCTGTTCGCGCTCGTCGTGGTGCGCGCCTTCGCCCGGCAGATGGGCGAGGACGACGACTTCCTGCGCCTCGGCGCCATGGGCCTCGCCCTGTTGTTCGGGCTGCAGGCCATCATCAACATGGCGGTCAACACCGGCCTGCTGCCGACCAAGGGCATGACGCTGCCGTTCATCTCCATCGGCGGGTCCTCGACGCTCGCCACCAGCCTCGGGCTCGGCATGCTGCTCGCGCTGACGCGACGCAGGGCCGCCCCCGGGGCTGCACGGGGGGCCGCACTCGGCCACACGAAAAAGCCCGCATTCGCGCCTACGGGCGCACACTCCGAATCGATCTGACGACGATGCCCGACCGGTCCTCTCCGATCACCCAATCCGTCATGCTCGCCGCCGGCGGCACGGGCGGTCACCTGTTCCCGGCGTTCGCGCTCGCGGAGGAGCTTGACCGCCGTGGCATCGCTGTCGATCTCGTCACCGACATGCGGGCCGACCGCTACGACGCGGGCTTCCCCGCACGCGCCGTCTACCGCGTCCCCTCCGCCAGCCCGACCGGCAAGTCGGTCACCGGCCTGGGGCGGGCTGCGTGGTCGCTGACACTCGGCATCGCCTCGTCGCTGAAGCTGATGCGCAAGGTGAAGCCTGCCGCCGTGGTCGGCTTCGGCGGCTACCCCGCCTTCCCGCCGCTGGTGGCCGCACGCCTGAGCGGCGTGCCCACCGCACTCCACGAGCAGAACGCCGTTCTGGGGCGCGCCAACCGCTCCCTGGCGGCCTACGTCACCGCCATCGCCACCTCCTTCGAGCAGACCAAGCTCCTCGACGGCCGCACGCAGGGCAAGGCCCGGATGACAGGCAACCCGGTGCGCGACCTGGTGGTCGCCTGGGCGTCCCAGCCGTATGAGCCGCCGCCCGAGGACGGCCCCTACAACCTCCTCGTGTTCGGCGGCAGCCAGGGCGCCCGCTTCTTCGCCGATGCGCTGCCCGAGACGCTGGCCCTGGTGCCGGCGCACGTGCGCTCCCGCCTCCTCGTTGTGCAGCAGTGCCGCGAGGAGGACATGGGCCGCGTCAAGGAGGCTTACTGGAGGGCGGGCGTCAAGGCGCAGCTCGCTACGTTCTTCCCCAATTTGCCTGGGGAGATGGCGAAGGCGCACCTCGTCATCGGCCGTGCCGGCGCCTCCACCGTGGCGGAGCTCACCGTGATGGGCCGTCCGGCCATCCTGGTGCCGCTGCCGCACGCCGTGGACAACGACCAGTTGCAGAACGCACTCCGCCTGTCCGACGCCGGCGCCGCCTGGTGCCTGGAGCAGAAGAACTACACCCCGGAGTTCCTCGCCGGGGCGCTCGCCGACCTGCTTGCGTCCCCGGACAAGCTGGCCGGGGCGGCGGCAGCGGCCAGGGCGCAGGGCCGTCCGGATGCGGTAACCCGTTTAGCCGATCTTGTAGAAGAGCTGATAGGCCGTCGGCCGCAAAGCGCGTAACATCCGCTCCAACAAGAATGCGGCGTCGGGGCCGCCAGCGAGGGAAAACGTAACAGCCATGCAAATGCCCGCCGACATGGGCCCCGTGCATATCCTCGGCATCGGTGGGATCGGCATGAGCGCGATCGCCGAGATCCTGCACTCCCGCGGCTACACCGTGCAGGGCAGCGACCAGAAGGACGGCGCCCACGTCCGGCGCCTGCGCGCCAAGGGCATGCGCGTGTTCGTCGGTCACGATGCGGTGAACCTGGTGGGCGCGCGCTACGTGGTGATCTCCACGGCGGTCAAGCCCGGCAACCCGGAGCTGGAGGCGGCGCGCGCCAGGGGCCTGCCCATCATCCGCCGCGCCGAGATGCTGGCCGAGCTGATGCGGCTCTATGCAACCGTCTCGGTGACGGGCACCCACGGCAAGACCACCACCACCTCCCTCATTGCCCACATTTTCAATGCGGCCGGCCTCGACCCGACCGTCATCACCGGCGGCATCATCAACGAGTGGAGCTCCAACGCTCGGCGCGGGGAGGGGCCGTGGATGATCGTGGAGGCCGACGAGTCCGACGGCACCTTCGTGAAGATTCCCACCCAGATCGGCGTGGTCACCAACATCGACCCGGAGCATCTCGACTACTTCGAGACAGTCGAGAACATGCATCGGGCCTACGAGGCGTTCTTCCGCGGCATTCCGTTCTACGGCCTCGCCGTGGCCTGCATCGACCACCCCGTGGTGGGCCGGCTGATCGAGCGGTTGCAGCTGAGACGCGACGGCCGCCGGCTGCTGACCTACGGCACCACGCCGGGCGCGGACCTCCTGCTCAAGTCCGTGCGCGCCGACGGCGCCTCCACCGTGCTCGATGCTCAGCTTGGGCCCCGCGTGCGGGGGGGCCAGCGCCCCCTCAACGGCTGGAGCATCCCGCTGGCCGGCCATCACAACGCGCTCAATGCGCTGGCGGCCATCGCGGCGGCCAGCGAGGCCGGCATTCCCGATGCGGCCATCCGCAGCGCGCTGGCCGGCTTCTCCGGCGTCAGGCGCCGGTTCCAGCTCACCGGCACCTGGAACGGCGTGGAGGTCTACGACGACTACGGCCACCATCCGGTTGAGATCGCCGCCGTGCTGAAGGCGGCGCGGGCCGGTGCCCGTGGCCGCGTGGTCGCGGTGGTGGAGCCGCACCGCTACACCCGCGTGCGCGACCTGTTCCACGAGTTTGCCGCCAGCTTCGGCGATGCCGACAGCGTCATCGTCGCGCCCCTCTACACGGCCGGCGAGGCCCCCATCGACGGCATCAGCCACGCGGCGCTGGCCGAGGCGATCCGCGCCAGGGGCCACAAGGACGTCGCCGCGGTGGACAGCGAGCGCGAGATCGCCCCCATGCTGCGGCTCTCCGTGGCGCCGGGCGACATGGTCGTGTGCCTGGGCGCGGGCAACAGCACGGAATGGGCGCACGCGCTCCCCGAATGGCTGGCGGCGGGGCCGATGGCCATATCCGGGCCGCTGCGGAGCGGGAGCGCGGCGTGAGCTTCCCCGACCTCGTCCCAGACCTCGCTCCGAGGCTGCCCGAGCTGCGCGGCCGGCTCGCCGGCAACCAGTCTCTCGCCGATATCACGTGGTTCCGGGTGGGCGGTCCCGCCCAGGTCCTGTTCGTACCGGCGGATGCCCAGGATCTCGCCTATTTCCTCGCCAACATCCCCGCCGATCTCCCGGTCACGGTGATAGGCCTCGGCTCCAACCTGCTGGTGCGCGACGGCGGCGTGCCCGGCGTCGTGATCCGGCTGGGCCGCGGCTTCGCGCAGATCGCCGTGGAGCCCGGCCACCGCATCCGCGCCGGGGCCGCCGTCCCCGATGCCAAGCTCGCGCGCGCCGCTGCAGATGCGGGCATCGCCGGGCTCGCCTTCTACCGCGGCATCCCCGGATCGATCGGCGGCGCGCTGCGCATGAATGCCGGCGCGCACGGCCGCGAGACCAAGGATGCGCTGGTCGAGGCGCAGGCCGTGGATCGCAGGGGCAACCTGCATCGCTTGGCGCTCTCCGACATGGGGCTGACCTATCGCCACAGCGGCGTGCCGAGGGACTGGATCTTCACGGAGGCCCTCTACCTGGGCAGCCCCGGGGAGCAGGCGGCGATCCTCAAGGAGATGAACGAGGTGGCGGAGTACCGCGAGGCCAACCAGCCGATCAAGGAGCGCACCGGAGGCTCCACCTTCAAGAACCCGCCGGGCAACAGCGCCTGGAAGCTGATCGACGCTGCCGGCGGCCGCGGCCTGCGCATCGGCGGCGCCCAGGTCTCGGAGATGCACTGCAACTTCCTGATCAACGACCGCAACGCCTCCGCCGAGGACATCGAGCGCCTCGGCGAGACGGTGCGCGCCCGGGTCAAGGCGGCGAGCGGCCACGAGCTCCATTGGGAGATCATCCGCATCGGTGTGCCGCTTGCCGGGCGGCCCGTCGGGGAGGCACTGGTGGAGGCATTCGCACAATGAGCGTCGCCAAGGATCTCAAGGGTGATCCGCGCCGGTTCAACCACGTGGCGGTGCTGATGGGCGGCCTCTCCGCCGAGCGGGAGGTGAGCCTCGACTCCGGCAAGGCCTGCGCCGAGGCGCTCCGAAGCGCCGGCTACCAAGTGACCCCCATCGACGTGGGCCGCGACCTAGCCCAGCGGCTCGCCGAGACCAAGCCCGACGTGTGCTTCAACGCTCTCCACGGCCGCCTGGGCGAGGACGGGTGCGTCCAAGGTTTGCTCGAGTTGCTGGACATACCCTACACGCATTCCGGCGTTCGCGCCTCCGCCTTGGCGATGCACAAGGAGCAGGCCAAGGCGACGATGCGCGCGGCGGGCATCCCGGTGGCCGACGGCCGGGTGGTGTCCCGCGCCGAGGCGGCCAGGTCGCATGTGCTGCCGCGTCCCT